>JAFGCH010000045.1 GCA_016932695.1 Acidimicrobiia bacterium | reverse complement strand
GGTAGACGACGCGGTACTCCGCGGCCCGCGTCGCCCAGGAGAAGTCGCGCCGCATCCCGTTAGCCACCAAGCGCCGCCAGCCCTCCCGGTCCTCGAACGCGGCCAGCGCCTCTTCCAGAGTGGCGGCGAAGGCTTCGGGGGTGTGAGGAGTGAAGAGGAAGCCGGTCCCCTCGGCCCCATTCCAGGGCTCGATGGAATCGGCCAGGCCACCGGTGCGATGGGCTATCGGCGGAGTGCCGTAGCGCATGCTGTACATCTGGTTGAGGCCTGAAGGCTCGAACACCGAAGGCATCAGGAACATGTCGCTTCCGGCTTCGATCAGGTGGGCCAGGGTCGTGTCGAACACGGGGGCGTAGGCCACTTCGGCGGGGAAGCGCCGGGCGAAGGCGGCGAACATCGACTCGATTGCCGGGTCGCCGGTGCCGAGGGCGGCCAGCTGCACCCGGTTGCGTGCCAGCAGCGGCGGCATCGTCTCCCGCAGGAGGTCGAACCCCTTCTGGCGGTCCATGCGGGAGATCACCCCCAGGATCGGCACCCCCGGCCTCTCCCGCAGGCCGAGCCGCTGGCGCAGCGCCCGGGTGCTCACCGCCTTGCCCTCCAGGTCTCCCACCTCGTAGCGATAGGGAAGGTGCGGGTCGGTGAGCGGATCCCAATCGTCGCCGATGCCGTTGAGGATGCCCACCGGGAGGTCTCCCCGGGCGGCCAGCACCGTGTCCAGGCCCATGCCGGCTTCCGGGGTCATCATCTCCCGGGCAAAGGAGGGGCTCACCGTGGTGACCACGGTGGCCGTAGCGATGCCGGTCTTCAAGCAGTTGAGCCAGCCGGCGGCTAGATCCCCCGTGTCGAAGCGCCCGGCCAAGCCCTCCAGCCCCAGGCGGGGAAGGTCGGAAGCGGGGAAGATCCCCTGATAGGCGAGGTTGTGGACCGTGAAGACCACCGGCAGCGAGGACCAGGGCTCACCGGATCGGGCCAAGTAGAGGGCGGCCAGGCCGGTGTGCCAGTCGTTGGCGTGCACCAGGTCGGGCACCCAGCCGAGGGCGATGCCGAGAGCCGGCACGGCGGCCGCCAGGGCGGCGAAGCGCAAGTGGTCCTCATCGCCGGGATAGGCCGCCCCGGCCCGGAACCACTGTGGCGCATCGATCAGGTACACCGTGGGCTCTCTCGGGCCCGGATCGCCCAGCGTGCTCACCCGGGCCGTCCCCAGGGGCCCGAGGTCCAGGTCACCAACTCCGGCTACCGGCCGGATGGCCAGGCTCTTGGGGTCGAGCACGTCGTAGGCGGGCAGGAACACAGCAACCTCGTCTCCCCCTGCCGCGAGCGCCCGGGGGAGCCAGCGGGCGACGTCGCCCAGGCCGCCCACCTGGACGTGAGGCGCCAACTCGGCGGCCAGGAATCCGAGGCGCATCAGACCACCGTCCCGGGGGAGATGACCACATTGCGCGGCACCACGATGACCCCCTCCCGGATGTACCAGCCGTCGCCGTCGGCTTCCCAGAGGTCGGCCTCGTTGAACAGGCGGCAGCCGTCCCCGACGCGGGCGTTCTTGTCCACGATGGCGTTGCGGATGTAGCAGCCGTGGCCGATCCCCACCGCGGGCATCCCCGGGGGTGGGGCATCCTCGAACATGTCGGCTCCCATCACCACGGTCCGCTCCAGCGCCGACCCGGAGCGCACAAAGCCCCGGATGCCCACGATCGACGAGGTCACCCGGGAACCCTCGATCACGCTGCCGTCGCAGAGGATCGCCTCGTAGACGTGGCAGTCGGTGACCTTGCTCCCCGGCAGGAAGCGGGGCCGGGTGAAGATGGGGAACGAGGCGTCGTAGAGGTTGAGGGCGGGCAGCTGATGAGTCAACTCCAGGCTGGCCTGATGGAACGAGCCGATGGTCCCGATGTCCCGCCAGTAGCCGCGATGGGGGTACCCGTAGACGGCGAAGTCGCGTACCGCCTGGGGGATCAGGTCGCGCCCGAAGTCGTCGCCCCGATAGTCGCGCAGCAGCCGTTGCAGCACACCGGTACGGAAGACGTATATCCCCATGCTGGCCAGCAGCGAACCGGGGTCGGCATCCACTCCGGAGGCAGCCACCGTGGCCTCATCCAGGGTGAGGCGTTCGATGGTCGGGGCGTCCTGGGGCTTCTCGACGAACTCCACCAGCCGGCTGTCGCGATCCAGGCGCAGGATCCCCAGGGCCTTGGCCTCCTCGGGGCTGACCGGCTTGACCGCCACGGTGAGGTCGGCCTCACGGGCGCGATGCTCGTCGATGAGGCCCTCGAGGTCCATCAGATAGAGCTGATCTCCCGAGAGGATCACGATGTCCGCAGGATCCTGATCGACGAGACGGCGCAGGTTCTGGCGCACGGCATCGGCGGTGCCCTGATACCAGTCGCGGTTCTCCAAGCCCTGTTCGGCCGCCAGGATGTTGACGAAGCCGTGGGAGAAGATGTCGAAGCGATAAGTCTGGGCGATATGCCGATGCAGGCTGGCCGAGTTGAACTGGGTCAGCACGAAGATGCGGTCGATGCCGGCATGCAGGCTGTTGGATATGGGCACGTCGATCAGACGGAACTTCCCGGCCACCGGCACCGCCGGCTTGGCCCGGTCGCGGGTCAACGGCCAAAGGCGAGCACCTTGGCCGCCGCCCAGGATGGCGGTCACCACGTCGCGCATGTATCCCCTCCGGTGAGGCCCGTGACCCGCACGATACCCCCTCGACTCACCACCCCGGATAGCATCGCGGCATGGTGAACTGGCCCAGGCTGGCACTGGGGGCGCTGGGGAAGCGCCTGCCCACGGTGGAAGGGACGCTCCGGATACGCGGAATCGGCGGACGGGTGCAGATCGCCCGCGACCGCTTCGGCATCCCCCACATCACCGCCGACAACGACGCCGACGCCTGGTTCGCCGCCGGCTTTTGCCACGGGCAGGACCGCGCCTTCCAGGTCGAGACCCGCCTGCGCCTGGTGCGAGGCACCCTGGCCGCCCTCATCGGGCCCGCGGGCCTGCCTCTCGACCGCCTCTCCCGCCGCATCGGCTTCCGGCGGTACGGCGAGGAGGCGCGGGCCGCCCTCTCCCCAGAGCACCGCCGCCTG
Organism: Acidimicrobiia bacterium; assembly: GCA_016932695.1. Classification (GTDB taxonomy): domain Bacteria; phylum Actinomycetota; class Acidimicrobiia; order Spongiisociales; family UBA11373; genus VGBK01. The sequence continues at coordinate 55,068 of JAFGCH010000045.1, read as the reverse complement.
GCCGATGCCTACGCCCTCGGCGTGGCCACCGGGGCCGACGCCGGCCTGAGGCGGAAGCCTCACGAGTTCGCCCTGCTCCGTTCCCGCCCCACCCCCTACCAGGCGGCGGACGCCCTCGGCTACCTGGCCCTCCAGGCCTTCGCCCTGGCCTCGAACTGGGACGTGGAACTGGCTCGCCTGAAGGTCCTCAGCCTCGACGGGCCCGAAGCCCTACTCGCCCTCGACCCGGCCTACCCGGAGTGGCATCCGGCATCGGACCGGCCCGGCGAAGCGGCCGGCAGAGTGGCCGACCGACTGGCAGAGGACGCGGCGCGGCTTGCTGCAGCACTGGGGATGGGCGGGGCCTCCAACAACTGGGCGATTGCCGGATCTCGCACCCGGACGGGGCGGCCCTTGGTGGCCAACGACCCGCACCTCCCCCCGATGCTGCCGCCGCACTGGTACCTGCTGCACATCGTCACTCCCGATTGGGCGCTGGCGGGGGCCTCCTTCCCTGGTGCCCCCGCGGTCCCGGCGGGGCACAACGGCCATGCCGCCTGGGGAGTCACTGCCGGCCTGATCGACAACACCGACCTGTTCCTCGAGGAGGTCGGACCCGACGGCCGCAGCGTGCGCCGGGGCGATCGTTTCGTCCGTGCCGAAGTGCGCCCCGAGGTGATCCAGGTGCGTGGGCGCCCGTCGGAGACGATGGAAGTGCTCATCACCGACCGCGGCCCCATCGTCGGCCCTGCCTTCGAGGGAGAGGTCGGCGCCCTGTCGCTCTCCGCTACCTGGCTGATCCCGCGCTCCCTCGGCGGCATGTTCGACCTGGGCCGGGTGCACAGCCGCGACGACCTGCGCCGGGCCTTCGCCGGCTGGAACTCCCTACCGCTGAACGTCGCCTACGCCGACACCTCGGGGGCCATCGGCTGGCAGTTGGTCGGCGAGGCCCCGGTGCGCCGGTCCGGCGCCGGCGCGCTCCCCCTGCCCGCCTGGGATGAGTCCACCGGCTGGGAACCCGACCCGGTCCCCTTCGAGGCCCTGCCCCACCTCGAGGATCCCCCGACGGGCTACGTGGCCACCGCCAACAACCTGCCCAGCACCTCCGGTCCCCACCTGAGCTGCGACTTCCTCGATGGCTATCGCGTCGCCCGGATCTCCGAGGCCCTGGCGGCCCGTGACGACTGGGATGTGCCGGCGAGCCTCGCCCTGCAGTTGGACCGCCGCTCCCTGCCCTGGGCCGAGATGCAGGATGCGCTACTGGCCGCCGCCGGGGAGGACCCGGGACTGGCTGAGATCACCGCCCTCCTGGAGGCCTGGGACGGGAGCCTGGCCGCCGAGTCACCGGCGGCGGCGGTGTTCGAGGTCTTCGTGGCCGAGATGTCGGGGCGGGTGGCCCGTGCCAAAGCCCCCCGGGGGGCCGAGTGGGCCCTCGGCAAGGGCTTCGTCTCGCTGATCCCGCTCAACGGCTTCCTGGTACGCCGGGTATCCCACCTCGTACGGCTGCTGCGGGAACAGCCTCCCGGCTGGTTCCTGGAGGGATGGGATGAGGAGATGCGCCGGGCCTTACGCGCCGCGGCGCATCGGCTCTCCAGCCGACACGGAGCCGATCCGACCGGCTGGGCGTGGGGCCGGGTACGACCCCTGACCTTCAAGCACCCGGTCGGCGAGCGCCGGCCTCTGGATCGGGTCTTCAACCTCGGGCCATATCCCTGCGGCGGCGACACCAACACGGTGAGCCCCGCCCCGGTGGACCCCGCCGACCCCCTGGGCAACCCCGTGGCAGTAGCCTCGCTGCGTATGGCGGTAGACGTCGGGGAGTGGGAACAGAGCCGCTTCGTGCTGCCCGGCGGCCAGTCGGGCAATCCCCTCTCACGCCACTACGCCGACCAGATGGCCCTTTGGCGCAAGGGAGATGCCCTGCCCATTGCCTGGTCGCCCGAGGCCGTCGCCCGGGCCACCCGCCACACCCTGGTGCTGGCGCCGGTCCGCTAGCGAGCCGGTATCCAAGCCGGTTCGGTCGCCACGGTGGTGGGGTCGCGCAGCCCCACACCTCCGCTAGCGTTCCGCCCGCCATGAGACGTGCTCCCGTCGCCCTGCTCGCCGCCCTCGCCCTCTCCCTTCCTGCCTGCGGGGGCTCGGGGCAGGCCGAGACCACTACCACTGCTACGGCGCCGTCCACGACGACCACCACGGCTACTACCACCACTACGGGTCCCCCCACGACAACAACGACTACCACCACAACCACCACCACGCTTCCCCCCACCACCCTGCCTCCCGGCTCGCCCGCGCCGCTCAACGGGCTCCTGGTCGAAGACGACGCGCTGCTCAACCGCCGCGTAGTGGCCGTCAAGGTGGACAACCATCCCATGGCCCGGCCCCAGTCTGGGCTGCAGGAGGCCGACGCCGTCATCGAGATCATCGTCGAGGGCGGGATCACCCGGTTCATCGCCCTCTTCCACCAGAGCGACTCCGGCTATGTGGGCCCGGTACGCTCGGTGCGGCCCACCGACTCGGCCATGCTCGCCCCGCTCGACCCGGTCTTCCTCATCTCCGGGGGCCAGACTTGGATCCAGGCTCTGGCCAATTCCCGGGGCATCCCCCTGATCGGCGAGGGCTCCCCGGGCCTGTTCCGCATGCCCCATCGCCGGGCTCCGCACAACCTCTATGCCGACACCTGGGACGCTCGCCTCACCGCCGACGACCGGGGTTTCGACAACGACATCAACGGCCCGCTGTACGCCATCGGGGAGTGGGACGAACCGGCAGAGGAGGCCGCGCAGATCACGCTGGACTGGGCCGCCGGGCACGTAGTCACCTGGGAGTACGACCGGGGCCGCTACAAGAGAGCCGAGAACGGAGTGGGCCACTCCTGGGTGGACGGCGAGGATCAACGGGGGCCGCTGGCCTTCGATGTCCTCGTGGTCATCGAGGGTCGGTACTACATCGCCCAGCCGCCCCCGGACGGTCGCTCCGCCGTGCCGGCGATCGAAACCGTCGGCTCCGGCACGCTGCTGGTCTTCGCCGGCGGCAAGGTGATGGAGGGCACCTGGGAGAGGGACGCGGTGACCGAGCCCTTCCGCCTCTTCGACGGCGACGGCAACCCGACGGTGGTGCCCCCCGGGATCCCCTGGATTTCGGTGTTCCCCGAGCAGCGGTCCCTCACCTGGTCGTGAGGCGCTTCGCCGCTACCGCCGCCGAGATCGCTGCGGCGGTAGCGGCCAGGGACATAAGCGCTTCCGAAGTGGTCGGGGCATCCCTCGAGGCCATCGCTCATCGCGGTGATCTCAACGCCTTCACCCTGGTCGATGCCGACGGCGCCCTCGCCGCGGCCGCCGACCTCGACCGCCGCCTCGCCGCCGGCGAGCCCCCCGGCTTGCTGTGCGGCGTACCGGTAGCGCTCAAGGATCTCATCGACCAAGAGGGCCTTCCCACCGCCTGTGGTTCCTCCTTCTATCGCCGGGTGTCGTCGGCCTCGGCCACGGTGGTGCGGCGCCTGCAAACGGCCGGGGCGGTCATCGTCGGCCGGGCCGGCCTGCATGAGTTCGCCTTCGGCTTCTCGAGCGAGAACCTGTGGTGGGGGCCGGTACGGAACCCCTGGGATCCGAGCACGTCGGCCGGCGGTTCTTCCGGCGGCTCGGCGGCGGCGGTAGCCGCCGGCCTGGCCGCGGTGGGCATCGGAACGGACACCGGGGGCTCGGTGCGGGTCCCGGCGGCCCTCTGCGGCCTGGTGGGACTCAAGGTGACCCACGGCCGCATCCCCCTCACCGGGGTCTTCCCGCTGGCCGCGTCGCTGGACACCGTCGGCCCGCTGACCCGCACGGTGGGCGACGCCGCCCTGGCATACCTGGCCCTCGCCGGCCCCGACCCCGCCGACCGCTGGTCGCTCCCCGAGGTCGTGGTCGCGCCGCGGGAACCTGCCGATCTAGCCGCCTGCCGCTTTGCCGTCCCGCTGCCCTGGGCCGCCCACCCGGTGTCCCGTGAAGTCCGGGACGGCTTTCGCTTCGCCCTCACCGCCCTGGAGCAGGCCGGGGCCGACGTGCACCAGCCCCACTCCCCGGACCTGGCACCTCCCGGCCTGCTGGAGGAATCCACCTACCCGGAGGCCGCGGCGGTGCATCGGGCCTGGATGCAGAGCCATCCGGAACGCTACGGGCCCGACGTCCGCCCGCGCCTGGAGCGGGCCCTCGCCATGGGCCCGGCGGAGCACGCCGCCGGCCTGGCCTGGCGGGGCCGGGTGCGCCGGGCACTCGACGACCTGCTCTCCGGCCACGACGCCGTCCTCCTGCCCACCACCGCCGCGACCCGCAAGGAGATCGGCCGCGACGAGGTGGTCACCGAGGAAGCTCCCCTGTCAGCATCTTCCCAGGGGTCCCGTCCTCTGTGGTGAGTGGGATCGACCCTGTGACCTCGTATCCGCCTTCGACCGGTGTGGCTTGGATGTCGAGGAGGGCGATGAGGGCGGCCTGGTCTCCGAGGGTGGGGTGGCCGAGGGCGACGGCAGCCGCCTGAACTAGCCGGTGTGCCTGGGCAATCGGGTCGGTGCGGCTGGCGGCGAGCCGGGCCTGCTGCTCGAGGGTGCGGAGCTCTCTGGTGAGGGTGTCGTGTTCCTCGGAGAGCTGGCTGAGGATGCGGCGGATCTCAGGGTTGGTGAGCCCCAGGTGGCGGGCGTCCCGGAAGGTACGGACCCGCTCGTCGGTGACAAGGTCGAGACGGCGGCGCCGGTCGGCGATGCGGGCGTCGAGCTCGGCCGGGTCAGGGCCCTCCTGCCCGGTGTGGGCGAGGGCGGCGGCTTGGAGACGGTCCGGGTCGGCGAGGGTGGCCCGGATCGGCTCCCACAGCAGCGTTTCGAGCCGGTCGGCCCGGTGCCAGTGCGGCCGGGCGGTACAGCGCCGACCGGTGATCGCCGCGTTCACGTGCCGGTTGCACACGTAGCAGCGGACTGCCCGGTCGTTTCGCCAGGTTCCGACCAGGCGGCCCCCACATTCGCAGGCCACCCTGCCCGAAAACGGGTAGAGGTGCCGTTTGTCCGGGGCGGGTCGGGCATTTCTCCGGAGGGCTGCCTGTAAATCGGCGAAGCGGGCCTCGGGGATTAGCGGGGGGAACTGGCGAACAACCGGGCCGCCGGCCGAGTTGTAGGGGATCTCCCCCAGCAGGTGACGGCGTCGGAGATGATGCCCGAGGTTCCGGTGCTCCCAGGGAGTCCCCTTTCGGGTGCGGTAGCCGAGAGCGTTGATCCGCTTCGCTGTCTCATACACCGACAGGCCCTCGTCTACTACCATCCCAACCACCATCCGAACGAACGCCGCCCCTTCTGGGTCTACCTCCAAGGTGGTGTGGCCGGCGGGGGTCTTGACCAGCCGGTAGCCGACCGGGGCCGGACCCCCGGTCCACAAGCCCTCCTGGGCGGCCCGGTCCAACCCCTGGGTCATCCGCTGGGTGCGGCGGGTCTGCTCCGCCACACCAAACAAGGTGCGCACCGCCGACATCAGACTCTCATCCGGATCAGACAGGTCGGTCTCCCCCTGCGGGGTGACCAACCGCACCCCCGCCTCCCGCAGCCGCTGACGGATCAGAAAAGCGACCGCTTCGCTGCGGGCCAGCCGGGACTCATCCACCACCAGCACCGCCTCAAACTCATCCAGGCGGCCCAGCAGGCCCATCAGGGCAGGCCGTTCCTCCAGCTTCTCCCCCGAGTGGCCCGGGTCGCAGAAATCCTCCCAGCCGAACCCCTCAGCCTCCGCCAGCCGAGAAAGCCGCTCCAGTTGGTCGGCGAGGGAGAACCCGTCCACCTGGCCGGGTGTCGACACCCGCCGATACAGCGCCGCCCGCCTCATCGGACCGTGCGCTCGTACCCGAGCTGGTCGAGTGTCGGTGCCACCTGACGGCCGTCATAGCGGACCTCAGGCCGCAGCAACTCAGCCTGCGCCGGGTCACAAAGCGACACGCTGTGCACCGCCCGAACCCCGTTCAGCCGGCCCACAAAGCTGCCCGCGAGCCGCACCAGGCGATCCAACCGGCGGAACCGGGTCGACGGGCGCTTGCCCTCATCCAACTCCACATCGAAGACCAGAAGAGTCCTCATACACGCACAATACCCCCCGCCACTGACACAAGACCCGATCGCATGGGGTATCGGGGGGGCCGGCGGCCGGCCCACGTCAGGGAGTTCATAGCATCCGCGTCTGCCCATCTGCGCTTGCAGTGAGCAGCAGGCGTGGTACCGGTCGAAGAGGCGATCTCTGCCGGCTGGTCAGCGAGGTGCCTGTCTCGGGGATGCAGCGCCGGGGCGGCTCAGTGATTCTCAGGGCGAACTCCGGGACAGTCCCAGGGGACCGAATGCCAGCCCCCGAAACGCCAGTATGCGAGGTGGCCATCAGCCATTTCAAGACGAGTCGTGAGCAAGCCGCTTCTCACGACGATCCAGCGGGGTCCGGCCGTTTCAATCTCGAATCCGTTCTGCGCGGCAAACGTCCCCGGGTGGGCTTCGATCGTCTCGGCAGCGCACCTTACCCACTCCTCGCAGGAGTCCGTCACCCCGTGATCAGTTGGAAAGGATTCGGAGGGCGCGCGTCCGAGCGTCACCGTGATGGCCGCCACTGCCGTCGACAGGAGCACCAGTGCCACCAGTGTCGGACCGATCCAGGCAACCCGATTCGGATCTTTGGCCACCCCGGCCGAGGATACCGTCGAACAGCGCATACGCCCCAGCCTGGCTAAGAGTGTACGTGTCTGGTGAGCAGCAGCCTGGGCGGCAGCTCTGGCATCGAATCCGGACAAGCCGGCAAGCGCCTCACACCCGCCAGAGGCCATGAGGGCTCCTGGGGTGCCGCCGACCGAACTGCCAGGGATGCCAGATGCGAACGGTCGTCAAGGGAGGCCGGCAAGAACCCTACGCTCGGAAAGACCGAAGCCGGGTTTGGGGCCTTTGGCCCCTAGTTCTGGCGGACCAATTGCCCCACACATCTTGGGGGGTGTGATCTGCCCCCGGGTTTCCGGGCTACAACCCGGAGGGACGGCGACTCGAACTGGCTTTCTTCGTGTCGCATTGGCGGCAGGATTGGGGGAGTGTCATGCGGTTTCCCTGGAAGAGGCTGGTGTTTGGCTCGCTGCTCGGATCCCTCTTGATTCTTCAGTTGGTGATCCCCGGTCCCGCTTCCAGTTCGCAGACCGGGACGAGCGAGTCTGACATGGCAGATGTGCTTGACATCGCTCTTGACTTGCCTGCGGAACAGGCACACTCCGCGCAATTCGAGCAACTGCTTGAGCAGGGAAGCAGGTTGACCGCCGCATCAGTCTCCGCTGACGAGATACTCGTCGCGATGATTCGTGGAGGTTTCCGGGAAGACGCCGTTCGACAGCTTCGGGCTGAGTTGCCCGAGGGTGCACGCATCCGCGAAGCACTGATCGCCCTTCCTGGCGAACACCGCACGACGACGTCCTGGTTCGTAGTTCGAGACGACGAGACGTTCGAGCAGGCGCTGGGCCAGTGGAAGACCTTTGAGCGGGACGCCCTGCTAGAGAACATCGAGGCTTCTGTCGCGTCGCTGAACCAACAGCAGCAGGCAGCCGTTCTCAGCGTCCTTGAACCCGGCGATGCCGCTGAGACGCTGGCTAACAGCGCTGCCTACGTGTCTGATGCGAGAGGCATGCTCGGCCAACTGGAGAGCGGGTCCTATCTGGTCTACGGAATCGGCGTTGCGTTCGAGCCGGGCTCCGCTTCGCTAGCTATCGACGTGCTGAGACGGCGCGGTCTCGCGCTTGGCTCTGCTCGCAGCCTGATGGACGTTTCCCTACTTCCACCCCTCGACCCGGCTCGGGACGCCAATCTCGCCGCGGGACGGGTCTCTGATCGCCTGCGTGCTAGCGGCCAGTCGGTCGCTGCAACGACGTGGTCGGGCGACTCGCTTCTCAGCGAGTACGCATACGAGAGACACATCGACCGGTACGGCGTGATGACCTGGACTCCCCTGTGGGCAGATCCCGACTTCTTTTATCGGAGCCAGGAGGACGTCAATGTGCTGGAATCCGACATCTACTTCGGCTCGGCCTTTCGAGTCAGTGGGCATGATGCCGGGTGGTGCGCTGGCGGCGAATGCGTGTATGCCTCGTACGAGTGGGAGTTCTTCACCGAGGACGAATGGGGCCACGGGTACGCGACAAACCCCACGTACTTCAACTGCGACCTCCCCTCTGTCTGCACAACGGACCTGATCATTGACGATGCCCAGTACATGTGGCACAACTACGCAGCCGTCACCGGGAACGCCTCGGCCATCGCTGCTAACACCGAATACCACATTGACATCGGAATAGAGCCAACGTCTGTCACGCAGACCCACGTGCAGCTGCGGTCAGTTGCCGGAGCAATCACCACCGATTGCCCCATCCACAACGGGTCCCTGCCCGATCCGGCATGGTGCTCGTTCGAGAACTACGGCCACCGGTACAACAAGACGCGGGAGTTGCTCACCCCCCAGAGCTACTTCCTCTACTACGGCGGCTCCTACATAACCGATAACACCTTCTCACCCTGCCCTGGAGAGTGGGGGTTTGCCGCGGGACATGTCGACTACTGGTGCTACACCGGTACCAACGGTCCCGAACCCCCTGGACGCGTCACCATACGACCACAGGTCGGCTACAGCACTGGGTATGCCTACCGCACCGTCACGCGCACGATCGAACCCGGGGATGACTTCTCGGTGGAGTACGTCGTACAGTGCTTGACTGGCAATCCGTGCAACGGCAAGCTCGCTTGGGAAGGTCGAGATGGGGTGTATCCCGTCGAGACAAGACCCAGTCCAACCTTCACGATCCCAAACGACGGGTGGTACTACCTGTGTCGCTTTGATTCTCTCCACGGTGCTACAAACTCCGCGGACTATCAGCACAGTTCGATTCGCGCCAAGCTGTTCAACACCGATGCAGCGGATCAGCTCCGCATTGATGCCATGGCGCTCTACGGTTGGGTCGATTACCAAACAGGCTTCATCACTCCAACGGACAACGCAACATGCAACCGCGTCTCGCAAGGGTGAGGCGATGGGGGTGCTGGCCGTCCAGCGCAATCACCGTCGCGCTGAGTATCTGGCTGGGGGCCTGCGGGCTGCCACCTGACGTTGCCACCTGCCCGCAGGTTCAACCGGCCGAGTTTCTTCTTCTGGGCGGCGCCGAGGCGTTCGCCGTGGACTTCGCTCAGATGCGGTGTGAATCGGGGACGATTTCGGTTGAGGAGGTGCTGACCGGCCGTACGGCTGCGCTTGTGGCGCCCAGTCCCGGCTTCGACGGCCATGAGCTCTTCGACCTCATCGAACAGACGCTTGCCCCGGCAGGCTTGATCCCTACGGCGATCCATTTCTACGTGCTGGGCGAGGATCGGGTCACGGTGGCGGTCTTGGGCCTCAAGGACTCGTGGGATGAAACGCTTGACTCAGCGGAACACACAATAGAGGGCATCTTCGCTGAGAACGGGCGCGTTGTGCCAGGGATACCGGTGGCATGGGTCATCGATTTGCGGGTCGAGTCCGCATCGGGGAGCGCCCTGGAAGAGGCCTTAGTGCAACTCGGCAGCTCACCCTACGCGCTAGTGCTGACGAATCAGGGAACGGCGTCAATCCTCCCGCCCTTCGATCCGTCGCGGGATGTTTCGGCGAGAGAGTGGGCCGACAGACTGGAGACGACAACACCCTGAGGGACTGCTTGGGGTCGACCAGGGCGTGGATACCAACTGCACGCGATGAAGGCGTGGGTGCTTAGGGGCTAAGCCGCTGATCAGGGGGAACGTCCCCTCCTGGCTCGTCGCTGTGCGCCGCGTATCCCCAGGTCAGCACGTCAGCTGGGTTGCGGCGGCGGCTGCCCCGCCGCCGCGGCTCGCAACAGTCCCGACACACCCGTTAGAAGCACTCCTGGAGATACTCCAGGGGGTCTCGGGCGTCCGTAAGGGTCCGGAGTTTCCGAGGTCTATCAAGTCGAGCCGGAAGGGGCCAATGGCGCGGGCTGTCTGTGGGCGGGCGGTGCCCGGAGGGGGCCATCCAACACCCCATCTGATTACCCATCCGACGCCTCTCCGGGCTGTGGGGGGCGCTCAGCGGGCCGACGGCCCCCGGCTCGCCGCTTCCTGCTCTGCGTATGGCTGATGCGTGGCCCGGCTAGTTCGCCACCCGCCCGGCCCGGTGCTCGGCGCTCTGCAGCGGAGTTCAGGATCGGGTCCGGTGGGGATTCGCTCGCGAACAGAAGCCTGGCCAGGGCGCGGGCGGCGGCCGGGTCGACGCGTTCTTGGAGGCAGACGACGACCCTCATTGGTCCGCCTCCGCCTCGATGGCGGCCAGCATCCTGTCGGTGCCGTCCGCACCGATCGAAGCCCGGAGCGCGAACTCGAACCCGGCCGGGAGCGGCTGTCCGCCCCGCAGCATCCGCGAGAGTGAGGTGGTAGAGACCCCAAGAGCATCCGTCAGCTTGGCCTGAGAGACACCGAGGTCATCAAGGATGAGAGACGCCCGGCAACGGCGTCGGGACTTGAGAAGTGGGGTTAGAGACGGCACAAGCCGCCCTCCCTTCCCGCGAAGGGCAGGCGGCTACCGCTCGTTACCCCACTTCTCTTGCGACCGGGCTGGCGGGGAAGCCACTACCGGACTGCCCACCAATCTAGGACCCCACCCATGCCCGGTCAACGACCCGACGGCGAGACACCTGTCACCCCCGGAACGTAGGCTGACCGCATGACCCCAGCCGACCCGCTCTGGCGGGAGGGCATGATCTCGGCACTGCTCTCCCTCCACGACGCCGCCTGGCTCACCCCCGGCATTCGCCACACCCCCACCGACGCCACCCCCGAACAGGCCGACCAGCTCCGCCGGCCGGGTATCGAGCTGTACCAGACGCTGTTCGAGCCACGCCGGCGGGTCCGCTGGGACTGCCCCGTAGCCGCGGGAAGGGCTCCCCGGCCCCGGGTCCGGCCCTCCAAGCTGCTCGACGTTCACGACCGCAAGCTCGCGGTCGTCCAGGTGGCCCGGCCGCCGTCCAAGCCGTCCGGATGGCGGCCCGACCGGTGGCTCGTTGTGGACCTGCGCCTGGTTGCCCACGAAGGCCGCCCGGGGTTCTGGCTGCTCTGTTCCTACTGCCGGCGGATCCATCTCTTCGACACCCGCCGCCTCGCCAAGGACAAGGACAACACCCTTCCCGTCACTGGGCCGGAGGAGCCATCCGAACCCCCATCTGATTACCCATCCGTAGACCAGGCAGCCTTCGCCCGCATCGACGGCCCCTACGACCAGCTCGACCGCGAGCTCGCCAAGGACCCGCCCGGCATCTATGTGAGCCTCACCGACCACCGGCTCGGACTCCTCCGCCGCCACCTCGAAGACCGCCCGGGCAGCCTGATCGTCTACGAGGCGCTCCTCGCCGGACCCTTCATGCGAGCACCCGACAGCGCTGGTCCCCACCGCCTCCAACACGGCATCTACCCCCACGACCCCACGCGACGGGTCTGGGAATGGCCACCCCCACCCAAACCCGGCAACTCGACTTGATACGCGGCCAGAAACACGCCTGGCAACAAGGCTATCACCCCATGCTGGGCGGGTGGCTGTGAAAGCGAGGAGTCCAGCCCGAGACACGGGCCCAACCCCAAGGGGGGCGACTCCCTGCATCGCTCGACTTTCGCCTCCTACTACTGGGCGCCGACAACCCGGATGTGACCCCGCTGCGCACGGCCCGGGCGCTCCGCGGCGCCGTCGACCGACGAGAACACCAGGCCGAATACGAGGGCGTCGAGGTCCTGTTTCGAGAGGGCGAGGGCCCGGGCCACGTCGCTGCGAGTCACCCCTTCACGCCGGAGGTAGCCGAAGACCTGCTCCAGAATCTGAGACCGCTCACGCTCGATGCCGTCTGGCTCGCCCGATCGGTATCCGCGTTTGGAGAGCTCGATGAACAGCGAGCGGTGGTGCCACTCGGTGATGAGCCCGGCCGTGTAGAGGCGCTGCACGTAGGCGGCTAGCGACACCGACCACTCCCGCTTCCCGTGAACCAGCTCGTCCAATGTGGGGTACATGCCGTGCCTGCCGATGAGGCTTGCCTGCGGCATCAGGAAGGCGGAGGCGAACAGGGCTGCATCCCTCTCCAACTGACGTGACACGCTCCGGTCGTACTCAGGGTGGAGCACGAGGTGGCCCAGTTCGTGGGCTGCGTCCATCCTGCTTCTTTCCCCGGACTTGTTCGTGTTCAGGAACACGAAAGGCTTCCCGTCCCTCCAAAGAGAGAAGGCGTCGACCTCGCTGCAGTCGGTCGCCAGTGAGAACACCCTGACTCCGTGGGCTTCGAGCAGATGGACCAGGTTGGGTATCGGGCCCAGCCCCATACCCCATCGGGCGCGCACCGCCTCGGCCGCTGCCTCCGGCGCTTCACTGGCCAGCTGTGGGATGTCAACTTGCGGCAGTTCAAAGCGGCTCTCGATCCACTCACTCAGGGCCAACGCGAGTCGCCCCGCCGCCAGAGCCGCGTCCCTCTCGCGAGCCGACAGCCGCGTGAGCGCTCTGAAGGTCGCTGCCTCCGCGGGCAGCGCTTCCATTTCCTCACCAGAGAAGAACTCCCTGGGGAAACCGAGCGACGAGCTGAGGGCCTCCACCGTGCGGTCAGTCGGCGCAGGGTCAGGGCCCTGCTCCAGTGCTGTGAGCGTTCGAATCGAAAGCCCGCTACGTTCGCTCAGCTGTCGTTTGGTGAGCCCGCGTCGGGCGCGCGCCAGAACCAACCTAGTCGGCTCGAACATCTCACTCAGCCCCGGTCCCTGGGCCGCACTACCACGCCCGCATCGGGCTCGGGCTCAACAGGCCGGACCGTAGCCATGTCACCGTCCAGCGGGATGGCCGTCAGCATGATTCTCTGCTCCCACTCCACGATCTTCCCTTCTCTCGTAATCGTGCGCGGTAGCGACAACTCGGCGACAATCTGGCCAGGGGCCCGCCGGAAAAGCAGCACCCAGGTGGTGAAGTCAGGCCGCCTAGCCCCCTCAACACCTGGAAGGTCCAGGAGCAGTTGGTTGGTGGCAACAAGCATGGCGGTAGCCGCCCCCTTCGGGTGCTTGGAGCTCGCGGGACGGTGCGGATCTCCCGTTCCTTCATCACCAGTAGCCACAGTCAAGGCCAGATCCCCGTTCGGGCTCACCACCAGGGGCAACCCCCGCACGTCGTCACGACTCCACCCTGCCGGCAGGAGTGCCTCACGGAGGGCACGCACCGACCTCCCCTGCGCGAGCATCCCCGGAAGGTACGAAGGGTCGTTCGCCGTGCAGGTGGCACGGTCAATCTCCCCACGCTGCAAAGCAGCCTGCAGAAGCTCTTCAGTGAGCCCCAACTCCGCGAGCTGGACGCCTGCGCTCTCTCCCGAGACCCATGGTGCTGTCGCAATCTCCATCGCGTGCTCCAACCGTTGACTGCGCCTATTGTAGCCTCAAACGAGGTAAAGAAACAAGCAGAAGGGGTGTTGGGAGCGGAAGGCCGATGCTCTGGTGACCCAGCGGGCTCCACCAGGCATGTTGCCACTTGGCTCCAGGTCATGCAACGACCCGAAGAGCGAAGAGCAGAGCGGGCCCGCGAAACCATTGCGGCAGAGGTGAAGCACCCCCGTCGGGACTACTGCCTACGAGGCACTCGGCTGGCGGCCGACCTGCAGGCGCGTGGGGTCAGTAATGGGGCTGTTAGCGGGTCGAGCCGCCGATGCAGTGGGCGCAGTTGTCGTAGCGCTCAGCCCTTGCCTGCTGCAGAGTGTCGGGCGAGAAGGTGACCGCGTGTCTGGCTGCGATGATCTCGCCGACCTGACACGCCGACCTCTCGTTCGAGAGGTCGTGAACCTCCATTTCGTTGGTATTGCCGAGGTACCGCTTCCCAACCGGACGAGAGTAGACCGGCGTCGCCATGCTCTTCCCCCTTGGTCTGAGGCTGACACAAGCCTCCTGTCGCCCGAGAGTAGCGACACGGACACCGGGCCGCGGGTCGCGCGAAGAAGCGAACGTCAGGCCACCCATGTCAGAGGAGCCGAGTCGCCCAGCCGCTCCGGGAGCGCGGGAAGATATGCGCGTGGGTACTGAGGGCACGTCACGCCGACCAGGGCGCCTCCTAGCGTCACTATTCCTGGCGGTGGCCCCACACGGGCCGGTAGGGCCTAGTCATGGCCAGCCCCATGCCAATCAGACCCGGGACCGAGGAGCCGGTCGAGCGAGGCTAGTCAGGGACCTGTCGATGCTCGGGAGTTTCCCGCTGGACTCCAACGGTGCCTCCGCCAGGCGCCCTCACGCACTCTGGCCCGCCCCAGGATTCATCCCTCGGACAGAATGCTCTCGGAGTCGACGATTTTCCGAGCGAGCGCTCGTAGAATGGAGAGGTCCGGAACCACCCCGCGCCGCCCTTCTTTGAAGAAGCCACTTGGAGGCTCGCCTTCACCGAACCATACCGGTCCTTCCTGGGCCGCAATGGTAAGGAGCCAGCCATCAACGTAGGCTTTGATCTCCGCGAAGTAGGGGGTGGCGGACACGGCTGCTTCAATCCCATTGTCCCAGTACTCCACCCCTCCAGACCTGCCCATGAGTGCCGCCGCTGAGGGCATGTGATAGTCCGAACCGACATAGCTCCGACTGATCAACAGCACGGCACCGTCAGCAAGCTCGAACCATGCCTCATCAGCTTCGAAGCCGTCCCCGGCAGTCAAATGGGCGTTATGGGAGAGCACGGCTCCGTCAGGCACAAAGGGAGTGAGAAGCGCCGCGAACGCGGCGCTTCCGGCGGCACGCGCCTCGACGACGAGAGGACCCGATTGTACCTCTGCTACTTCAGGACGGTTGTCTTCGTTCGCGAGGTAGTCGCTGACGCTGTCATCCTCAAAGACGGCTCTCCTGGCTCCTACATCTCCTGCTTGGACCACACCGACCACCACCGCTGCCACTACTACGAGAGCGGCGACTGCCAGCGGCAGACGGGAGCGCCTTGGAGACTCGGACCCTGGCATTGCAGTGTGCCCCACTGAGGTGTTCATCTTCCAGCACCCTTCCTTAGCCACCTCTCTGGTGTCTGCCCCCGCTCGTCTCACCGCGGGCCTGAGGTCTGAAACAGGGTGAAACTACCGCCGCTCAGCGTTCGCGTAGACCATGTCTGATCCCCCCATGCGTATATCCTGAACTGGAAGTTCGAGTACCCAGGAATCTTGTAGTACCAGTAGTCCCCGATCGTCGTCACGTCGTAGAGGCGACCCTGGAACCCACCGTACCAGCCCCATGTGTACCAACCGACATACCCGTCAACGTTCAAGTTGTACCTGATCTGATAGCACGCTACTGCGAGCCGCGTAACGGGGCCGAAGTAGCCATCTGGCGCTTCGCCCAAGCACCCTTCTCCAATGAGAATGCGCTGTATGCCCTGGACGTACGTGCCGGAGTTCCAGTACCGGTCGTATCCGAGATAGCAGTTCTGCGAACCCCCTCCCCCATTGCCCCAGTACGGTCCAACGGCCGTCTTGTGGCAATCAGAGGGGTAGTAGGTGCCGCCAGCCATCGCGGCGGGAACTAGACATCCGAACAGAAGCACCGACACGAGAAGTACGCCCCAACGCTTCATGGTGCCCCCTGGTTCTGCCAGTGCCTCAGATCGTACCACCCGCTGCCTCGCTGCGCACAGGAGGCGTTCCGATCTGGCACTTACGGGGCACCATCACCGCGCATCGCCTCATGCTGACGAGTCGGGCCGGTGACGGGGGCGGTCCGCCTTCGGGGGCAAGCGGCACTGCCTCAGCGGAAAGTTCCGTCGAGCACCCACTCGCCCGTCGAGGCGTCGATCAGCATCACGATCTCGTGGTGAAGGATCGTCGTACCGGTTCTGCCATAGGGTCCGGAAGGAGGTAGCTCCAGCCCGTCGAACACGAAGACGTACACCAGGAGTTTCTGGGGGCCCAGCAAGGGACCGTAGGGGTCGCCCTGCTCGTTGACCGCCCGCGTGACTGTGTCCGAGTACAGGGCGAACGCCGCTGAGTTTGGCTTCGGTTTGGATGCGAGCTCCGCCTGGGCTGCGGCCAACGCCTCGATGGGGCCTACCTTGGCCAGCAGAGAGGCGTCAGCCGGCGCCGGTGACAGCTGGCAGCCCATGGAGCCCATGCCTGCGACAACATCGTCGGGCACAGCGGCGGCGAGTTCAACGGGCGGTTCCGAGTGCGCCGCCGAGGCAAGAAGCAGGCCTCCGACTGCGACCAACACGGTTACTGCGGCGCCCCCCCAACAGCGAGCAACGACTTTCCTACTCATTGGCGTCACCTCTGCGTCCAGATGTTGAAGACCGTCGGCTGCGAGACCCACTGGAACTTGTACACCGTGAGCGACTGCACCGTGCCGACGTTGCGCGGGTTCACATACGGGCCGGCGCGTTGCACGACCACACCCACCGATCCGAACCGGGCTTTGGCGGTAGATGTTCCTGGGACGTCATCGCCCCGATCCCAGGTCTCGCCCATCCACTGGCCTTGCCAGGGCGTCGGCCACTCACCGAATTCAATGCTGAACGGCGTCGTCTGTTTGAGCGAGCCATCGACGAGCATGCCAACAGTCCCGTAGGTGAAGGAGT
Source organism: Acidimicrobiia bacterium (assembly GCA_016932695.1). Classification (GTDB taxonomy): domain Bacteria; phylum Actinomycetota; class Acidimicrobiia; order Spongiisociales; family UBA11373; genus VGBK01. The sequence goes on along the minus strand of JAFGCH010000045.1, from coordinate 38,488 downwards.
ACACAACCTCGTAGACATGGTCGGTCCCGGCGGCTATGTCGGCGAACCTCAGGCGGTTCCACCAGCCTTCCCCATCGTTGTATTCCCAGAAGCGCCGAGTCGTTGTGTAGGCCGGGTACTCCGCGTAGCCAATCTGCGCGTATCCCGAGTACGTACTGTCGGTAAGCATGGTCCAGGCCAAGGCGCCAGCCGTGACCCCAGAAGCATTCGAGCACAGGGCTATGTTCCTCTCGCGTATGGTTGCCCTAGCGGCGTATGCGCTGGATGCCGGCTGTTCGTACACCCCATCGAAGTACCAGGCCCAGTCTGCATCGCCGCACGGAACAGCTGCGTCGGCAGGCGAGGGGGCTGCCAACAGCACGACTGCGGCCGCGATCACCAGGGCCCCTGACAGAAGCACGCGGACCCGTCTTGCCCGTGTCATCGTGCACCTCCCTTCGTCAGCGAGCACCATCCTTCACTGACGCACGATCACTGGCTGTTGGGAAGCCACCACCAACATACGCCGAGTTCCCTCAGCTGTCCACCCAGTCTGTCGATGAGCAGCAACAAGCTAGTGGTCTGTCTGCCGATTGATGACCTAGGTCGGGAGGGGCGCAAACCACGCCACCGGGGGGCTTCCCCGACAGGGGGATTGTCACGCTCCGGCCGGAACGCCGGAGCGTGACGCGTCCGAGGGAGAGAAGAAGGAGGAGCTTCTTCTTCCCCATTGCGGCAGTGGAGGCAAGGGCCCGCCAGGGTCAAGAGGGCCACTGACATCGCCATGGCCTAGACGAATGCGATACAGGCCGAGCTGGATCGCCTGGCCGCCCGGGGCTGCTACGCGGCCACCCTGATCCTGAACGGGAGCGCGGGAAGATAGTGACAAGGGTGCTGAAGGCCCCCTTCCCTACCGCCGGGCCCTATCCATCTTCACCGCCCCGGTGAACCACGGCGGGCATCCCGCCCTGGCCCTCCCTTTGACCGCCCCGGTGGCCTTCCCCAACGAGCCGCCCCCCTCATTGCAGGTGATCGGCCGCCGGGGCGGGGAGCATCTTCTGCTGGAGATCGGCCTGGCTCTGGAGCAGGCCGGCATCGTGGCTTTCCGGCCCCCGGCCGGGGCGGCAGCCTGAGCACCCTGGGGTCGCCCGGCCCGCTGCCATAGAATCGGGGGTACGAGCCCAGGGAGGACGGCACGAGATGCACGGATGGACGGGCCAGATGCTGCGCGTGGACCTGACGACACGCACCTGGCGACGGGAGACTTTCACCGAGGAGTGGGCCCTCACCTGGATCGGTGGGCGGGGTTTCGCCGTCAAGATCCTCTACGACGAACTGCGCCCCGGCATCGACCCTCTCGGCCCGGATAACAAGCTCGTCGTAGCGGTAGGCCCCATCAGCGGGATCTCGGCACCCAACACCGGCAAGACGGTGGTGGCGGCCAAGTCGCCGATCACCGGAGGCTACGGCGACGGGAACCTGGGCACCCGGGTCACCGAGAAGCTGCGCAAGGCCGGCTTCGACGCCCTCGTCGTCGAAGGCCGGGCGGAGAGCCCCACCCTGCTGTATATCGACGACACCACCGTGGAGTTCCTCCCGGCCGACGAGATCTGGGGCAAGGGCACCTACGAGACCAACGACTGGATCTACGCCCGCTACGGCAAGGGTGCCGGGGTGCTCAACATCGGGCAGGCCGGGGAGAACCTGGTGCGCTACGCCGTGATCCGCAGCATGGAGGGCCGCGCCGGAGGCCGGCCGGGCATGGGCGCCGTCATGGGGTCGAAGCTGCTCAAGGCCATCGTGGTCAAGGGCTCCCAGCCCATCCCGCAGGCCTTCCCGGCGGAGATGAAGACCCTGGGACGTGACGACATGCGCACGGTGCATGCCCTCGACCAGAAGGCCGCCTGGTCCAAACAGGGCACCACCGGGGTGCTCCCCTGGTGCAACGAGGTCGCCGCGCTGCCCGTCAACAACTTCCGCCAGACCCATCACCCGGAGGCCTGGCGGGTGGATGGCGAGCGCCTGGCGGCGGCCACGGTGGCGGTCTACGGCTGCCCCAACTGCACCATGCAGTGCGGCCTCGCCATGCTGGACACCGAGCGCCGGGAATCGGAACTCGACTACGAGAACATGGGCTTGCTCGGCCCCAACCTGGGCCTCTTCGACATCACCCAGGTGGCCACCCTCAACTACATGTGCGACGACTACGGCATCGACACCATTTCGGGGGGCGGGGTGCTGGGGTTCTACGCCGATGCCGTGGAGCGAGGGGCCGCTCCCGGCGACATCCGCTTCGGCGACTTCGAGGGCTTCCGGCGGGTGCTCACCGCCATCGCCCAGCGCGATGGGGAGATCGGCAACACCCTGGCCGAAGGCACCCTGCGGGCGGCGCGAACCTTCGGCCACAACTCCGAGGAATACGCCATGCAGTGCAAGGGCCTGGAGGTCTCGGCCTACAACTGCAAGTTCATCCCGGGCATGGCCCTGGCCTTCGGGGTCAGCCCCATCGGGGCCCACCACAAGGAGTCCTGGATCATCAGCTACGAGATCCAGCAGACCCCGCGGGAGTCCTACGGCCGCGACAAGGCGCAGAAGGTGGTGGACCTGCAGCGCATCCGGGGGGGTATGTTCGAGGCCATCGTCAGCTGCCGCTTCCCCTGGGTCGAGATCGGCTGGGGGCTGGAGCACTACCCCGAGTACTTCAACACCATCACCGGCCGGGACTGGGAGCTGGAGGACTTCTGGCCCAGCGCCGACCGCATCTACGCCCTCATCAAGCTGTTCTGGCTGCGCGAATACCCCGACACCGACCGCAAGGCCGACTACCCACCCCATGCCTGGTTCGACCCCACCAACGCCGACACCGAGGGCCCCATCGCCGGAAAGATCCTGGAGTACGCCAGGTACGACGAGCTGCTCCAGCACTACTACGACATTCGCGGCTACGACCACCGGGGCATCCCCACTCGAGAGACCCTGGAGCGCCTCGGGCTCGCCGCCGAGGCGCGGGTCGCCGAGGAGTACGCCCCCCTCTCTTGAAGGGCCGAGATGCGCATCACGGTGAAGCTCATCGGCGGCCTGGCCCATCGCTTCGGCGCCGGCGAGCGCGAGCAGGAGGTCCCGCCGGGGACCACCGCCGGCGACTTGCTCGCCGCGCTGGGCATCTCCGACCCTCGGACGGTGATCACCACCCGCAACGGCTGGGGCATCGCTCCGGAGGAGGAGGTCGCCGAAGGAGATCGCATCCTGGTGTCGCCGCCGTTCTCGGGAGGCTAATCCCGGGCGGTGGGCCGTCCTCCGGTGAGGGGCGCCTTCTGTACCGCAGCACAGGGACGAATGCCCATGGGTTTGGTGATCAGGGGGGCATAAGATCGGGCCAGAACTCATGGAGGAACTCCAACAAGCCGGGGCCGGGACCGCTGCTGCGGTGCTGGCTCGCTTTTCCGGCCTCACCCCCCCCACGTAGAGAAGGTGATCTGAGCGTGCCCGACGAGACGCCCACCCTCGAGCAAGAGAGCGTCGACCACGTCCGCATCCGCTTCGCCGGGGACTCCGGCGACGGGATGCAGCTGGCCGGGGCGCGCTTCACCGACGCCTCCGCCATCTTCGGCAACGACCTGGCCACCTTGCCCTCGTACCCCGCCGAGATCCGCGCCCCGGCCGGCACCATCGCCGGGGTGTCATCGTTCCAGGTCCATATCGCCGACAGCGACATCCTGACCCCGGGGGACAACCCCGATGTGCTGGTGGCCATGAACCCCGCCGCCCTGAGAGCGAACCTGGCCGACCTGGCCCCGGCGGGCACCATCGTGGTCAACCGGGACGCCTTCGACGAGCGCAACCTGGAGCGTGCCGGCTACACCACCAACCCCCTGCGCGACGGTTCACTGCGGGGCTATACCGTCATTGAGGTCCCCATGGAGGAGATGACGCGGGAGGCGGTGAAGGACACCGGCATCACCGGGCGGGGAGTGCTGCGCTCGAAGAACTTCTTCGCCCTCGGGCTCATGATCTGGATGTTCAGCCGGCCGCTGGAGCCCACCCTCGAGTGGATCAAGGCCACCTTCGCCAAGGACGAAGCGGTCATGCGGGCCAACGAGGCCGCCCTGCGCGCCGGGTACAACTTCGGCCTGAACACCGAGCAGTTCCGCCACACCTACCAGGTGAGGCCGGCCAAGCTGAAGCCCGGGGTCCACGCCAACGTCACCGGGAATCAGACGGTGGCCTGGGGCCTGGTCGCCGCCGCCCAGGCGGCCCGTCTCCCCTTGCTGTACTCGTCCTACCCCATCACTCCGGCCTCGGACATCCTCCACGAGTTGTCCCGCTACCAGCGGCTGGGAGTGCGCACGTTCCAGGCGGAAGACGAGATCGCCGCCATAGGCGTGGCCCTGGGGGCCTCCTTCGGGGGCAACCTCGGAGTCACCGGCACCAGCGGCCCCGGCCTCGCCCTGAAGTCGGAGACGATGAGCCTGGCGGTGATGACCGAGCTTCCTCTGTTGATCATCGACGTGCAGCGGGGCGGTCCCTCCACCGGGCTGCCCACCAAGACCGAGCAGGCAGATCTGCTCATGGCCCTGTACGGACGCCACGGCGAGGCTCCCCTGCCCGTGCTGGCCATCGCCTCCCCGGGCGACGCCTTCGGCACCATGATCGAAGCGGCCCGCATCGCCCTGAAGTACATGACCCCGGTGATCGTGCTCTCCGACGGCTACATCGCCAACAGCGCCGAGCCGTGGCTACTGCCCAATCTCGACGCCTTGCCCGACATCTCGGTCCCCTTCGTCACCGGCCCCAACAGCGACGGCAAGTTCATGCCGTACCTCCGCGATGCGCAGACCCTGGCCCGGGGCTGGGCGGTGCCCGGCACCCCCGGCCTGGAGCACCGGGTGGGCGGTCTGGAGAAGGAGGATGTCACCGGGGCGGTCTCCTACACCCCCGCCAATCACGAGAAGATGGTGCTCTTACGAGAGCGCAAGATCGCGGGCATCGCCGACGACATCCCCGCGGTGGTAGTGGACGCCGATGAAGGCGCCGACCTACTGGTCGTCGGCTGGGGCTCGACCTACCCGGCGATCTCTGCCGGGGTGCGGCAGGCTCGCGGGCGCGGCGCCAAGGTGGCCCGCGCCCATCTGCGGCACCTGAACCCCTTCCCCCGCAACCTGGGAGAGGTGTTACGGCGCTACCGGCAAGTGCTGGTGCCCGAACTGAACCGGGGCCACCTCGCCCGCTTGCTGCGCGCCGAGTTCCTCGTCGATGCCATCGGGATGAGCAAGGTCCAGGGGATGCCCTTCAAGACCTTCGAGATCGAAGAGAAGATCGTGGAGATGACCCGGCCATGACCGACACCGAAACCAAGCGCTACACCCGAGCCGACTTCCAGAGCGACCAGGAGGTGCGCTGGTGCCCCGGGTGCGGGGACTACACCATTCTCGCCTCGATGCAGACCTTCCTGGCCGAGGTCGGCCTCGACCGGGAGAAGGTGGTGTTCGTCTCCGGCATCGGGTGCTCCTCACGCTTCCCCTACTACATGAGCACCTACGGGTTCCACGGCATTCACGGCCGGGCTCCCGCCATCGCCTCGGGCATCGCCCTGGCCAACCCGGGCCTGTCGGTGTGGGTAATCACCGGCGACGGAGATGCCCTCTCCATCGGGGGCAACCACATCATCCACGCCATGCGGCGCAACCTGAACATCAAGGTGCTGCTGTTCAACAACCAGATCTACGGGCTCACCAAAGGCCAGTTCTCCCCGACGAGCGAGTTCGGCAAGCGGACCAAATCCAGCCCGTCCGGGGCGCTGGGCCGGCCTTTCAACCCGGTCAGCCTGGCCCTGGGAGCAGAAGCGACTTTCGTGGCGCGTACCATCGACATGGACCGCCCCCACACCATCGAGGTGCTCCGGCGCGCCTACCAGCATCGCGGGGCGGCCTTCATCGAGATCTACCAGAACTGCAACGTCTTCAACGACAAGGCCTTCGCCGAACTGACCGGCAAGGAGGACCGGCTGGCCAATCGCATCAACCTCCAGCACGGCAAGCCGGTGGTCTTCGGGCCCAACCAGGAACGAGGTGTGGTGCTCGGGGCCAGCGGGGCCCGCATCGTCGACGTGGCCGAGGTCGGCCTGGAGGCGCTGCACGTGCACGACGAGCATGCCCCAGACCCGTCCGCCGCCTTCGCCCTCAGCCGGCTCTCCCATGGGCCCCACGGGCCTACTCCAATGGGGGTCTTCCGGGACGTGCAGCGTTCTCTCTACGAGGACGACCTCCAGCGGCAGGTGAGCGATGCCCAGGGGGGTCGCGGCCCTGCCGATCTCACCGAACTGATCCGCCAGACGGGCACCTGGACGATCAACTGAGCGTGACTTTGCCTCTCCCGCGAGAGCGGGAGAGGCGCGAGCCGCCGTAGGTGGCGAGCGGTGAGGGCAAACCACAACCGGGCCTCAGCCCCGACCTCGCCGTCACCCCAACCCTATCCCGGCAAGCCGGGAGATGCCTCGCTCCCTAGCCTGGTCCTGCCCGACCCGGAGGTGGCGATGCTCTCGTTCCTGGTGGTCTTTCGCACCCTGTTCCGCGCCCTGAGGCGCGGATGGCACGACCCGCAGTTCCGCGGGCTCCTCTACCTGACCCTGAGCCTGCTCTTGATCGGCATGATCTTCTACCACCGGGTGGAGGACTGGACCTTCTTCCAGGCGCTCTACTTCAGCGTGGTCACCCTCGCCACCGTCGGCTACGGCGACTTCTCCCCCCACACGGTGGCCGGCCGGGCCTTCACCATCGTCTACATCCTGGTCGGCCTGGGCATCCTGGTCGGCTTCGCCACCCAGATCGCGACCCATGCCGCGGCCGCCCGCGCCGAGGCCCGCAGCGGCAGGAAGCCGGGGCCGGACCCGGGGCCGACAGCCCCCACCACCGCAGGCTGAACGGCCCGGGCAGGCGACCGGCCCGGGGGGTACCATCGGGGTTGGGCCGGACTCGGGAAAGGCGCGACATGACTGGATCCGCACCGGGCGCATCGCCCGGCCTCTTCGCCGAGCGAGTGTTTCGTATCGGGACCGAAGAGGCATTCAAGCTGGGACCCCTGCTACGCGAAGTGGAAGCCGACGGCGGGCGGGTCATCCGCTGCAATCTGGGGCAACCCGACTTCCCCCTGCCTGCTCACATCACCGAGGCGGTGGTGGAGGCTCTGCGGGCGGGCCATACCACCTACTGCGACCCGCAGGGCCTGCCCGAGTTGCGCGAGGCGATTGCCCTCTCGATGGCACAAGCCCGGGGACTGGAGGTGGACCCGCGCCGGGTGGTGGTCTACCCGGGTTCCCGGCCCTCCATCGGGCTCACTCAGCACGCCTACGTGCGTGCCGGCGACGAGGTGGTCTACCCCACTCCCGGCTATCCCCTATACGAGTCGTTCGTGGAGTACGTGGGCGGCATCCCGGTGCCGGTGGCGCTGCAGGAGGAATCCGGCTTCGCCCTCACCGGGGAGGAGCTGGCCCCGCTCCTCTCTTCGCGTACTCGCCTCATCTACCTGAACTTCCCGTCCAACCCCACCGGCGGGGTCGCTTCCCCGGAGCAGTTGGCCGGCCTCGCCGAGACGATCCTGGAGCGCACCCCGCCGAGCACCCGGGTGTACTCCGATGAGGCGTATGAGGCCATTGTGTTCGACGGTGCCCGCCACGTCTCCATCGCCTCGCTGCCGGGCATGGAGGAACGCACCATCATCGCTTCGGCGGTCTCCAAGACCTACTCGTGGACGGGAGGCCGGGTCGGCTGGGCGGTGTTCCCCACGGTGGAGGAGGCACTGGTCCAGCGCAACCTGAACATCAACTACTACGCCTCGATCCCGCCCTACAGCCAGCTGGGAGCCAAGGTGGCGCTGCAATCCCCCGAGTCGCCCCCGGCGATCGCCCACATGGTGGAGGCCTTCCGGCGCCGGCGCGATTTCGTAGTGGCGGGGCTCAACCGCATCCCCGGCGTCCGTTGCCAGATGCCCCGCGGGGCGTTCTACGTGTTCCCCAACATCGCCGGCGTGGTCGAGGCCCTCGGAGCCGAAGCCGCTTGGCGGAGTCTCCCCGACGAGGTCCGGCCGCGCTCCAGCCCGGCCACCCTGGTGGCGCTGTTCCTGCTCTACCGCTACCGGGTGGCCACCATGGACCGCCGCTCCTTCGGGGTGCGGGGAAGCGAAGGACAGCACTTCCTGCGGATCTCCATCGCTACCGGCGACGAGGACCTGCGGGAAGCGTTGGTGCGCCTGGAGCAGGCCGCCGCCGACCCGGCGGGCTTCGCCGACTTCGTCCGCTCCGGGGAGAGGCTCGCCTACTGAAGGGCGGCCCGGCCCCAACCGGGCCCCACACAGGACAACGGAGGAGAGATGCGCCGAGAGTTCGGACCGCGCCGGGCCGATTGGGTCGAGGTAGCCCGACCCGACCCAGACCTGGCCGCAGACGGCCTAGCCGGCCTGCTGGCCCGCTACGACCTCGTCTATCGGTCGCTCTGTTCCGTTCTGTTCAACTACGCCCAGTCGGGCCATCCGGGAGGCTCGGTGTCCTCCGGCCGCTTCGTGGCCACCGCCCTCTTCGGTGCCATGGATTACGACATCGGCGACCCCAATCGGAGGGACGCCGACCTCCTCTCCTATGCCGCCGGACACAAGGCTCTGGGCTTGTACGCCATGCTGGCGTTGCGCGACGAGATCGTGCGCATCGCTGACCCCTCCGCCCTGCCCGCCGACACCCGCCTCCGCCTGCGCTTCGAGGACCTGCTGGGGTTCCGCCGCAACCCGACGCAGTCGACACCGCTCTTCCGCCGCTTCGGCTCCAAGGCGCTCGACGGCCACCCGACGCCGGCCACTCCCTTCACCAAGCTGGCCACCGGCGCCTCGGGAGTGGGCTTCGGCAGTTCGCTCGGCCTGGCGCTGGCCGCCGCCGACTACTTCGGGGTCGACGCCCCGCGGGTGCACATCATCGAAGGCGAAGGCGGCCTCACCCCCGGGCGGGTGGCCGAAGCCGCTGCCTTTGCCGGGACCACCGGGCTACACAACGCCGTGGTCCACCTCGACTGGAACCAGGCATCGATCGACTCGAATGCGGTAACCCGCGACGGCGATCACCCCGGCGACTACGTGCAATGGGACCCGCGGGAGTTCTTCTACTTCCACGACTGGAACGTGGTCGAGGTGCCCGACGGCTTCGACTTGCCTCTGGTGCTCACCGCCCAGCGCCGGGCTCTCGCCATGGACACCGGGCAGCCCACGGCCGTCGTCTACCGCACCACCAAGGGGTGGCAGTACGGCATCGAGGGGCGCAAGTCCCACGGCGCCGGGCACAAGCTGTGCAGCCCGGAGTTCCGGGCCACCATGGAGCCTCTGTTGGGGTCCGGAGCCCCCGGCCTCCCGGACTTGGCCGGGCAGGACGGTGAAGAAGCCCTGGAGCGCTGCTACTGGGAAACCCTGCAGGTGCTGCGCCGGATCCTGGAAGAGGACGACGCCGCCACCTGCCGGGCGCTGGCGGCCCGGGTAGCCGCCTCCCGGGAGCGACTCGAGGCTCGCGGCCGCGCCCCGCGCCCCGGGGCCCCGGACATCAGCCGTATGTATGAGGCCGCCGACTCCACCGCCACCCCCTCTGCCGTGGCCCCTGCCCCCGGCGGGGCGATCGCCCTCCGGGAGCAACTGGGCAAGGTGCTCGGCTACCTCAACCAAGCCTCGGGCGGGGCCGTGCTCATCGGGGCGGCCGACCTGCTCGATTCCACCGCCATCTCGGCGGCCGCCGCCGGCTTCCCCGGTGGATTCCTCAACCTGAACACCAACCCCGGCAGCCGTACCTTGTCGGTAGGCGGCATTTGTGAGGACGGCCTTTCCTGCGTGCTCTCCGGCCTCTCGGCATTCGGGCAGCACACCGGGGCGGGTGCTTCATACGGGGCTTTCATCTCGCCCCTGGGCCACATCGCGGCCCGGCTGCATGCCATCGGCAATCAGATGCGGACCCAGGTCGAACCGGGCCCCTATCGCCCCTTCGTGCTCATCTGTGGGCATGCGGGCATGAAGACCGGCGAAGACGGCCCCACCCACGCCGACCCGCAGGCGCTGCAGTTGCTGCAGGAGAACTTCGTGCCGGGCACGGCCATCACCCTCACCCCCTGGGAGCCGGCCGAAGTCTGGCCCCTGACCGCCGCCGCCTTCAGCGCCCGGCCCGCCCTGATCGCCCCCTTCGTCACCCGCCCCAAGGAACCGGTGCCGGACCGGGCCGGCCTCGGCCTGCCCCCGGCGGAGGCGGCCGCCCAGGGGGTCTACCGGTTGCTCGACCCGGATGACCCGCAGGCTCCCGCCCTGGTGCTGCAAGGATCCGACGTGGCCTACGCCTTCGTGCAAGAGGTACTGCCTCGTCTTCGGGACGAGGGCCTCGCCCTGGTGGTCCTACTCGTGACCAGCGCCGAGCTGTTCGACCGTCTCCCGGCCGAGCAGCGGGAGGCCGTCTTCCCCGAGGCCCTGGCGCAGAGAGCGTTGGGCATCACCGGGTTCACCCTGCCCACCATGTACCGCTGGGTGCGCAGCGACGTGGGCCGGGCACACACCCTGCACCCGTTCATCAAGGGCCACTACCTGGGTAGCGGACCGGGTGAGAAGGTCATTGCCGAGGCCGGCCTCGACGGCGCGGGCCAGTACCGGGCGATCCGGGCCTTCCTCGATGCTCTGGCGCGAACCCGCTGAGACGCCCGGCTAGTCGCCGGCGTCGGCGGGCCCGTCGAGCACCCGGCGGCGCAGCGCCAGCAGGGCAGGCGCCCGTTCTTCGAGGAACGGCTTGACCCTGTCCACCCGGAACCGGTCCCAGCGGCAGCGCAGGGCCGACGCGGCAAAGGCGCAGGCCTCCACGTGGGCGCGCCGGTCGTTGGCCAGCTCGCTCTTCCAGCGGGCGTCGGCGCCGAGGAAATCGAAGGTGTGGAGGCCGTCCTCGAAAGCTTTGCGTATGGCGTGCTGGAAGAGGACGACCCCCGGCGACCAGGCGCGGTACGCCTCGTCGTAGGAGGTCTTCAAGGCGTAGTAGGTGCCGCGATAGGCGACTCCCAGGATATGGGCCACCGGCTCACCGTCCAGGTAGAGCAGTTCGACCCGCAGCCAACCGGCTGCGGCCGCGTTGCGGGCAATGCGGCCGTAGAAGGCCGCCGCTCCCGGTTCGGACACCAGCGAGGTCCCTGTCGGGTGCTTCCAGCTGTTGCGCTCGATGCGCAGCACCTCGGTCATCGCCCGCTCTACCCCGGCGGCGTCGGCCACGTGAACCCACTTGGCCTCCCATTCGGCTTCCAGGCGTTTCTGCTTGCGGGCCAGCTCGTGACGCAGGTGGCCGGGGCGGGAGGCCAGGTAGGAATCCCAATCGCCCTCGAGGCGGATGATCGGATTGGCCTCCTTCTGGCGGATGAGCGCACGCGGCCGGCGCCCCTCGATCGCCGCTACCACCGGGGAGAGGGCATCGCAACAGCGGAGGCGCATCCGGGGATGCCGCCGGGTGTGCTCGAGGTGCGCCAGCACCGCCTCCACCACCGGGGCGGCGTCGCCCACCGCCAGCAGCGAGCAGCGGCGGGCGTGGGGGTTCACCGGGGTTGCCAGGCAATCGGGGCAGCCGAGGGTGCCGTCGCGGTCGTCCAGCAGCGGGGCCAGCCCGACCAGTTCCTCGCCCGATCGCACGAACATGAAGGCTATGGGCCGGTCTTTCCAATAGGTGTCGAGCCAGGCGGTGAGCCAGAGCGGCGTCTCGAACAGTTCGGCGTGCGGCGCCCGTTCGGCAAGGCTTTCCCAGACTTTCCGGAACGTGCCCAGATCTCCCGCGGCAGTGACCTGCTCCACCCGAAGCCGCGCTGCATCGTTCATATCCGCTCCAGCCAGGCTTCCTTCCAGAAGAGGAAGCAGGTGCGGTGGCATCCGGAGTAGTCGTCGGTGCCCCCGGCGGGCGGTTCGCAGTAGACCCCGCTGAGGATCACCGTCTGGCGGATGCGCAGCATGCGGCGAGTGCGTTCGTCGAAGAACCTCTCGACCCGCTTGTGCACGGTGAACTCCCGACCGCAGAAAGCAGCCTGCACCGGCATGAAGCCGAGGCCCTCGGTGGCCCCAGCAGCGTCGAGTGTCTCCCGGATCTGCTCCAGTGCCTTGACCCGCACCCGCTCCCCTTCCTGCAGGCAAAGAGGCGGAGGCACCACCGGGTCGGGGCCCCCGCGGAAGGAAACGCGTGGCCCCTTCGATACGAGACCTGCCTTCTCCAGGAAGAGCCGGGGCTCGACCGCCACGCGCCGGGTGCTCCTCGCCAGCCAGCAGAGGCTACGGCGAGCGCGGATCCGCAGCCTCTCCCCGCGGGTGAGCCTTGCCCCGGCTGCGGGGAGGTTCTGCAACTGGCAATCCATGATGCCCCTCTCGGTTGGGGCGCGCCGCGGCGCAACTACAAACGGTTCATCGGCCGCGGGAGGCGCGGGCTGAAGCGAGGCGGTGGCGACGGCACCCCGGAAAGCAGTCCGACGATCGCGCAGAATACGAGGGTCGGTCCCAGGGCATTTCTGGGCACCTCGGGAAACCATGACCGCCATATATCTTCCTACCGCTGCTGTATATACTGGGCACATGACCAAGCGGCTCATCGACATCGATGACGAACTGCTGGCCCGCGCCCGCGCCGCCGCCTGCACCGGCACCATCAAGCGGACCGTGGAGACTGCGCTGCGCCGCCTGGTAGACCAGGACACGGCCGTGCGCCACGTGCAGCGCCTGCGCGGCGCCGGCGCGCTCGACCCTGCACTCATCCTCGAAGCCCGTTCGCCCGCCGCCTACGATGCCTGACGGCAGCTACCTGGTCGACACCTCCGCGCTCGCCCGGGCACGCCGGGAGGATGTCGGTGCCCGTCTCGAGAGCCTGGCTCGTTCCGGCGCTCTGTGGACCTGCCGACTGGTGGACCTCGAGGTCGCTTACGCCTCTCGCGCCCGTGACGTAGCTGCGGTGCTGGAAGAGCGGCGGGCGCTTCCTGAAGCCCCCATCACCGGCGCCGTGCTGGATCGTGCCCTCCGGGTGGCCGCACTGCTTGCCTGCAAGGGGCAACACCGCGGCGCCAAGCCTGCTGACCTCGTCATCGCCGCGGCGGCCGAGGCTGCCGGCGTCACCGTGCTCCACTACGACCAGGACTACGACCGGATCGGGGCGGTCACCCACCAGCAGACCGAATGGGTGGCTCCCCCGGGCAGCCTGGACTGACGGCGCCCGATGAGGGTGTGCCACCCTGGGCTGTGGCGCGCATCTTGATATTTGAGGCTCGACCGTCGAACAGCCTCTCGGAACGAGATAAGTCCGACAGTTGTATGCACAATGGCCTCCAAGGAGGTGGCGGATGGGAACCATCGGCATACGGGACCTGTCCCGCCACGCCAGCCAGGTGATCGACCAGGTCTCCTCAACGGGGAGCCCGATGATCGTCACCAAGCATGGCCGTCCCGTCGCTGCCGTCGTCGCCGTCGATCCCGACGCCCTGGAGGACTTCATCCTCGCCACCGCTCCGGAGTACGTCGCCGCCAGGCGCGCCGCTGATGCCGACCTCACGGCCGGCCGCACCCGGCCCGCCGCCGCGGTCATCGACCAGGTCCGCCGTCACGACTGAGGCCGGGGGGTGGATCGCATCCTTCTCTCTACCCGGGCTGTACGCGACCTGCACTGCCTGGGACCGGGACTCGACCAGATAGAGGCCGCACTGCAGCGCCTCAGCACCGGGGAGCCCGACCTCGACATCAAGCCCGTCACCGGCAGCGCCCCCTGGCTGCGCCTGCGCGTCGGCGATTGGAGGGTTCTCTACCGGCCGGCAGGCCATGAGATCCTCGTGGCCCGCATCATTCACCGCAGCGAACTCCAACAGGCGATTTGCACTCTGGAGTAGGTCCGACGGCTGCTCTACGTTGCTCAGGTAAGTCCCGACCTCACCCTGAGGCAGGGCTGCTTCACCCCGTGCGCCACCAAAGGGTGACGGCCCCCTGCTCACTGCCCAGGCTCAGCCAGCCGTCCTGCTCCACAATGTCGGGGACGAGGCGGTCGGCCAGTTCGGCAGTCCGCGCCACCGGCACCAGCAGTCGCCGCCGGTAGAACTCCACCAGTTCCTGCAAGTCGGCGAAGCGCATCCGATCCCCTCCGATCCAGTGCTCCGCCTCGGGAGTCACTCTCAACACCTCGCCGACCACCTCCACCAGGAGCCCGGCCGTAGGCCCATCCGGCCGCTCCAGGTGGTGCATCGCCCGGTAGTAGGGGATGAGGTTCGCCCAGGGATGGCGCTCCCCCGCCTCCAGCACCACTGCCACCCGCGCCGCCTCGTGTAGCCCCCGCAGGAAAGGGGCGAGCTCGGCAATGTCGTACACGACGTGCGTGCACACGACGACGTCATGCCGGCCCGCCTCGGCGGCCACTTCCGGCCAAGGCCCTTCGATCACCCGCACCTCGACCCCGGCCGTCTCGGCCTCGGTTCGCAGCACTGCCGCCATCGCCGGGTTGCGCTCCACGGCAGTCAGGCGGTGGCCCTCGGCGGCAATGGGCAGCGAGGCCCGGCCGGTTCCCGCCCCCACGTCCAGCACCGACCCACCCCCGGGCAGCAGGCCCGCCACGACCCGGGCCGTCGGGTCGGGGGGGCCGCCGGCCTCGGCACGCTGGCGCCGCCGGTAGAGGTCGGCCGGCCAGACGTAGGGGGAATCGGGCACCGCCGCCAGCAAATCCGCCGGCAGGGCCCAGCCTTCCAGGTACGCCCGCCAGCGGGCGGCGGCGCTCACCCCGCCCCGAGGTAGTCGCGGCAGCGGGTCAGCACCCGGTCCCACGCGGCGGCGAAGTAGCGAACGTCCTCGTCCCAGAGCGGCCCCTCCCCGAACCCGGTATGCACCAGGCGAACCCGGGCAGGCCCCTCCGACGGCCCCCGGAAGGTCACCACCACCCAGGTGTGGAGGAAGCGGATCTCGGGCATCTGTGGTGGGGCGATCCACGAGAAGGCGAGCATCTCTCCCGGCAGGTAGGCCAGGATGCGGCAGCCCTCGGCCCCCTGCTGCCCCGGGGGAGCATCGAGCAGGAAGAGGATCTCGTAGCGCCCGCCGATGCGCAGTTCGATGCGTGCCTGGGTTCCCAAGAAGTTGACCACCCGCGGCGGGCTCACCCAGGCGTCCCAGGCATCGGCCGGGGAGGCGGCCACCACGACCTCGTGCTCCACCCGACGCGTGGGGGCCCCGGTGGCGGCGAAGGTAGCCGGGTCGATCACGGCGGGATCGTAACCCCAGGGCTCAGCGCAAGCCGGCGAACAGGTCCGGCGCGTCTTCCGGGGCGGCGACACGGGAGAAGACCCGGATGAAGGCCTCCCGGCTGAAGCCCCGACGGCGCGCTTCCTCGGGGATGGTGAAGAGCCACCCGGTCTCGGCGATCTGGGTGCGATGGGCCAGGATGGCCTCCCACTTGCGGTCGAACCAGGGGGCGACATCCAGGAACGTGGTGATCTGCTCCTCCATCGTCCCGGTGTCGGGCTCGACCTCGGCTTCCTCGGCGGGGATCTCCCCGGCCTCGGCGGCCAGGCGGCGGCGCTGCCGGGTGCGCTCCCGCGGCCAGGTGACCCAGTAGAGCTTGGCCGGCTGCCAGGGTTCCTCGCCCTCCTCCAAAGGGAAGCGCCCCACGTCGGCGGCCCCGAAGAAGGCGGCGGTGCCCACCCGGTGCACCTGGATGTGGTCGGGGTGCCCGTAGCCGCCGAAGGGGTCGTAGGCGGTCATCACCTCGGGGCGATAGCGGCGGATCAGACGGACCAGGCGGCCCACCGCCTCCACGAAATCGGCTCGCGCGAAGGCCCGCGGGTGGTCGTTCTCCGGGGTCCCGGCCATGCCCGAATCCCGATAACCGAGGAACTCCACGGCCGTCACTCCGAGGAGCGCGCCGGCGGCGCGAGTTTCGGCCTCACGGATCTCCCCGAGGCGCTCGCGCAGCGATTCGGGCTCATCGTGGTTGAGGATCTCCCCGACCTCGCCCCGGGTGGCCGTGACCACCACCACCTGCTCCCCGGCGGCGGCGTAGCGGGCCAAAGCCCCGCCCATGGAGAGCGCCTCGTCGTCGGGATGGGCATGGAAGGCGAGCAGTCCGGGCACGGGGCGGCAGCGTAGCGAAGCCCCGTCACCAACCCGGGCGCCTGGCCTGCGTCCGACTCGCTCCCGGTCGATGAGTAAGAGACACCGCTACCCCTGTATGGAGAGGACCGTCGCCAGGCGGCGGGCCTCCTCGACCGCCTCGGGGCCCTCCCCTTCGACGAGCCGGGCCAGGTTGGTGAGCAGGGTCACCCGGTTGCCCACGATCTGCAGGAAGCCTCCCCGCACGGCCAGCACCACCTTGGGCCCGACAACCGGAGTGATCACCGCACACCAGGGCACCAGCGAAGCCATGAGGGGCTCGTGGTGCGCCAGAACCCCGATCTCACCCTCCGTGGTGCGGGTGACGAGGAACTCCGCCTCCCCCGACCACAGCACCGCCTCGGGGCTGACGACGTCGAGGCGGAAGGAGTCGGCCACTAGACGGCCTCGAGTTCCCGCGCCCGGGCGAACACCTCGTCGATACCTCCCACCATGAAGAAGGCCTGCTCGGGCAGGTGGTCGACCTCGCCGTCGACCACCATCTTGAAGGAGCGGATCGTCTCTTCGAGCGGGACCGAGACCCCCGGGATACCGCTGAAGGTCTCCGCCACGAAGAAGGGCTGCGACAAGAAGCGCTGGATGCGCCGGGCCCGAGCCACGATCAGCTTGTCGTCCTCGGACAACTCGTCGATGCCCAGAATGGCGATGATGTCCTGCAGGTCCTTGTAGCGCTGCAGGATCTGCTGCACCCGCCGGGCCACGTCGTAGTGCTCCTGACCGACCACGCGCGGGTCCAGGATGCGCGAGGTGGAATCGAGCGGGTCCACCGCCGGGTAGATGCCCATCTCCGAGATCTGGCGAGAGAGCACGGTGGTGGCGTCCAGGTGGCTGAAGGTGGTAGCCGGCGCCGGGTCGGTGATGTCGTCGGCGGGCACGTAGATGGCCTGCAATGAGGTGATGGAGCGTCCCCGCACGCTGGTGATGCGCTCCTGCAGGGCACCCATCTCGTCGGCCAGGGTCGGCTGATACCCCACCGCCGAGGGCATTCGGCCCAGGAGGGTGGATACCTCCGAGCCGGCCTGGGTGAAACGGAAGATGTTGTCGATGAAGAGCAGCACGTCCTGGCCCATCTCGTCGCGGAAGTACTCCGCCACGGTCAGGGCGGACAGGCCCACCCGCAGCCGCACGCCCGGCGGCTCGTCCATCTGCCCGAACACCAGAGTGGCGTTCTTGATGACCCCGGAGCGGGTCATCTCGAGCCACAGGTCGTTGCCCTCCCGGGTGCGCTCGCCGACGCCGGCGAACACCGACACCCCGCCGTGCTGGGTGGCCACGCGGTGGATCATCTCCTGGATCACGACGGTCTTGCCCACCCCGGCACCGCCGAACATGCCGATCTTGCCGCCGCGCACGTACGGCTCCAGTAAGTCGATTACCTTGATCCCGGTCTCGAACATCTCGCGCTGGGCGCCCACGTCCTCGAACGGCGGGGCCGGGCGGTGGATGGGCCAGCGAGGGGCCTTCTCCAGCGCCTCGGCCGTCTCCGGATCCACGCGATCGAGGGTCTCGCCGAGCACGTTGAAGATGTGGCCCAGGGTCTCGGGCCCCACCGGCACCGAAATGGGCGCCCCGGTATCGGTGACCTCGGTGCCACGCACGACTCCGTCGGTGGGCTTCATGGCCACGGCGCGCACCCGGCCCCCACCCAGATGCTGGGCCACCTCGGCCACCACCCGGCTGGTCTCCCCGCCCATGAGCACGTCGAAGTGGAGGGCATGGCTGATCTCGGGCATCGCCTCGGGCGGGAACTCGACATCCACTACCGGCCCGGCCACCCTGACGATGCGTCCCTTGCTCACGGTCTCTCCTTGTTCATCGCGGAGGTCATCCTCGGGTCAGCGCCTCGGCGCCGCCGACGATCTCCGAGATCTCGGTGGTGATCTCGGCCTGGCGAGCCCGGTTGGCCCGGCGGGTGAGGATACGGGTCAGTTCCTCGGCGTTCTCGGTAGCCGCCTTCATCGCCCGACGCCGGGCAGCGTGCTCGGACGCCGATGCTTCCAGGAGGATGCCGAACACCGCTCCCTCCACGTAGCTGGGCAGCAGCCCGGCCAGCAGTATGGGCGCCGCCGGCTCGTAGCTGTAGGTCACCACCGTGGTCTCCCCCACCTCCGGCGGGCTGAGGGGCAGCAACTGCTGTGCCGCCGCCCGCTGGGTGAGCCCCGACAGGTAACGGGTGGAGAAGGCCTCCACCCCGTCCACCGTCCCCCCCTCGTAGTCGGCCATGAGCACATGCCCGATCTCCCGGGCGTCGTCGAAGGTGGGCGAGTCGGTGACTCCCAAGAAGGAGCGCTCGATGTGATAGCGGCGATAGCGAAAGTAGGTGAGGGCCCGCTTGCCCACCACGTACAGGCGGGAGGACACCCCGGCGGCGATGTGCTCGTGCAGCCGGGCTTCGGCCAGGCGGATCACGTTGGTGTTGTAGGCCCCGGCGAGGCCGCGGTCGCTGGCCACCACCATGATCCCTGCGGTCCCGAGGGGGCGGGCGGCAAGCAGGGGATGGGTCACCGTCCCCGATGCCTGCGAAAGGTTGCCCACCACCTCGCGCATCTTGGCGGCGTAGGGCTGGCCGGCGCCCACCCGCTGCTGGGCCCGCACGATGCGCGAAGCGGCGATCATCTCCATGGCGCGGGTGATCTTCATCGTGGATTGCACGGTGCGGATACGGCGGCGGATCAGCCGCAGTTCGGCGCCGGGCATGCGGCTAGCCCTCCCCCCGGCTCTGCTTGTAGGCCTTGACGGCCTCGTCGAGATCCGCAGTGGGAGGAAGCTCCCCGGTGTCGACGATGGAGCGCAGCATGCCGGCATGGCGGGTGCGGAACCACTCGCGCAGCCCCAACTCGAAGCCGGCCACCCCCGCCACCGGCACGTCGTCCATGAGGCCGGTGGTCACCGCGTAGATGGCCACCACCTGCTCGGCTACCGGAACCGGGTCGTACTGGGGCTGCTTGAGCACCTCCACCACCCGGCGGCCGCGCTCCAACTGGGACTGGCTGGCAGCATCCAGTTCGGAACCGAACTCGGCGAAGGCCTCCAGCTCACGGAACTGTGCCAGGTTGAGCCGCAGCGGGCCGGCCACCCGCTTCATGGCCCGCACCTGGGCGGCGCCGCCCACCCGGGAGACCGAGATGCCCGCATTGATGGCGGGACGCACCCCGGAGTAGAAGAGGTCGGTCTCCAGGTAGATCTGCCCGTCGGTGATGGAGATCACGTTGGTGGGGATGTAGGCGGACACGTCCCCGGCCCGGGTCTCGACAATAGGCAAGCCGGTCAACGATCCCCCGCCCAGTTCGTCGCTCAGCTTGGCGCACCGTTCCAACAGCCGGGAGTGCAAGTAGAAGATGTCGCCGGGAAAAGCCTCACGGCCCGGCGGGCGCCGCAGCAGCAGGGAGATCTCGCGGTAGGCCACCGCCTGCTTGGAGAGATCGTCGAAGATCACCAGAGCGTGCTCGCCCTTGTACATCCAGTACTGGCCGATGGCCGAACCGGTGTAGGGGGCGTACATCTGCAGGGCGGGTGAGGCGGAAGCAGAGGCGTTGACCACCACGGTGTACTCCATCGCACCCTGGGACTCGAGCACCTCCACCACCTCGGCCACCGTAGAGGACTTCTGGCCGATGGCCACGTAGATGCACTTCATCCCGGCGCCGCGCTGGTTCAAGATGGTGTCCACCACGATGGCGGTCTTGCCGGTCTGGCGGTCGCCGATGATCAGCTCGCGCTGCCCCCGGCCGATGGGCATCATGGCGTCGATGGCTTTGATGCCGGTCTGCAGCGGCTGGTGCACCGGCCGCCGCTGCACCACCGAGGGGGCCTGGGTTTCCAGGAAGCGGCGCTCGGTGGAGTTGATGGGGCCCTTGCCGTCCATCGGCTCGCCCAGGGCGTCGATGACCCGGCCCAGCAGGGCATCGCCCACCGGCACCGACAGCACCCGGCCGGTTTGACGCACCGGGTCACCCTCCTGCACTTGGGACGCCTCGCCGAGGATGACCGTCCCCACGCTTTCCTCATCGAGGTTCAGCGCCACGCCGTACAGGGCCCCGGGGAACTCCAGCAGCTCGTTGGCCATCGTGCCGGGCAGCCCTTGCACCCGGGCCACACCGTCGCCCACAGTGGCTACGTAGCCCACCGCGGCCGCTTCCAGGCCGGGCTCCCAGCCCTCCAGGTTGCGCCGCAGCGCCTCGCCGATCTGCCGGGGGTCGATGATCAGTTCCGCCATGGGTGTCCTCTGCCTTTATCGCCGTTGCAGCACCTGCCGCAGACCTTCCAGACGGGTCCGCAACGAACCGTCGATCACCGTGTCCCCTACCCGGGCGACCACTCCCCCCAATACCGAGGGATCGATCACGGTCCTGATCTCCACCTGCTTGCCGGTGGCCCGGCTCAGGGCCGCGGCGAGCCGCCTTCGCGTGTCCTCGTCGAGCTCCACCGCGGTGCGCACCTCCGCGATGGCCCGCTCCCGCTCGGCCGCCGCCAGGGCCGCCACCTCATCGGCAATGGCCGGTAGGTCGCGGCTGTGACCGGCCGCCACTACCAGGTTCACCAGGTGCAGCGTCAGCGGCAGCACTCGGCCCCCGATGAGATCGGCCACGATGCCGTGCTTGCGCTCCAAAGGCAGGCGGGGATCACCGAGGGCAAGACGTAGGTCGGCGGAAGTCTCCAGGGCCCGGGCGATGCGGTAGAGCTCATCGCTCACGCGACCCACCGCCCCCTCGGCCCGCGCCAGCTCGAGCAGGCCGGCGGCGTAACCACGGACCCGGTCATCGGCCATGACTAGCGGGGCATCCCTTCGAGCTCGTCGATGTAGCGCTCCACCAGAGTCTTCTGCGCCCCGGCGTCCACACTCCCCGAGACCACCTTCTGCGCCAACTCCAGGGAGAGCGACGCCACCAGGTCACGCATCTGCCCGGCGGCCCGCTCGCGGTCGGCCTCAACGGCTTCACGCGAGCGCCGGGAGACTTCGTCCGCTTCCGCCTTGGCCTTGGCCAGGATCTCGGAGCGCACTGCCTCGGCGGAGCGGCGGCCTTCTTCGACGATGCGGTTGGCCTCGTCGCGCGCTCCGGCCACCTGCTGTCGGCGCTCGGCGAGCAGTTCCTCGGCCTTCACTTTGGCCTCCTCGGCGTGGGTCAGGTCGCGCCGGATGGCTTCCTGGCGGGCCGTGACCATACGGCTGATCATGGGGCGGCCCTTCCACCAGATGAAGCCGAACACCAGGAGGAAGGCGATCACCCCGGCGACCAGTTCGTACATGTTGGGAAGGACGAGGTCGATGCCCCGCGACTCTTCCTCGGCTGCGGCCGCCAGGGGCCCGAGTGTCAGCAGGTTCAGCACGCGCACCCTCCCATCAAGCCAGGAAGAAGAGCACGAACCCGATCAGCGCCAGGGCTTCCGTGAAGGCGATACCCAGGAACATGGTGGTCCGGACCATGCCGGCGGCTTCGGGCTGCCGGGCCATAGCCTGCACGGCGTTGCCCACGACGATGCCGATGCCGATGCCGGGGCCGATCGCCGCCAGCCCGTACCCCATGGCGGCGATGGCGCTCTTGAGCGCTCCGATATCACCGGTGACCCCGGCTGCTTGCGCCAGTAGGTCCATACCTCATTCCTCCGATCAGTGCGCGGGATGCAGAGATGACTGGATGTAAACCGCTGCCAGAAGCGTGAAGATGTAGGCCTGAAGAAGCGCCACGAAGATCTCGAAGGCGAAGATCGGGATCCCCAAGGCGAACCACAGCACGCCGAGGACCGACTTGGAGTCGAACTCGACGATGAAGATGAAGCCGCCCACCAGGAGCACGCTGATCAGCATGTGGCCGGCCACCATGTTGGCGAAGAGCCGGACCGCCAGGGTGAGGGGCCGGAGGGCGAAGGTGGAGACGAACTCGATGAGGCCCACCAGGGGCCGCAGAGCCACCGGCACGGTGGACGGCCAGACGATGTCGCGCACGTAACCGAACCCGTTCCGCACGAAGCCGAGTATCACGAAGATCACCCAGGTCACCAACGTCAAGACGAAGGGGACGGCCATCCGGGAGGTGACCGGGAAGTTGATCAAGGGAGTTATCCCGAACAGGTTCCCCACCAAGATGAACAGGAACAGCGACAGCAGGTACGGGAAGTAGCGCACGCCCTCGGGCCCGATCACTCCGACGGCGATCTCGTCCCGGACGTAGCCCACCACTCCCTCGACGATGGCCCCGAAGCGAGTCGGCACCAGCCGAGGCCGCCGGTAGGCCACGAGCAGCAAGGCGATCACCACCAGCGCGGCCAGCACCATCAGGAGCATGGCGCGGTTCACGCCGAAGCTGCCGATGTTGAACAGCGTGGGGGTCTCGAAGAGTTCGTTGGTGTTCGCCGGGGCGCAGGCCGCGGGCTGCGCCGGATCGCACTCGATGGCGAGCACTATCTGATCCACTGCTACCGGCCTCTCCTTCGCCGAGACACCACAATCGCCTCCCAGGCAAGCAGTACCAGGTAACTGGCCACCACGGCAACCGCCATCGCCGGCCGGTCGACGTCCCAGAGCCAGGCTACCCCGAACATCACCAGCGTGATGAGCCCCAGCCGAATGATGAACCCGGCGAGGGCAACCGCATGATAGAAGGATGGCGAGCGGCGATAGGCCCAGGAGAGCACGACGCCGGCCAGCACGAAGTTGGCGGCCACGATGCCCACGCCCACCGCAGCCGCTACCGCCCCCGGCCAGCCCCGCACCAGGCCGATCGCCACAACCAGCAGCGGTCCGACCACCAGGGCTCGCGCCGCGGTGGCCTTACCGAGCGCGGCTTCAACGTCGGGCGTCATCTTGCCTCTGGGCGTCATCTTGCCTCTGGGCGTATTGCCACATCCGCCAGAAACCCACCCCCGCCCCGGCGAAGATGCCGAATATGGTGAAGGCCGGCCCCGTGCCGAGCCATCGGTCGGCGAGGAACCCCAGCAAGAAGCCCGAGAGCAACGAGGCAAAGAAGCCGGCCGCCTCGGCCCCGGAAGCCACCACCTGCCCCAGCCGCCGGGGCAGCGATTCCCCTTCCCGCGGAGGCGGCTCTCCCGGGCGCGACGT
Source organism: Acidimicrobiia bacterium (assembly GCA_016932695.1). Taxonomy (GTDB): domain Bacteria; phylum Actinomycetota; class Acidimicrobiia; order Spongiisociales; family UBA11373; genus VGBK01. The sequence continues at coordinate 15,300 of JAFGCH010000045.1, read as the reverse complement.
CATCGGCGCGGCCTCCGACGGGCGGGCCCGCGCCCGGCTTCATCCGGCGGCTGCATCGCGGCTCGCCGCTCCGCCATGGCGTCGGCCCAGGCGATAGCCGGCAGCGGAAGCAACGGAGCGGCGATCACCCCGGCCAGGAGGGCGATGCGCAACAGCAAGAAGAGGTAGACGGTGATGAGCAACGCGGCGACGACTCTTCTCCCCAGCGTGTGCTCCGGTTCGGCGCGCAGCGCTACCAGGCCGCCGGCACCGAACCCGGCCACCATAGGGGTGTAAGGCTCGCCGGCCACGAAGGGAAGCCAGAGCCACATGGCGCCACCGAGGGCCCAGGCCACCGCGACGGCCCGCAACGGGCGAACCCGCCGCGAGATCAGGGCCAGGGCGGTGAAGCCGGCCAGCATCAGCACGAAGCCTCCCCCCAGGGCCATTCCCACCGAGGTGGTGAAGGGCACCTCGGCCCCGGCCTGGATCTCCTCGACGGTGCGGTCGCCCAGCCAGAGGTCGAAGGCCAGCAGCACCACCCAGAACGAGCCGGTGAGCAGCGCGGTCGCGGCTCCGATGGCGGCCCACTTGCGTTTGGCGCTGATCCGCTCGCCGGACTCCTCCGGGCCCATGCTGCGTCCCAGGCCCATGCTCCTGCCCAGCATCATGCTCCCTTCCAGGAGACCGGCCCCGTCCGCAGCACTCGCGGGGAGCCACCGGAGAAATCGACCACCGTGGAGGGGGCCAGGTTGGCCCCCGACCCGGGCAGGTAGGCGGCTACCCGATTGCCGAACATCGATCGAGCGCCGGCGTCGTCGGTCGCCGGGGCCTCCCCGGAGCGGTTGGCGCTGGTCACCGCCAGCGGGCCCGAGGCGGCCAGCAGCGCCCGGGCGGCCGGGTGATCCGGCACCCGGAGGCCCACCGAGTCGCGGGAAGCATCTCCCACCCAATCGGGGAGACCGGCCGCCCGGGGCACTATCACGGTGAGGGCGCCCGGCCAGTGGGCCCGCGCCGCCTCCAGAGCTACCCCCTCGATCCGGCCGAGGCGCGCCGCATGCTCCACCGACGCCGCCAGGATGGGAATGGGCTTGACCGCCGGGCGGTCCTTCAGGGCGAAGAGCAGTTGCATCGCCTTCTCCGAGAAGGGGTCGGCGGCCAGTCCGTAGACGGTATCGGTGGGCAGGCCCACCACCGCTCCCTTGCGCAGGGCGGAGACCACCTCGGCCAGGTCGCAGGGCCGGGGACCACTCAACGGCAGCACGGCGCCCCCTTTCTCGCTACCAGGAAGCGGGGCCGTCCTGCCAGGTCGGCCCGCACCTCGCGTTCGTACATTCCGTAGAGGCCCAGGGCCGCCTCGCCCTGGGTCTCGCCGATCTCACAGACCAGCCACCCCCCGACGCCCAGCCACCAGTAGGCATCGGCGGCCAGGCGAGCCAGCACTTCGGTGCCCTCCGGCCCGGCCACCAGAGCCTCCCACGGCTCGTGGAGGCGAATCTCGTCGGGCAGGGCGGCCCACTCCGCTTCCGACAGATAGGGGGGATTGGCCACGACCATCTCCACCCGCCCGCGCAGAGCGCGGGGTAGCGGGCCCAACAGATCGCCCTCGAGGAAGGCCACCTCCAAGCCGTTGGCGGCGGCATTCTCCCGGGCCAGGTCGAGGGCCGCAACGCTGCGATCGATGCCGTAGACCGGGGCGGTGGGGAAGGCATGCTTCAGCGCCAGGGCGAGGGCCCCCGAGCCGGTGCCCACGTCCACTAGTGGAGTCCCGGGGCCGGCCTCGCCCAGCAGCCCGGCGGCCAACTCCCACAGCTGCTCGGTCTCGGGACGGGGGATCAGGGCGCGGCGATCGACCTTCAACTCCACCGGCCCGAAGGGGATGCTGCCCTCCAGGTACTGGAGCGGCTCCCCGGCCAGGCGCCGTTCCACGAGGAGATCGAGGCGTGCCTGCTCTGCCGGATCGGCGATGGGGGAGGCCAGCACGCCGGCCCGGGTGCGCCCGGTGGCCGCCATGGCCAAGCGCTCCATCTCGTGTGCCGGCAGGGCGGGAGCCATGTCCCCATCATGCCAGGCCGGCAGTGGCTAGCGTCGGCCGGGCCGAACCAAGGAGTCAGCCGTGGCCACCGCATCGTACGGGTCCTGGGAGTCGCCTCTCTCCGCGATGGAAGTGACCCGCGCCGCCCTCCGCTTCTCCGACGGCCTCGAGATGGAGGGGGATGATCTGTACTGGGCTGAGAGCCGGCCCGCCGAGGGTGGGCGTACCGTGCTGGTGCGGCGCAGTCCGGGCGGGGAGACCGCCGACGTCATCCCCCCCGGTTACGACGCCCGCACTCGGGTGCACGAGTACGGCGGTGGGGCCTACGCGGTGCACCGGGGAGTGGTGTACTTCGCCAACTTCACCGATCAGCGCCTCTATCGCCTCCGGCCCGGTGAGGGCCCGCAGGCCATCACCCCCGAACCTGGAGTACCCGCCGGGGACCGCTACGCCGATCTCGCCTTCGGCGAAGGGTTCATGATCTGCGTGCGCGAACGGCACGGGGACGGCAAAGTGGTGAACGACCTGGTCCGCCTGCCGCTCGACGGCGCGGCGGAGCCCCGGGCCATTGCCTCCGGCCACGACTTCTTCTCCTCACCCCGCGTCTCTCCCGACGGGCACCATTTGGCCTGGCTGGCCTGGGACCACCCCGACATGCCATGGAACGGGACCACTCTCTACCTAGCCTCGCTTTCGCCCGACGGCACTCCCGATGAGGCCCGAGCCGTTGCCGGAGGCCGCGGGGAATCCATCTTCCAGCCGGAGTGGTCGCCCGCCGGAGTGCTGTACTTCGCCTCGGACCGCAGCGGCTGGTGGAACCTCTACCGGCTGGAGGGAGAGGAGACTCGCCCGGTAGCGGTCGTGGCCGGCGACGCCGGCGCGCCCCAGTGGGTGTTCCGCCTGCGCCGCTACGCCTTCCTCGCCGACGGTTCCATCGCGGGGGTGTACTCGTCTCCGTCGGGAACCAGCCTCCTGGTGCACGGGGAGGACGGGAGCGCCCGGGCTCTGCCCGTCCCCGGGACCTGGCTGTCGGGGATCATCGCCGCCGGCGGGGACCTCTGTCTGGTCGCCGGTTCTCCCACCGCCTTCCCAGCGGTGGTGCGACTCGACCCCGCCACCGGCCGCTCCGAGGTCATCCGGGCCCCGGAAGGGCCGGGCCTCGATGCCGCCCTCATCTCGGCCCCCGAGCGCGTCGCCTTCCCCACTCCCGATGGCCCGGCCTACGCCTGGTACTACCCGCCGACCAACGCGGGGTTCCAGGCGCCTTCGGGTGAGCTGCCGCCGCTGCTGGTCACCATCCACGGCGGCCCTACCGCCGCCGCCCGGCCGGTGCTCGATCCCGAGGTGCAGTTCTGGACCACCCGGGGCTTCGGACTGGCCGACGTGGACTACGGCGGGTCCACCGGCTACGGCCGGGCCTACTGGGAGAGGCTCCACGGCACCTGGGGGATCGTCGACGTGCGCGACTGCGCTCTGGCCGCCGCCCACCTCGCCGCCACCGGCCGGGCCGACCCGGCCCGCCTCGCCATCCGGGGAGGCAGTGCCGGGGGATACACCACACTGGCCGCCCTGGCCTTCGGCGACACCTTCGCTGCCGGGGCCAGCCACTTCGGGGTGGCCGACCTGGAGCTGCTCGCCCGCGACACCCACAAGTTCGAGTCGCGCTACCTCGACTGGCTGGTGGGACCGTACCCCGAGGCCCAGGAGACCTATCGGGAACGCTCCCCCATCCACCACCTGGAAGGCATCGACAGCCCGGTCGTCCTATTCCAGGGTCTGGAGGATCGGGTGGTGCCCCCGCAGCAGGCTGAGATCATGGCCGCCGGCTTGCGGGAGCGCGGGGTGCCGGTGGCCCACCTCACCTTTCCCGGCGAGGGCCACGGCTTCCGCAAGGCGGAGAACATCGCCCGCACCCTGGAAGCCGAACTGTCCTTCTACGGGCAGGTGTTTGGGTTCGAGCCGGCGGGGGAGATCGAGCCGGTCGAGGTGCAGGGGCTGTAGAGGCCGGCCAGCCCTCGGACGTGCCGCAAGGCTGCTGACGCCGTTTCTCACCCCGGCCTCGGGTCCGCCGCGCCGGCCTCCAGATAGGCCCAGGCCGCCTCCGCCGGCAGGAAGCGGCCCACGGTCACCTCCCGCCCCGGCAGGCCGGCGAACACCTCCTGCGCGAATCGGGTCAGTAGGGGGCGCAGCACCTCGAGGTCGGGAAGCCCCTCCCCCACCGGCACCGCCAGCACGTTGTGATCGACGAAGCCCCCCTCGGTCTGCTCCATGAGGCCGAAGGGCTCACAGTCGACCAGGTCCCCGGTGCGCAACGGCCGGCCGGTGATCACGAAGCAATCCACGCAGTCGCCGTCGGGAGCCCGGGTGCCGGGGATGAACCCGTACGGGAACGGATAGGCGGCCCCGACTCGCTCCGTGCGCAGGAAGGTGAGCGTCACCTCGTCGTGATGATGCTTGAGGTCCGACCCCGCCTCGTTCTCGATGAACACCCGCAGCATCGGTACACCCGGGACCGTCGGCCGGCCTAGTCGCCCAGGCTCTTGTCGAACTCCCGAATCCGTGCCGTCAGCGCCACCAGCAGGCGCAGGGCCAGGCGCCCATCGGATTCGACCAGCCGACGGAAGGAAGACCCTTCGACGGCCAAGGTGACCACCGGCTCGTCCGCAGTGACTGTGGCCGACCGGACGCCGCGGTCGATCACCGCCATCTCGCCGAAGAAGTCCCCGGGCCCCAGCCGGTCCACGGGCCGCCCCTTCACCGACACGGTAGCGGTGCCGCTCACCACGACGTGGAGAGCATGAGCCACGCTCCCCTCGTTGACGATGGCATGCCCGGCAGGGTGCGGCACCTCGCGAGCCAAGGCGGCGATCGTCAGCAGGGTCCCCTGCGGGATCCCGGCGAAGAGGGGGACGCGAGTCAGCAGAGCCAGGCGTTCTTTGGCGGTGGTCGTAGCCGTCCTTTCGACCCGGGCATGGTATCCCACCGCCCCGGGGGCCGGGCATCGGGGATGGTGTCGGGTAGCCTTTCCCCCTCTCGGCTTGACCCTCACGTAACGTGAGGGAGTACGGTGCGCCGCATGGATGAGGAAGGCTCCCTCCAAGTAGGGGCCCTCGCCCGGCTGGCCGGGGTCACGGTGCGCACCCTGCACCACTACCACGCCATCGGCCTGGTGGTGCCGGGCAAGCGCTCCCCGGCGGGATACCGCCGCTGCGGGCAAGCCGACGTGGCCCGGCTGCAGGAAGTCCTGTTCTTCAGAGAACTGGGCTTCTCTCTCGACCAGACAAGGGAGATCGTGGGCCGGCCCGGCTACCACCGGGCGGCGGCTCTGGAGCGCCACCGCTCCCTGCTGGAACGCAGGCTGCAACACCTGCGAGACCTGCTCGGCGCCGTGGACGCCGCCATCGAAGCGGAGAAGCGAGGCAGGAAGATGGCCAGCGAGGAGATGCTCGAGGTGTTCGGCGATTTCGCCCCCGCGCAATGTGAGGAAGAAGACCGGCAGCGCTGGGGCGACACGGAGCCCTACCGGGAGTCTGTCCGGCGCACCACGGGCTACGGCAAGGCCGACTGGCGGCAGATCGGGCGCGAGGCCGACGAGGTCAACCAGGCCTTCATCGCTCTGATGGAAGCAGGGGTGCCCGCCGACTCCCCGCAGGCCTGCGCCGTGGCCGAGCGCCACCGCGCCCACATCTCGCGATGGTTCTACGAGTGCACCCCCGACATCCATCGCGGCCTCGGCGAGATGTACGTCACCGACCCTCGCTTCACCGCAGACATCGACCGGGCTCGCCCCGGCCTGGCGGCCTACATGGCGGCCGCCATCGCGGCTCACGCCGCCGGCTGACCCGTCTGCCCCGGGTGCCCCCTCAACCCCCTGGAGCAGGCAGCGCCACTACCGGCTCGGCCGGCGGCCAAGCGGTAGTGTGAAGTCCTCGGCGGGATCCCGCCACGGCCCGAGGGGAGGGCGCCATGAGGGGAAGCCGGAGAGGCTTGGTGCTGGCAGTGGCCGCGCTGGTCTTGATGTTGCCACTAGCAGCAGCCGCCAGCGACACTGCATCCCGAGCCCAGACGGTGGGCAGAGACTTCAGGGTCAGTGGGACGGGCGCGAGGGCCACCGACCAGACCCCGGCCGTGGCCTACAACCCGGCCGCCTTCGAGTATCTGGTGGTGTGGTCCGACGGGCGCCGGGAGGGTACCCGGGGCTTCGACGTCTACGGGCGGCGGCTCTCGGCCGCCGGCGCGGCCGTAGGAGCCGACTTCCGCATCAGCAGCAATGCCGGCAAGGCCGACGACCTAGGCCCGGCGGTGGCCTACAACGTCACCGCTAATCAGTACCTGGTGGTGTGGTCGGACGCACGCAACGCCTCCACTCGCGGCACCGACATCTACGGCCGGCGGGTCTCGGCCACCGGAACTCTGATCGGGGGCGAGTTCCGCATCAGTGACCCCGGTGCCGTCGGCGACGACTGCAGCCCGGCGGTGGCCCATAACCCCAACAGCAAGGAGTACCTGGTCGTCTGGGAGGATTGGCGGAACGAAGGCCTTCAGGGGCCCGACGTCTACGGGCAGCGGCTGTCTCCGACCGGGGGCGCCAAAGGAACGAACTTCCGCATCGGCGACTCCCCCGGCGCCAGCGATGAGGTCTGGCCGGCGGTGGCCCACAACCCCACCGCCAATCAATACCTGGTGGCCTGGATGGACGCCCGCAACGGGACCTGGGACATCTACGCGCGGCGCCTCTCGGCCGCCGGCGGGCTGCTGGCTGGCAGCACTCGGATCTGCGCGCCCGCTGCCACGGCAAACGAGTACAGGCCGCAGGTGGCCTACAACCCCGCCGCCGACGAGTACCTGGTGGTGTGGTCGGACGAGCGCAACCTGGCCACCCGCCTCCGGGATATCTACGGCCGGCGCGTCTCTTCCGCCGGGGCCACTGTTGGGTCGGACATCCGCATCAGCAGCAACGGAGCCGTCTCCCACGATCTTCAGGCGGCGGTGGCTTACAACCCCGCCGCCGACAGATACCTGGTGGCGTGGGCCGACAAGCGCAGCTACGCGACGCGGGGCTACGACATCTACGCCCGGCGCCTGTCCGGCACCGGTGCACCCGTGACAGGGGACTTCCGAGTCACCGGCAACGGCGGCGTCGCCGACGAGGAATGGCCCGCGATCGCCTACAACCCCACTGCCGACCAGTACCTCGTCGTCTGGCAGGACTACCGGGCCGAGACGACCCGCGGGACCGACATCTTCGGGAGGCGAGTAGCCGGATAGGGCCTGCCCTCAGCCCGACTCGGCCAGGCGGCGCGCCTCGTCGTCGAGAGTGAGGGCGTCGACGAACTCGTCCAGGTCGCCTTCCAGGATCTCCGGAAGCCGCTTTATGGTCAGGCCGATGCGGTGGTCGGTGACCCGGTTCTCCCGGTAGTTGTAGGTGCGGATCTTCTCGGCGCGCTCGCCCGTGCCGACCTGGGAGCGGCGGTCGGCGGCCTGCTCGGCGTGGCGGCGGTCGGCCTCGATCTGGTACAGCCGAGCTCGCAGCACCCGCAAAGCCTTGGCCTTGTTCTGCAGTTGGCTCTTCTCATCCTGGCAGGTGACCACCAGGCCGGTGGGCTTGTGAGTGATGCGCACCGCCGAGTCGGTGGTGTTCACCGACTGGCCGCCCGGCCCGGTGGAGCGAAACACGTCGATCTCCAGGTCCCCCTCGGCGATCTGCACCTCGACCTCCTCCACCTCGGGCAGCACCGCCACGGTGGCGATGGAGGTGTGGATGCGGCCCTGTGACTCCGTCCGGGGCACCCGCTGCACCCGGTGGGGGCCGGCCTCGAACTTGAGCCGGGAGTAGGCGCCGCGCCCCTTGACTGCGAAGATGATCTCCTTGAAGCCCCCCGAGTCGGCCTCCGAGGAGGTCAGGGTCTCCACAGCCCAGCGGTGCCGCTCGGCGTAGCGCTGGTACATGCGGAACAGGTCCCCCGCCCAGATGCCGGCTTCGTCGCCGCCGGCGGCGGCCCGCACCTCCATGATCACGTCCTTCTCATCGTTGGGATCGCGGGGGGCGAGCATCAGTCGCAGGCGGCGTTCCAGGGCGGCGGCCTCCGCCTCGCGGTCGTGGGCCATGGATTCCAGCTCCCCGGCCATCGCCGGGTCGGCTTCCGCCGCCGCCAGTTCGCGCGCTTCGGCGGCATCCCGCTCGGCGGCGAGGAAGGCGTCGAAGGCCTCGGCCACCGGCTTCAGTTCGGCATGGCGCCGGCCGGCTGCGGCGTAGCGGGCCCGATCGGCCAGCACCTCGGGGTCGGTGAGGGCTTCGAGCGACTGCCCCAGCGCCCGGCGCACCTCCTGCAGGCGAGCCAGGAGCGCGGCGTCCATCAGGTGTACTCAGCGCCGAGGGCCCCGGCCACGATCGGGCCGCGAGCCTCCAAGTTCTCCCGCTCCACCGGGTCGAGCGCCGCCAGCAGGCTGGCGACGGCCACCTCGACCTGGTCCCCTTCCGGCTGGCGGGTGGTGAGGGCCTGCAGCCACATGCCGGGGACGGCCAGGAAGTGCAGCCAGCGCCGGTCGGCCCCGAGCTTCAACACCTCATAGGACAGCCCGGCTATGACCGGGATGCCCAGCACCCGGCTGGTGATCAGCCAGGGCCAGGCGGGACGGCCCAGCATGGTGAAGGCGATGAGAGCGATCAGGACCACGATCATCAAGAAGTTGGTGCCGCAGCGGGGATGCCGCGGGCTGTAGCGCTGGATGGCCTCCAGCGTGAGGGGGTCGCCGGACTCGTAGGCCCAGATGGTCTTGTGCTCGGCGCCGTGGAAGGCGAAGACCCGGCGGATCTCCTTGGACAGCCCGATCAGCCAGATGTAGCCCACGAACAAGGCCACCCGAATGACCCCGTCCACCACGTTGAACAGGATCGCCGATTCCCCCCAGACGTGCTCCATGCCCCGGGCCGCCGCCAGCGGGACCAGCATGAACACGGCGATGAAGAAAGCCAGGGCGAAAACCATGGAGAGCACTACCTGGTAGCGCTTGACCTCGCCCTCCTCCTCGGTGCCGGCCTTGGCGGCCGACCAGGTGAGGGCCCGGAACCCCAAGCTCAACGACTCGCCGAGCACCAGCACCCCGCGCACGAAGGGCACCCGGGCCCAGCGGGAGCGCGAAGAGAGGCGGGGCAGGTCGTGGGAGATCGCCTCGATGACCCCGTCGGGACGGCGCACCGCCACGGCCCACTTGTTGGGGGCCCGCATCATGACCCCCTCGATGACCGCCTGCCCGCCGACGGAGGCGCCCGGGGCTCGGCTCACTAGCCCTCCGCAGGCCCGGCGGCTTCGCCGCCCTTGGCTGCTTTCTTGGCCGGCCGGCTGGCGACCGGCTTGTCGCCGTAGCGGCGGCGGAACCGCTCCACCCGGCCCCCAGAGTCCACCAGGATCTGTTTCCCGGTGTAGAACGGGTGGCTGGCGCTGGAGATCTCGACCCGGGCCAGCGGGTAGGTGTTGCCGTCCTGCCACTCCACCGTCTCGTCGGTCTTGATGGTGGAGCGCGTCAGGAACGAGAAACCCGAAGAGGTGTCGAGAAACACCACCGGGCGGTAGTTGGGATGGATGCCTGCTTTCACTTCACTGCTCCTCTGCGGCGCCGCATGTTATGCCGCCCCGGAACCCGACTTGGCCACATCGGCCAGGAACTCCCGATTCGACTTGGTCTGGCGGAGCCGGTCGATGAGCAGCTCCAGGCCGGCGGCCGGCTCGGGGAGAGCCAGCAGCACCCGGCGCAGCTTCCACACCTGGACCCGTTCGGCGTCGTCGAACAGGAGCTCCTCCTTACGGGTGCCCGAGGCTTCGATATCGATGGCCGGGTAGACCCGCTTGTCGGCCAGCTTGCGGTCGAGCCGCAGTTCCATGTTCCCCGTGCCCTTGAACTCCTCGAAGATGACCTCGTCCATGCGGGACCCGGTCTCCACCAGAGCGGTGCCCAGGATGGTGAGGCTGCCCCCCTCTTCGATGTTCCGGGCAGCCCCGAAGAACCGCTTCGGAGGGTACAGGGCGGTGGAGTCGACGCCGCCCGACAGGATGCGCCCGCTGGCGGGAGTGGCCAGGTTGTAGGCCCGGGCAAGGCGGGTGATCGAGTCGAGCAGGATCACCACATCATGCTGCATCTCCACGAGCCGCTTGGCCCGCTCAATGGCCAGCTCGGCCACCTGGGTGTGCTCCTCCGCCGGCCGGTCGAAGGTGGAGAACACCACCTCACCTTTGACCGAGCGCTGCATGTCGGTGACTTCCTCGGGCCGCTCGTCCACCAGCACCACGATGAGATTGCACTCCGGGTTGTTGTGGGTGATGGAGTTGGCGATCTCCTTGAGCACGGTGGTCTTGCCCGCCTTGGGCGGGGAGACGATAAGGCCGCGCTGGCCCTTGCCGATGGGGGCAATCAAGTCGACGATGCGGGCCAGAACGTGGTTGGGCTGCCCCTCCACCTCGAGGCGCAGGCGCTGGTCGGGGAAGAGCGGCGTCAGATCGCCGAACTTGGGCCGCTCTCGTGCCTCGTCGATGGTCATCCCGCTGATGTGGTCGATGCGCACCAGCGCGGGGAACTTCTCCTGAGTGCGGGGCGGCCGCACCGGGCCGGCCACCACGTCCCCCTTGCGCAGTCCGTACTTGCGGATCTGGTTTGCCGCCACGTAGACGTCGCGCTCCCCCGGAAGGTAGCCGGTCACCCGCAGGAAACCGTAGGACTCGGGCAGGATGTCGAGGATGCCCTCGCGCACCTCGAGATCGGCCTCGTCGTAGTAGGGCTCCCGGCGCTCGCCCCCGCTGCCGCCGCGGCGGCGGCGGCGCTTGCTGCGGGAGCTTCCCTCCCAGCGATCCTCGGCCGGTTCCTCGCCCTCGGCAGCCTCGGCCTCCTCGCCTTCCTCTTCCCCCTCGGGACGCGGGCGCCCCTCCTCGCCGGCGGGCCGCGCCTCGCCGTCGGTGGGACGGACCTCCTCGATGGCCGGCAGCTCGATCTGTACCGGCTCGGCGCTGGCATCGAACCCGTCGGAGCCGACGATGGCGGTGATGAGCTTGGACTTCTGGAGGCTCTCGTGGTCGGGCACGCCCAGCGAGGCGGCGATCACCCGCAACTCGTCGAGTGACTTCTCCTGAAGCATGGCTCTGCTGGTCATGATTTCCTTTCGGCGGGCCTCACGCGCCCCGCTTGGCGGCCAGGGCCTGCTGGTAGGCCTCCCAGTCGGCGTCGAAACGCGCCATACCGATGTCGGTCAGGGGATGGTGGAACAGCCGTTCCATGACGGCGAAGGGCATGGTGGCGCAGTCGGCGCCCAGGCGGGCGGCCTCGACCACGTGCACCGGGTGCCGCAGGCTGGCGGCGAGCACCTCGGTGTCATAGCCCTGCATGGCGTAGACCTCCACGATCTCGCGCAACATGCCCAGCCCGTCGTTGCCGGCGTCGTCCACCCGGCCCAGGAACGGCGACACGAAGGTGGCCCCGATGCGAGCGGCCAGGATGGCCTGTGCCGCCGAGAACACCAGCGTCACGTTGATGCCGATGCCCTCTTCCACCATCCGGGCCCCGGCGGTGACGCCCGCCTTGCTCATCGGCACCTTGACCACCACGTTGTCGGCGATGGCCACCAGGTCCCGCGCCTGGGCCAGCATCTCCTCCACATTGGGGGCCACAACCTCGGCGGAGACCGGGCCGGGGGTGATGGCACAGATGCGCGAGATCAACTCGGGGAACTCGAGGCCTTCCTTGGCGGCCAGGCTCGGGTTGGTGGTGACACCGTCGAGGATGCCCCACTCGTGGGCTGTGCGGATGTCGGACAAGTGCGCTGTATCGAGGAACAGCTTCACGGCACCTCCAGAGGGCCCGGGCACCTCTCGCGCGTCAGACACACAGAGAGGTCGGCGCCGGTGACTGGGAACTTCGGGTCGGAAACCCGGGGGCGGATTGTAGACCCTCTGCGCACGGGAGCAAGGCCATCGCCTCAACCGCCCGCCGGATCCCCCTCCAGCAGGTATACCTCGGCGGGCCGGCGCCCCTCGAGGAACAGGACCCTCTCCCCGGCGGCCGCCCGGTAGGCGGCGAGCAACTCCCCTTCGGGTTGGCGAGGGAAGCCACCCACCAGCAGCATGAAGCCCGCCCGCCCGGAGAGCTCGGGCCAGCGCACCTCGCCCAGGTTGAAGACGGCGGCCTCGCAACCCGAATACCACATGACCTGAGGCAGGCGCGCCGTCACCACCAGGCACGGCTCGCCCGCTGCCTCGGCGGCGATCTCCAAGGCCGCAGCTCGCGTCGAGCCGTACTCGCGACCCGCATCTCTGTTGCGCTCCCGGGCTAGGCCGACCACGGTCGCGGCCAGGGCCACCACGATCGCGCCGACGGTGACGGAGCGAGCCCGGCCGGGGATGAGAGCGATGAGTCGCCACAAGCCCGGCGCCCCGGCGGCCCACAGCCACGGGTAGGCCGGCGCCAGGTAGCGCACCTCGCCGTGCAGGACCAGGGCCAGGGCGACGGCAGTGGCCAGGCCGCCGATCACTGCGGCCCACAACGCGCCGCGGTCGATATCCCCGCGGCTTGCCCAGCCGAAGCCCGCCATCACCCCCACCAGGGCCAACACCACGGCCGCCGGGCCAACCACCTGGTGGGCCAGGTCGGCGTAGTCGGCGAATCCGCTGGACGAGGAACCCTCGAAGCCGGCGATCGCCGCCAGCGGAGAGGCCTCCCCTCCGGTGACACCGGGCAGAGTGAGGATCACCACCACCGCCGCTGTGGCGGCCAGGGCGGTGACGATCGCCGGGCCCGGGTAGCGCAGCAGCATCCGGCGGCGCCAGCCGGCCACCACCAGGAGGCCGACCGCAATGGGCAGCGGCGCCCCAAAACGCAGGAGAGTGGCGGCGGCCACGGCCGGCACGACGGCGAGCATCCACCACGAGGAACGCTCCCCGCCGCTGGCCAACACGAACACAGCAACGGCGGCGAGACCCAGAGCGGCGCCCGGGACGTCGGGCCAGACCTGGGTGGCGGAAAGCAGGAGCGGAGGGCTGAGGGCCACCCCGGCGGCGGCGACGAGGCCCGACCTGGGGCCGAAGAGATGGCGGGCGAGCAGCCAGGCCACGAGCACGAGCAGCAGGCCGAACCCGGCCACCACGGCGCGGAACACCGTCGGGTGGCCGCCCAGCCCCCAGAACAGGGAGAGCACCCACGGGAGGCCGGGGGCGCGGAAGGAATCCCAGTAGCGGCCCCAGGGATCGCCGGCGGCGAAGTCCCGGGCCCGCAGGCTGTAGACCGCCTCGTCCCAGCCCAGCGGCGGCCCGCGGCGCACCGCCAGCAGGGCGATCACCAAGTAGCCCAGGACGATCCCTCCCAGAGCCAGCCACTCCCCGCGGGTGAAAGGGCCCCCGACCGAGAAGCGGCGGCGGGATGGCGTCGCTGCCGAGGAGGCCGGGTTGGGGTCGGGCACACTCATCGGGCCTCGATCGTAACCCCGGGGGGCCCGGCGCGTCCGCTCACATGTGGTCGGGGGCGGAGAGGCCCAGCAAACCCAGCACCGCGGCCAGCACGCTCTTGGCGGCTTCGACCAACCACAGGCGGGCCTGGGTGAGAGCCGCGTCGTCGGTGACTACCCGGCAGTCGGTGTAGAACTTGTGAAAGGCGGTGGCGAAGTCCTGGGCGTAGGCGGCGATCCGGTGGGGGGCCCGCCGGGCCGCCGCCTCCGCCACCTCTTCCCCCAGGCGATCGGCCTGTTTGAGGAGCTCGATCTCGGCGGGATGGCCGAGCCGGGTGAGGTCGGCTTCCTCCAGGGGGCGCCTCTCCACCCCCTCCCGAGCGGCGAACTCCTCCAGGCTGCGCACCCGGGCATAGGCGTACTGGAGGTAGTAGACGGGGTTCTCCATGCTCTGTCGCTTCGCCTCTTCGAGGTCGAAGTTGAGGGTGGTGTCCGGGCTCACCGCCACCAGGTAGTAGCGAGCAGCGTCGGCCCCTACTTCCTCGATGACCTTGCGGAAGGTGACGAACTCCCCCGCCCGGGTGGACATGCGCACCGGCTCGCCCCCGCGAAACAGGTTCACCATCTGGGTGATGATCAGTTCCAGACATCCCGGGTCGAACCCCAGAGCGGCCACCGCCGCCTTCATGCGCGGCACGTAGCCGTGATGGTCGGCCCCCCAGATGTTGATCAGCCGATCGAACCCTCGACCGAACTTGTCCAGGTGGTAGGCGATGTCGGGCGCCAGGTAGGTGTAGCGCCCGTCCCTGGTGATCAGGACCCGGTCCTTCTCATCCCCGAAGTCGGTGGAGCGGAACCACAGGGCCCCCTCGGCCCGGTACAGGAAGCCCCGCTCTTCGAGGCGCCGGATGGCCTCCTCCACCTCGCCGCGGCGGTGCAGTTCCGCCTCGCTGAACCACGAATCGAAGGGGATGCGGGCCAGTTCCAGCGTCTCCTCGATGTCCCGCATGGCGCGTGCCAGCCCCCAGCGCAGCACCTCCGGCCCCCAGTCCTCCGCGGGAAGCACCCGGAGCGCTTCACCCTGCGCGGCGGCGAGTTCCCGTCCCCAGGCCTCCAGGTAGGCCCCGTGGTAGCCGTCCTCCGGTACCGAGGCCTCCTCGCCGAGAGCCTGGCGGCAGCGGGCTTCGAGGCTCGCGGCGAAGCGCCCCATCTGCGCCCCGGCGTCGTTGTAGTAGTACTCCCGCTCCACCGGATGGCCGGCGTACTCCAGCACCCGGCAGAGGACGTCGCCCACCACTCCGCCCCTGCCGTGGCCGATGTGCAGCGGACCGTTGGGGTTCGAGGACACGAACTCCACCTGCACCCGCTCCCCCGCACCCGCTTCGGAGCGGGCGTGCCCCGCTCCCCCCCGGGCGGCCCGGGCCAGGACGGCGGCATACCAGGAAGGGCCCAGGGTGAAGTTCAGGAAGCCGGGCCCCGCCGGTTCGACCCGCTCCAGGTGGGGAATCGAAGGCAGGTGCTCCAGGATCAGTGCGGCGACCTCCCGCGGTGGCCGGCCCGCCGGCCGGGACGCCACCAAGGCCGCGTTGGTCGCCCAATCTCCGTGGCGGCGATCACGGGGGCGCTCCACGACGAACTCCAGGCCGTCCAGCCCGGGGAGGCCGGCGGCGGCGGCGACCGAACGCAGAGCATCGGCCACAGCCCGGCGAATCGCTTCGGGGAACACGATGGTCCGGCATCGTAGCCCCGGGAGCGACTCCCCCACCTTGATACAATCGCCCCGCTGCCCTCGTAGCTCAGGGGATAGAGCACCGGCCTCCGGAGCCGGGTGCGTGGGTTCGAATCCCGCCGAGGGCACTTC
>JAFGCH010000044.1 GCA_016932695.1 Acidimicrobiia bacterium | reverse complement strand
TCGGCGCCGTTCTCGTCGCGGATCTTGTACTCGTTGACCAGCTCGATGAGCTTGGCCTTCTGATTGATGATGATGCGGTGGTGGTCGAGCAGTGCCATAGCCCGCACCCTACCCCGGGCCGCATGCGGCGGCCGCCTTCCCCCGCTCTCTACACTCGTACCGTCCCGGTACCGCGAGCGGACTGGAGGCGAAGGTGGAGGTGATCCTGGCGGGGCCGGGCCGTGCCGGCCTGTCGTTGGCGCTGGCCCTGACGGGGGCCGGCCATCGTCTGGCCGGGGTGCTGGCCCGGCGTCTCGAGGGCTTGGAGGCGGCCTCCGCGGTGCTGCCCGGGGCCCGCTGGCTCGAGTGGCACGAGCCCCTGCCTCCGGCCGACCTGCTGGTCATAGCGGTCAGCGACGCGGCCGTTGCCGAAGTCGCCGGACGGCTGGCTCCCCAGGCAGGGGCGGTAGCGGGGGTGGTGCACCTCTCCGGCCTCACCTCGGTGGGCGCGCTGGGGGCGTTCGCCCCGGCCTGCCCCATCGGCTGCTTCCACCCGCTGCAGACGCTGCCCAACCCGCGAGATGGGGCCGCCCGCCTCAAGGGGGCTTGGGTCGCCCTAACTTGCGACGACGATGCTCTGTTCCACCGCCTGGTGGAGTTGGCCCAGTCCATCGGGTGCCGCCCCTTCTCCCTCGCCGACGACCGCAAGGCGCTCTACCACGCCGCTGCCTCGGCTGCGGCCAACTACCCGGTGGCCGCGCTGGCCGTGGCCCGCCGGCTGTTCGAGGCGGCCGGAGTGGGCTTCGGGGTGGCCGAGCCTCTGGTACGGGCCGCCGTGGAGAACGCCCTCACCCTGGGCCCGGAGGCGGCGCTCACCGGCCCGGTGGCCCGGGGGGATGCCGGCACGGTGGCCGCCCAGATGGAGGCGGTACATCACGGGGCCCCCGACCTGGCCGAGGCCTTCGCCGCTCTGGCGCGGGCCACCGCCGAGGTCGCCGGCACCGCCTCCCGCATTGAAGAGGCCCTGGGATGAGGATTGCCCCTACCTTTGCCGCCACCCGGGCGGCCTGTCGGGGGACCGTCGGCCTCGTCCCCACGATGGGCTTTTTCCACGAAGGGCACCTCGCTCTGATCGAGACGGCGCGGGAGCAGGCCGACACGGTGGTGGTCAGCCTGTTCGTCAACCCCCTCCAGTTCAACGATCCTGCCGACCTGGCCCGGTATCCGCGGGACTTCGACCGTGACGCCTCGCTGGCCGAGTCCGCCGGCGCTGATCTTCTCTTCGCCCCGCCGCCCGAGGAGATGTACCCGGAGCCTCCGGCTGTCCGGGTTTCGCTGCCCGCCCTGAGCGCCGAGTTGGAGGGGGCGCACCGGCCCGGCCACCTGGACGGGGTGGCGGTGGTGGTGGCCAAGCTGTACGCCGGCCTGCAGCCGCACCTGGCTTTCTTCGGCCGCAAGGACGCCCAGCAACTCGCCCTGGTGACCCGCCTGGCCGCCGATTTGTCCTTTCCGATCCGGGTGGTGGGCTGTCCCACGTTGCGGGAAGCCGACGGACTGGCCCTCTCCAGCCGCAACGTGTTCCTGACGCCCGAAGGCCGGGTCTCGGCCCGAGCGCTGTCTCGCGGCCTCTTCGCCGCCGCCGACGCCGCCGCAGCGGGGGAGCGGTCGGGGGCCGCGCTGGAGGGCGCGGCCGCGGCGGAACTCGAGGCCGTCGGCGTGTCGGCCGAGTACGTCGCTATGGCCGCTGCGGCGGAGGCCGTCCGCATCCCCAGGCTCGACCGCCCCGCCTTCCTGGCGGTGGCCGCCCGGGTGGGGGCGATACGCCTCATCGACAACGTGTTCCTGTGGCCCGACGGCCGCGCCGACCGGGGTCGTTTCCTCGAGCGGCCTTCGCTCTTGTACTCGAAAGGCAAGGGATGCTGATCGCCATCGACGTGGGCAACACGCAGACGGTCATGGGCCTCTTCGACGGGGAGGACTTGCTGGACCAGTGGCGCCTGTCCACGGTGCACGACCGGACGGCCGACGAGTACCGCCTCTACTTCGAAGGTCTGCTGCGCCAGGACCGCTGGCGGGTGGAGGACTGCCACGGCGTGGCCCTCTCCAGCGTGGTTCCCACGGTCAAGGAAGCCATGGTGGATCTGGCCGGGGAGATGGTGCAGGGCCCTCTGGTGGTGGTGGGGCCGGGGGTGCGCACCGGCATGCCGATCAACATCGACAACCCCCGTGAGGTGGGGGCCGACCGGGTGGTCAACTCGGTGGCCGCGCTGCATCGCTACGGGGCCCCGGTGATCAGCGTGGACTTCGGCACGTCGACCAACTTCGATGTGGTGGATGCCGACGGAGCCTACGTTGGCGGCGCCATCGCCCCGGGCCTCCGGGTCTCCGAGCAGGCTCTGATCAACGCCACCTCTGCCCTGCGCCGGGTGGAGTTCAAGGTCCCTCGCGCCGCTACCGGGAAGAACACGGTGGAAGCCATGCAGAGCGGACTGCTGTTCGGGCACGCCGGCATGGTCGACGGCATCGTGGAGCGCCTCGCCGCCGAGGTGGGGGGGAACCCGGCGGTGGTGGCCACCGGAGGCCTGGCGCCTACCATCGTCCCCCTGTGCCGCACGGTGAGCACGGTGGACGGCCGCCTCACTCTCGACGGCCTGCGGCTGATCTACGAGATGAACACCGGGGAGTGACATGACCGGCGGCCCGGATCAGGGAGTCGAATACCTGCAGGAGCACTTCCTCACCGCGGCGCGCCTGGCCAAGGTGGAAGCCCTGCGGGCGGCGGGGGTGAACCCCTACCCGGTGACCTTCACTCCCACGGCCACTGCCGCCTCCATCCATGAGGCGCATGCCGGGCTGGCGGCGGGGGAGGCCTCGGGGGACCGGGCCACCGTGGCCGGGAGGCTGCTGGCGCTGCGCCGTCTGGGCCGCCTGGCCTTCGGGGTGCTCCTCGACGGCACCGGCCGGATCCAGTTGTACGCCGACGAGGCGGTGCTGGGGGAGCAACTCGCCGCCTTTACCGACCTCGACCCCGGCGACTGGGTGGGGGCCACCGGTGAGGTGATCCGCACCCGGCGCGGGGAGCTCAGCGTCAAGGTGGACGAGGTCACCCTGCTGGCCAAGGCGCTCCGGCCCCTGCCGGAGAAGTGGCACGGCCTGCAGGACGTCGAGGTGCGGCACCGCCGCCGCTACTTGGACCTGGCGGTGAACCCCAGGGCGCGAGAGGTGCTGGCCGCCCGCAGCCGCCTGCTGGCCTCACTGCGCGCCACTCTCGATGGGCGGGGGTTCTTGGAGGTGGAAACCCCCACCCTGCAGGCGCAGGCGGGCGGGGCGCTGGCCAAGCCCTTCGTCACCCATCACAACGCCCTCAACCAGGACATGTACCTGCGCATCGCCATCGAACTGCACCTGAAACGCCTCATCGTGGGCGGGGTGGAGCGGGTATACGAGATCGGCCGCATCTTCCGCAACGAAGGGGTGTCCCCGCGACACAACCCCGAGTTCACCATGCTCGAGTGCTACCAGGCCTTCGCCGACTACCACGACATGATCGAACTGACCGAGGCGCTGGTGAGCGAAGCGGCCCGAGCGGTGGCCGGCACCCCCGACCTGGAGTACCAGGGCCGGCTGCTGTCGCTGGCGACGCCTTGGCCCCGCGTGACGTACCTGGGGGCCACCGCCGAGGCCACCGGGCTGGCCTGGGACATGGCCATGCCGCTCGACCGTGCCCGGGAACAGGCCCTGGAGTTGGGCATCGAGGTGCATCCGGATTGGGGGGTGGGCAAGATCGTGTCGGAGGTATTCGAGGCTCACGCCGAGCCGGGCCTTTGGCAGCCCACCGTGGTCATGGACTACCCCAAGGAGATCTCCCCACTGGCGCGGGATCACCGCTCCGAGCCGGGCCTGGTGGAGCGCTTCGAGGTCATCGTGGCTGGGCGGGAACTGGCCAACGCCTTCAGCGAACTGAACGACCCGCGGGAACAGCGGCGCCGTTTCGAGGCGCAGGCCGCCGCCCGCGCCCGGGGCGACGAGGAGGCCCATCCCCTGGACGAGGACTTCCTGCTGGCCCTGGAGTACGGCATGCCCCCTACCGGCGGCCTGGGCGTGGGGGTCGACCGGCTGGCGATGCTGCTCACCGGTGAGGAGTCGATCCGGGAAGTGATTCTCTTCCCGGCCCTGCGCCCGGAGGGGCAGCCCGGGTAGGGGTTCGGGTCGGTTCTCCGACACCATGGGCCAATCAGGCCAGAGAGATCTCGCCGAGCCTTTCCAGCAGGGCGGTCTCATCGGTGAGGATCTCGTCGAGGGCGCCGACGAGCATCGCGTTGAGCGCCGCACCGCCGCGATGACGCGGGTCCGTGGACAGGCCGAGCAGCTTGCGGTGCCCGCCTCGTTGCTGACGGTCGGCGTGGGCGAGGCCGATCTCCACGGCCATCCCCTCGTCGGGGAGGCGGCCGTCGAGGAAGCACAGCAGCACGTCGGACGCCAGCACGTGCGCCGTGTCGAGTTCGAAGATCTGCCGGGCCACCTCGGGTCGTCCGAAGACCTCCGGGTCCGTAGGCCCCTCGTACCCGTCTCGCTGGGGAAGGAAGACGTCGAAGCCGAGCGCTTCGATCGAGGCGGCCGGACGGGTGTTGAACTCCCGTTCCTGGACTCTCAACAGCGGACCGGCGAAGTACAGGCGCATGGGATACCTCCCGCACGCCCACGCTTTGCGCCCCGGTCGGCGGGCCGCCCTCCCGGAGCAAGCGGCCGCCGGTTCGCTCCCGTGTCCCGCGCCGGGCCGCGCCTGCCGCAGAACGCGAATCGTGGAAGTATGGCGGTGTGAGAGAAGACCCGAGAGGCGACCCGCTATCGGAACTGCTCTCTTCGCCGCTCGACGACGAGCGGCCCGGTAACGGGGGCCGACGCTGGTTCGCCCTGGGGGCGATCGTGCTGATAGCCGCCCTGGCCGCGACCGGGTACGTGCTCTGGCAGGCCCTCGGCGCCGACGAGGCTGCTCCGACCACTACGGCGGCGGCGAGCGGTCCAGCCACCACGGTGCCGGCCGGGGGCGCTACCACGACGACCGCTCCCGCAGGCGCGACCACCGTTGCGGTCCAGGAGATCCCCGGCTTCCCCGCGGACCGCGTCTACGCGCCGCTGGTGGCCACCGACGGCGGCATCTTCCTCTTCGGCGGACTGGAGCCGGTGCAGAGGCTGAACGCCGAGCGCTTCTACGACGTGTGGAGGTACGACCCGGAGACCGGCGAGTGGTGGGAGATCCGGGCTACGGGAGGGCCGGTACCCCGTGCCGGAGCCGCAGTCGCCTACGACTCCGGCTCCGGGTTGGTCGTCCTCTTCGGCGGGGCGGTCGGTTCTTGCTCCTACCCGAGGTGCACCGAGGACCTCGACGACACCTGGGTCTACGACCCGGCGGCGCGTACCTGGGAAGAGCGCTCGCCCGCCGTCTCGCCGCCCGCCCGCCACGCCCACGCCATGGCCTACGACGCCCAATCCGACCGGGTGGTGCTGTTCGGGGGGGACACCGGTTCGTCCTGGCTGGGCGACACCTGGGCCTACGACGCCGACACCGACACCTGGGTCGAGATCACCACCGAGGAGGCCCCGTGGCCGGTGGCACAGCAGGCCATGGCCTACGACCCGTCGGCCGACCGCGTTGTGCTCTGGGGCGGTGCCGACCGGGAGGAGTCGGTGGTCTGGGCTTTCGACCTGGAAACGTCGGCCTGGTCCGGGGCAATCTGGGACCCCGCTCCCGAGCCGGCCTGGGATGCCTGCCTGGTCTGGGACGCGGACGCCGAGCAGATGCTGCTGATCGGGGGCAGGGGGCCCACGACCGTGCAGATCGCTGCCGGCACCGCACGCGAGGTCCGGGGGCGCGACGAGGTCTGGGGTCTCGACCTGGAAGCCGGCGTCTGGACCTTGCTCGGCCGAGTGCCGACGGCGATGGATGCCCACTCCTGCGTCGACAATGCGGGGGTCGTCGGGGTTCTGGTCTGGTACCGAAATGCGTTGGGGCCGGTGGACTCCTTTACCGGTACGGGCCTGGCGGAGGGGTAGAGCGCTCCGGCGCTCGCCTACGATCGCCCGATGGATGAGACCGCGGCGGCGGCTTGCATCGACCTGTACTGGATCCCCCTGGGTGCCGGGGGGAACGGCTACGTCCGGCTGAACGGGCGCCTGTACGAGACGGTGAAGGCTCGGTTCGAGGGGCGGCGGCCCCTGGCCCTCTACCACACCGCTCTGGTGGTGGAGGTGCCGGACGGCCGCTTCGTCATCGAGTGCGCCTGGCCCAGCCCCGACGACGACGTGGCAGGACGCGGCGTGGTCTTGGAGGGCCCGGTGTGGGGCCGGCGCCTTGCCCGGATCCGACCTTTCCGATACGAGGTGCGGCGGTGGCGCGACGGGATCATTCCCGACCTGGCCCACGCCGTCGGCGGCCCGCAGGCGGTCGGGCGAGACCCGGGGCAGGCGGAGCGCCTGCTCGAACTGGTGCCGGCCGTGCCGGCCCTGGTCTGGGGCCGGGACGAGCGGGGGACCGGCGAGATGTGGAACTCGAACTCGGTGATCTCCTGGCTGCTGGCATCCGCCGGAGCGCCGGTGCGTGGGCTCCACCCGCCGGAGGGCGGCCGCGCCCCGGGATGGCAGGCCGGGGTGGCCGTGGCCGCCGCGGGCCACCAGGGCTGAGGCCGGCCGCCGCGTCCCGGGGCCGGGGCCGTCCCACTGGGCCGACTCCTCAGCGCCGCTTCTTGCGGCGCTGACTGGGCTTCGGGAGGGTGCCGGGTGGTGCCGACGGGCGGGAGGGGGCGTCCGGACCGGGGCTCGTCGGCCGGGCCGCCCGCTCCGGTGCACTCGGGCGAGGATCGCTTCGCCGGGCCGGCCGCTCCTGCGGCGGGCCGCCCGACGGGCGCCGCTCCCACCGGCCGGGGTCCTCGCCGACGGCCTCTTCCAGCCCCACCGCCAGCGGGGCGGCGGTGAACACCGAGGAGTAGGTCCCCACCAGGATCCCTACGATTAGGGCCAGGGCGAAGTCGGCCAGCGTGTCGCCGCCCAGCACGTACAGGGCGGCGAGGATGAACAGGGCCCCCAGCCCGGTGTTCACCGTGCGGGGGATGGTCTGCAGGCAGGCGTCGTTGGCCACCTCGCGTAAGCCCCGCCGGCTCGGGTCGGCCCGGCGTTGCTCCCGGATGCGGTCGAAGACCACCACCGAGTCGTTGATGGAGTAGCCGATCACCGTCAGCAGGGCGGCCAGGAACACGCCGTCGAGCTCCTTGCCCAGCCAGGCGAAGATGCCCAGGAGGATGGTGACGTCGTGGAACATCGCCACTACGGCCGCCGTGCCGTAAGTCCAGCGGAAGCGCACGGCCAGGTACAGGAGCTGGGCCGCCAGGGCCAGGCCCAGGGCGATCAGCGCTTTGCGGCGCAACTCCCCGCCGATGGTGGGGCCGACGAACTCGTCGCGCTGCAGCTCGGCCGTTCCTCCCAGGCGGGCCACCGCCTGGGCGACCGCCTGCTTGTCCGCGTCGGAGAGGGTCGCGGTGCGAATGGCTACGTTGCCCTCACCCGACTCCTGCACCACCGCCCGGGGCAGCCCGGCGGCCGCGAGTTCGGCGCGCAACGCGTCGAGGTCGACCGGCGCCGTGGTGGCGTACTCCAGCAGGCGGCCGCCGGAGAACTCCAGGCCGAAGGAGAGGCCCCGCATTCCGATGCCGGCCACGGCCAGCGCCAGCACCGTTGCCGAGATGGCGTACCACAGCCGGGAGCGGCCCAGGAGATCCGGGCGGCGGGTGGTCAGCCAGGCCCGGAAGCGGCGCCCCACCTCGAGGCCCAGCAGCCGGGGCCGGGCGGCCAGGGCGCGCCGGCGCACCGCCAGGTCGACCAGGGCCCGAGTGGCGACGAGAGCGGCGAACATCGAGGCGAGCACGCCCACCGACAGGGTGATGCCGAAACCGCGCACCGCCCCGGAGGCGAAGAAGAAGAGGAGGAGGGCGGCCAGCAGGGTGGTGACGTTGGAGTCGAGGATGGCGGTCCAGGCGCGGCGGAAGCCGCCGTCGGCGGCATCTCTCCCCAGGCGCCCGGCGGCGTGCTCCTCCTTCATGCCCTCGAACGCCAGGACGTTGGCGTCCACCGCCATCCCGATGGCGAGCACGAAGCCGGCGATCCCCGGCAGGGTCAGGGTGGCGTTGAGGGCCAGCAGCCCCCCGTAGGAGATCAGGCCGTAGATCAGCAGCCCCAGGGCGGCCAGCAACCCGAGCAAGCGGTAATACACGATCATGTAGGCCACGGTGAGCGCCGCTCCGATCAGGGCCGCCTTGACGCTGGCGCTGATGGCGGCTTCCCCCAGAGTGGGGCCGATGGTGCGCTGCTCGACCACTTCCACCGGCACCGGCAGGGCGCCGGCGCGGATCAAGAGCGCCAGGTCTTTGGCTGCGGCTTCCGTGAACCGCCCGGTGATCACCGTGGTGCCGCCGGTGATGCCCACCCCGCACTCCACCGTCTCGTCCACCTGGGGCGATGAGATCACGGTGCCGTCGAGCGCTATGGCCACCCGCCGTCGCGGGTCGCCGTAAGGGGCGCAGGCTGCCTCCGCAGTCATGGCGGTCCAGCGCTCGCCGCCCTCCCCCCGGAAGTCGACGGTGACTATCCAGGCGTTGTAGTAGGTGTCGAACTCGGCGTTCGCCCCGCCCACGCCCTCTCCCCCCACCTCCGCCGGGCCCAGCCGGAGGGGGATCCCGTCCTCGTCGGGCAGCACGATCTCCCCGGCAGCCGGCGTCCCTGCCTCCTCGTCGGCATACCCCAGGACGGGGTGAAAGGCGAGTTCGGCGGTGCGCCCGATCACCCGCAGGGCCTCGTCCGGATCGGTGAGCCCGGGCAACTCGACGATGAACCGCCGCTCGCCGGAGCGCTGCAGGGTGGGCTCGGCTACCCCTAGAGCGTCGACGCGGCGCCGCAGCACTTCCAGGGTGCGCGCCGCCACGTCGTCGTCGACGGTGACCCGGTCGGTGTCCTGAGCCTCGAGCACCACCTGGGTGCCGCCGCGCAGGTCGAGGCCCAGGCGGACGGGGCGGGCGAACACCAGGGCGGTGGCCCCGGCCACTACGACCAGGGCAATGATCGCTCGTCGGGCAAAGGCTCCGGACACCTCAGCCGGGGAGGGTAGCGGTGAAGCCCATCCCCAATAGGGCGAGGGGATGGAGGGTCCGCCGCCCCCCGCCCTGGGGCCGCGCCCGGGGGAGGTGGGGCTGAGGTAACCGCCCGGTGCGGCTCAGGTAGCGGCCTTCTCCAGGTGCTGCTGGCGGAGGCGGGCCAGGTCGGCTTCGGTGAGGCCGAGGGCGTCGCTTAGGTAGCCCTCCACCGATCCGTAGCGCAGGGCGAGACGGCGGGAAACCTCGTCCAGCCATCGGGCCTTCACCCCGGAGAGGGAGAAGGGGATGCCGAGGCGTAGCAGGCGTTCCTCGGCGAAGCCTCCGGGCTTTCTCCGAGCGGGCGCCTTCCGGGCCGTCGAGCCGGAAAGGCGGAAGGATGGTCCCTCCCCCTCGCGGGCTACGCGGAGGGGGTGAACCGCCGCTAACAGGGCTGGGGCAAGGCCGACTACTCTCCGCTGACCACACCTCTTGGAGGAGAGCAGATGGCGGATGACTCCGCGACCCATCTTCCTGCCGAGCCGGCGCCGTTGGGTCTGATCGGTCTGGCGGTGGCGGCCCTGGTGCTGGGCGTCACCGACCTCGGCTGGGCCTCGGCGGCCGACAAGTCGCTCATGATCCCCTGGACGGTTTTCCTCGGGGCCACGGCGCAACTGATCGCCGGCATCATCGACTTTCGGCGGGCGAACATCTTCGGGGCCACCGCCTTCACTACCTACTCCCTGTTGTGGTACGCGGTGTCGCTGACCCTGGTGATCACCATCTTCTCCGACGTTGCCTTCGACCTCGACCACTACGCCTACGGGCTCATCGGGTTCCTGGTGTTCAGCCTGATCCTGACGGCGGCTTCGGCGATGACCAACACCGTCCTATTCGTGGTGCTGCTCGGCATCGATGCCGCCATCTTCTTCCTGGTGGGGCAGTTGCTCGGCGGCTGGCCCACCGAGCCGGTGGGGGTGTCCCTGCTCGCGGTGTCGGCGTCCTCGTTCTACGGCGCAGCGGCCGTGCTGCTCAACCGGATGGCGGGCAAGACGGTCCTCCCCGTCGGCCCGGCCCTCTGGAAGCCGGCGGGGTAGGGGCCCGGGCAACGCGCCGGGACACACGGTGAGCCCGCCGGGTGGCCTTCTCTAGCAGAGCGTTCGGCCGCCGGGCCCTGCCGTGAGCCGTGGCCGGGGCGCTCAGGCTTCAGCGGGCTCCAGGTACTGCTCGCGGAGGCGGGCCAGGTCGGCCGCGCTGAGGCCCAGGGCGTCGCTTAGGTAGCCCTCCACCGACCCGTAGCGCAGGGTGAGGCGGCGGTACATCTCGTCGAGCCATTCGGCTTGCACTCCGGAGAGGGCGAAGAGGGATTCGGGGCTGAGGGGTTGGTCGCGGCCTTCGTTGAGCCGGGCGGCTAGTTCCTCGAGGCGTTCGGGGCTGGCGAGGGCCTGGTTGGTGGCCACGAAGTCGGCGGTTATCGCTTCCGGGGTGGCGCCCAGAGCGCGCAGGATGAGCGCGGCTACGGCCCCGGTGCGGTCCTTGCCTCCGGTGCAGTGGAAGAGGACGGCGTCGCCCGGCGCCGCCTCCAGCAGGGCTCGGAAGACGGTGCCCATCGACTCGGGGAACTGTGCCGGGGCGTCGAAGACGCCGGTGGTGGTCCACCAGTCGAGCATCTCCGCCTCCGTCAGGGTCCCCTTGATGAAACTCCCCCAGATGAAGACCACGTCGTCGTCGGCGGCCAGGGGGGCGGCAAGGTGGCGGCCGCAGGACCAGGCGTAGGGTTGGTGCCCCTGCTCCCACGAGGAGCGGAGGTCCACCACGGTGTGGATGCGCCGGGCCTCCAGGGCACGGCGGTCGCCCTCGGTCATCTCGTGTAGCGAGCCCGACCGGTAGATGCGGCCTCGCGCAACGCGCCGTCCGTCGCCGGTGGGGAGCCCCCCGAGGTCGCGCAGGTTGGCCACTCGCTCCAAATGCAGAGCTATGAAGGTCACGGCCGGGGAGTCTGGCAGGCCGGCGGAAGCCTTCCGCCGTAGCCGACTTCCCGGCGGCTTCTCAGGCGTCTCTCATGAAGGCTTGACCTCGCTTTCATGCCCCGCCCATAGGTTGGCTCAGCAGAGAGGGCGCCCGGGGCGCCGGGCTCGAGAGCCGAGTCGAAACGGAAGATCGAGAAGGGAGGTGAGTCGCGTGATGGATACCGCTCTCGCCGTTGGTGAGGAGCGGGCCGCACGTCCCGCTCCCGTTGCCTCGAGTGCCCTCCAGGCCGTCCGCTCCCGCAACCGCTTCGAGCTGAAGTACCTCCTCCCCCGGGAGCGGGCGGCCGCCCTTTTGACCGAGGTGCTTCCCTACATGGATGACGACTCTCACGGGAGGGGCACCCCCTACGTCATCACCAGCCTGTACTACGACACCCCCGACCTGCGCTGCTACTGGGAGAAGGTGGACGGGCTGAAGAACCGGCGCAAGCTGCGTGTCCGCCACTACGAAAGCACCGTGGGGCTGCGGCCCGACTCCCGGGTATACGTCGAGGTCAAGCAGCGCATCAACCGCACCACTCAGAAGCGCCGGGCCGAGCTGCCCTACGCCGCGGCGCAGGCGCTGTGCGCCGGGGAGGACGTCGACTCCGAGCCGTCCCAGGCCGCCGTGGTGCGCGAGGTGCGGGCGTTCGTGAACGCCTTTCGCCTGGAGCCGGTCTCGATCACCTCCTACTACCGGCGGGCTCTGGTGGGCACCGACCACGATCCCGGTCTGCGCATCACCTTCGACTCCGACATCCGCTACCGGTCCACCGACCTCAGCCTCGACTCCCGGAACCCGGGGCGCCACATGGTGCCTCCCGAACAGGTAGTGGTGGAGATCAAGGCCAACGACCACATCCCCCGCTGGGTGACGGCGCTGGTGGGGGCGCACAACGCCCGGGTCGTCCGCATCAGTAAGTACTGCCAGAGCATCGAAGTGGCCGGCCGCGCTCCGCGGTCGGCTTTCCACCTGCCCCAGACGGAAGCGAGGTCGTGATGGATTGGCTCACCCAGGTGTTCGGCGAGGTCGAGGACCTGAGCGGCACCCTGTCGATTGCGGACATAGCCGTGGCGCTGGTGGGGGCGTTCCTGCTCTCCGCCCTGGTCGGCTTCGTCTACCGCGTCACCCATCGCGGCGTCTCCTACAGCCAGAGCTACGTGCAGACCCTGGTGCTCATGGGCACGGTGGTGGCTCTGATCATGATGATCGTGGGGTCGAACATCGCCCGCGCCTTCTCTCTGGTGGGGGCGCTCTCGATCATCCGCTTCCGCAACGCGGTCAAGGAGACCCGCGATGTCGGGTTCATCTTCTGGGCCATGGCCATCGGCATGGCGGCGGGCACCAAGTTCTACATCCTGGCGGCGGTGGCCACGGTGCTCATCGCTCTGATCGTGCTGATCATGGATCGCTTCAACTGGTTCCACGCCCCCAACACCTCCCAGATCCTCCGGGTGCAGGTGCCCCACGACTTCGACTACGAGCACGCCTTCGACGACGTTTTCGCCTGCTGTACCGATGAAGCCGACCTCATCGGCATCGACTCGGTGCGCTCCGGCCTCCTCACCGAACTGCTCTACAGCGTCACCCTGAAGAAGGGCGAGTCCCCGCAGAGACTGCTGCGCGGCATCCAGGAACTGACCGGCAACCTGAAGGTCGGCCTGACCACGGGCTACGACCGCACGAGCCTGTAGGAGGGAGCATGCGCCTCTCCCTGCCCATCCGACGGCACCGGGCCTTGGTGGTAGCGGCCGCGGCCCTCACCGCCGGCTTCCTGGCCGCCGTCCCACTGCTCGCCCTGGCGATCCTCGCCTGCGGTGCCATCCTGGCGGGCCTGGCCCGGCTCGGCCGGGAGCGGCCGGGCATCCGCTGCGGTCGAGACGCCGGCCTGGGGGGCGGCGGCTACCTTGAGGCCGGGTCGTCGCCGGCGGGCGGCCGGGACGGCGGCTAGGAGGCGCTCGTGCGACTTCCCCTCTCCTGGCGGCGCCATTGGAAGCTGGTGGTGGTCTCGGCCGTGACCCTCCTGGCCCTGGTGTTCGCGCTGGGGGGCGTCCGCCCGGCGGCCCGCACCGACGCCGGGGGCCATCCCCGCAAGGGCGACATCGCCGGGACGGTGGACCTGTTCGACGAGACACAGGTCCACACCATCGCGATCGCCTTCGACACCGCCGACTACGAGGCCGTCGCAGCGGAGTTCGCCGCCACGGGCGACAAGGAGTTTTTCCAGGGCGATGTGGTCATCGACGGCACCCCGGTACGGGACGTGGGGATCCGGCTCAAGGGCAACTCGACCCTCTTCGGCCCGGGCCCGGGAGCCTGGGCCCCGGGGGAGAACCAGGAGGCCGCCCCGACCCATCCGATCGTTGGGCAGGATCCCGCCGACCTGCCCTGGCTGATCAGCTTCGGCGAGTACATCGGAGGGCAGACCTACCAGGGCCACGAGGCCATCGCGGTGCGCCCCGCCGGCCTCCAGGGGACCATGGAGACCGCTCTCAACGAGGCGCTCTCCCTGTCGCTCATCGACCTCGCCGGGGAGCCCGCCGAGGAGGCTGCCTACGCCGCCTTGAGCGTCAACGGCTCGGCTGCCACCCTGCGCCTCATCGTCCAGGAGCCGGGCGTTTCCCTGGGGGCCGACCACTTCGGCACTGCGGGGGCGCTCTACAAGGCCCAGTCGGGAGGCTCCTTCACCTACCGCGGGCTCGACCCGGACGAGTACGACGGCTCGTTCCGTCAGGTGAGTGGAGAGGGCCAGGTCGATCTGACGCCGCTCATCGAGTTCATTCGCTGGGTGGAGGAATCCTCCGACGAGGAGTTCGCCGCCGGCTTGGAGGAACGCCTGGATGTGGACTCCTTCGCCCACTATCTGGCCCTGCACAACCTGCTGCTCGACTTCGACGACATGAGCGGGCCGGGGCAGAACTACTACCTCTGGTGGGAGGCCGACACGGGGGCGTTCACGGTGGTGAGTTGGGACCTGAACCTCTCTTGGTCGGGCGACCCGGCGCAGGGTCCCTTCGAGGAGGGCTCCTTCTCCCCGGCGGGAGCCGCCGACGTGGTCCCGGGTGGTGGCACGGCCCGGCCGCCGGGTGGCCACGCCCCGGGGGGCGGGGTCCCCTCCGGTGCCGGCCTGCCCGGCGGGCTCCCCTCTCCGCCGGGCGCCGGGCCTATCCCGGGCGGTGAGCGCCCGGACGGCGGGGCGGGGCTCCGGCCGGGCCGGGAGGGCACTCCGGCCGTCGCCACCGGGCACCTCCTGGAGGACAGGTTCCTGGAGGTCGCCGCCTTCCGGGGCTTGTACGAGGAGGCGTACCGCTCTCTCTACCGGCAGCTCTTCGCCGAGGGGATCGCCCTCGAGGTGCTCGACGGATGGGCGCAGACCCTGGCGGGAGGGGCGGGAGAGCTCATCGACATCGCCATTCTGGACGACGACGTCGCCCGGCTGCGCCGACTGATCACGGAGCGCACCGCCGCTCTGGCCGGCGACCCGGTGATCACGGGCTGAGCGATACGCTGCGCCCCGTGGATCCCGACCTCGAGGCGCGCCTGGCGGCAGCCGGCATCGACCCGGCCCACTCGGGGGATCCGGCCGAGGCCTGGCATCGCCTGTTCGTCGCCGTGGGGCTGCGGGCCACCCTGGTCGACCGCTATCAACTGGAGGCCGCAGCCCGCGGCGTCCTCCTTGAGGACTTGCCCGCCTCGGTCCGGGGGACGCTCTGGCGAGAGGTGATGGCGGTGCGTTACCCCGGAATGGAGCTCCACGGCAGCCACGGCGGTGATCCCGTGGAGGTGTTGCCCTACGACCCCGGTTGGCCGGCCCTCTTCGCTGCTTGGCGGGACCGCCTCGCCGCCACCCTCGGCTCGACCGCCCGGCGCATCGAGCACGTGGGCTCGACGGCGGTGCCCGGCCTGGCGGCCAAGCCGGTCATCGACGTCCAGGTGAGCGTGCCCGATGCAAGCGACGAGGCGGCGTTCCGGCCCGCCCTGGAAGGCCTGGGCCTGCCGCTGCGCACCCGGGAGCCCGGCCATCGCTACTTCCGGCCGCCCCGCGGCCGCCCGCGGGAGGTGCAGGTCCACATCTGCGATGCCGGCGGCGAGTGGGAGCGGGCCCATCTGCTCTTCCGGGACTACCTGAGAGCCCACCCGGCCGTTCGGGAGGCCTACGCCGCCTTGAAGCAAGGCCTCGCCGGCCGCTTCCGGAGTGACCGAGTGGCCTACAACGAAGCCAAGTCCGGGTTCGTCCTCGACGTGCTCGAGAAGGCGGAGGAGTGGGCGCAGGCAACGAGGTGGATCGTGGGCAGCGGCGCGGCGTGACCGCGACGACGAGTCGGGAAGGGCGGCACCGCCACCGGCCTAGGATCTGGTGCCGATCGACGTCCCCGAACGGGAGTGACTGCCGGTGCACGAGTTCGCCCTGGCCGATGCCGTGATGAAGGCAGCGTGCCGCGCGGCGCGCGACGCCGGGATGAGCCGCATCACCTCGGTCACCGTCCGCGTGGGCGAACTGCAGCAGATAGAGACGGCTCTGTTCGAGTTCTCCCTGTCCGAGGTGCTTCCCGCCGGTGACCCCCTCCTCGAGGGAGCCCGGTTCGTGGTGGAGGCCGAGCCGGTTCGCTTCCACTGCCGGGTCTGCGACCTCGGATTCGGCCGTGGCGACCTGGAGGGAGAGGGCACCGACGACGCCCTGGAAGCGATGCACTTCATCCCCGAGCTCTGCCATGCCTTCCTGCGCTGTCCGCGCTGCGGCAGCCCCGACTTCGCTGTGGTTGCCGGACGCGGGGTGACCATCTCGGCCGTGGAGGGCGAGGATTCCCCCGATGCCGGGCCCACTTGACGCCGTGGACCCTCGCGCCGCCGTGGTGGAGGATCGCCTTGCCGGTGTAGGGCGCATCGTCGCCGTCACCGGGAGCAAGGGCGGTATCGGCAAGAGCGTGGTCTCGGCGAGCCTGGCTCTGGCCTGGGCGGATGCCGGCCGGCGCGTCGGTCTGCTCGACCTCGACTTCACCTCACCCTGCAGCCACGTGATCCTGGGAGCGGACGAAGGGTTCCCCGGGGAGGGCTTCGGCGTGGACCCCAAGGACACGGCGGGCGTCTCGCTGATGTCGGTGGCCTTCTTTGCGCCCGAAGTGGCCGTGCCGCTCCGAGGCGACGAGGTGGCCGGCGCCTTCCTGGAGTTGCTGGCGGTGACGAGGTGGGGTGAGCTCGATCTGCTGGTGCTCGACCTGCCGCCCGGCCTGGGAGACATCGCGCTGGATGTGGTGCGCCTGGTGCCCCGGGTCGAGTTCCTCCTTCTCAGCACTTCCTCACGGGTCGTGCTGGGGAGCGTGGAGCGAGCCTTGCGCCTGCTCACCGGCCTCCGGGTGCCGGTGCTGGGGCTGGCAGAGAACCTGCAACAGGGGAACGACCAGGGCGTGTCGCGGCTCGGAGCGTCCTTCGGGGTTCCCTTCCTGGGGGCGCTGCCCTACGACGCCGGGCTGGAGGACGCCCTGGGAGACCCGGGCCGCCTGCGCGCCACCGCCTTCTTCGCTGCGGTGCGCCGCCTCGCCGGCCGACTATCCGGCTGAGGCGGGCTCGCCCGGCCCCCCGGCGTCCCGCCGCCGGTCGGCTGCGCCGGTCACCGGCGAGAGCCCGGGTAGAAGCCGGGCAAGCGCAGCTCGTTCTCCCCGGGGATGCCGAAGCGAGCCAGCAACAGACCCAGCAGCACCACGGGCAGGGGGATGGGCCGTAGGCACTCCCCGCCGAAGGGCCGCCGGGTGAAGCGGGCCACCACTTCCTCTCCGTCGAAGAGGTCCCAGAGCCGGGCTCGGCCCAGTCCGCCCTCTGCCGGGTTCAGCGTGAAGGCGTAGTCCCGGCCCACGATGCCGTAGTTCCCCGCCTCGGCCCCGGGAGCAGCCACGGCAAGGCGCCGGCCGGCCTCGTTGGCCACCACCGCGGTGAGGCCCGAACCTCGTGCCGCCGCGGTGAGCCGCCAGCAGGCCCCCCAAGGCAGGGTGATCCTCTGCCCCCGGCCGAAGAAGTAGATGTTCAGCGCGCTGTAACGAGCCAAGCCCACCCGTAGGCCGGCAGAGGTCGTCAGTCGGTATGAGGGGGAGAGCACCAGGCGCAGCCGGCGCACCGCGAGCCGCCCCGACACCAGGGGAGCAGGCGGCGCAGCGGCAACTAGGGGTGGCGGCGCAGGGTGCCGGCGTCGCATCGATAGACCTCCACTACCGCCAGGCTAGAGCACGAGCCACCCCTCCCCCGCCTCCGGCTGTTGCGGCCCCGGGAGGACTCTCAGGGCGGCCTCAGACGGCCTTTACGGATGGTTCACATCGCCGCCGGACGCTGGGTCGAGCAACTGGACCCGAGCCCCGGCCTCCACCGGGAGGGCGGAGGAGAGGAAGGACCGATGAGAGCCCAGTCGATCTCGCCCCGCATCCGGTGGGCCGGCGCCCTGGCCGCCGTGGTGCTCGTGGCGGCCGCCTGCTCGGCCGGGGCCAATGCGGCGGCCGCTGATGCGACCGATGCCACCGCGGCCAGCACGGGCTCCGGCGAGGCGGCTACCACCACCATGACCGCGAGCAACGTGTCGGTCACCACCACCCTGCTGAGCGATGCCGCCGTCTACTCGGCCGGCTTCGACGATGAGGACCTCGACGCCGACGAAGGCACGGCGGGAGCCACCCTGGTCACCTTCGATGGGACGGCGATCACCGTCGACGGCGGCGGGGCGACGGTCGACGGGAACACACTGGTCATCTACTCCGCCGGGACCTACCGGCTCGGCGGCACTCTCAATGACGGCCAGGTGGTGGTGGACGCCGACGCCGGGGACACCGTGCACCTGGTCCTTGCCGGGGCCTCGATCAACTCCTCGACCACGGCGGCCGTCTACGGGCAGCAGGCCGGCCGGCTGATCATCACGCTGGCGGCGGGCACGGACAATCACCTCTCCGACGCCTCCGCGTATGTCTACCCCGACGCTGCGGTCACCGAACCCAACGCCGCTCTCTTCAGCAACGACGACCTCACCATCAACGGCGCGGGGTCGCTCACGGTGATGGCCAACTACAACGACGGCATCTCCTCCGACGACGACCTCAAGATCGCGGGCGGGACCATCGTGGTGACCGCGGCCGACGATGGTCTGCGCGGCAAGGACTCGGTAGCGATCGGCGGGGGGTCCCTGACCATCGCGGCCGGCGGCGACGGGGTCAAGGCCTCCAACGACGAAGATGCCGAACAGGGCTACGCCGTGGTCGAGGGCGGCACGCTGGTGGTCTCCGCGGGCGGAGACGGCGTCTCGGCCGAGACCGCGCTGGTGGTGCGCGGGGGCGACCTCACCATCCGCACCGGCGGCGGGGCATCGGGGGCCGTTGCCGGCTCCACCGACAGCAGCAAGGGCCTCAAAGCCGGGGCCGCTCTCTTCGTCACGGGGGGCGGCATCGACATCGAAGCCACCGACGACGCCGTGCATTCGGACGGCACCATGGCGATCGGCGGCGGCGACTTGCTGCTCTCCACCGCCGACGATGGCCTCCACGCCGAGACCTCCATCCTCATCAGCGAGGGCACCATCGATATCGTGACCTCCTACGAAGGCATCGAGAGCGCTTCGATCACCATCGACGGTGGGCAGATCCGCCTGACCTCCACCGACGACGGCGTGAACACGGTCGGCGCCGGCACTTCTGCGGTCGACCAGGGCCCGGGCGGTATGGGCGGCCCCGGAGGTGTAGGCGGCGGCGACAGCCCGCTGTACGTCAACGGCGGCTACCTGTACATCGATGCCCGGGGCGACGGCATCGACGCCAACGGCCCGGTGGAGATGACCGGGGGCACGGTGATCGTGAACGGCCCGACCGCCGATATGAACGGCGCCCTGGACTTCACCCGGTTCACCGTCAGCGGCGGCGTCCTGGTGGCGGTGGGCTCGGCAGGCATGGCCATGGCCCCCGACCAGTCGTCGCCCCAGGCCGTGGCCGGCCTGGCCTTCCGTGCCACCGTCAACGCCGGGACCATGGTCCACATTGAGAGCGAGGCCGGCGAGGACATCCTCACCTTCGTGCCCACCAAGGACTACGC
Source organism: Acidimicrobiia bacterium (assembly GCA_016932695.1). GTDB lineage: Bacteria > Actinomycetota > Acidimicrobiia > Spongiisociales > UBA11373 > VGBK01. The sequence continues at coordinate 247 of JAFGCH010000044.1, read as the reverse complement.
CACGGTCGTGGTCTCCTCTCCCGACCTGCAGTACGGCGCCACCTATGTGGTCTACACCGGGGGCAGTTCCACCGGCACCGAGACCGACGGGGTCTACACCGGAGGGACCTACACCCCGGGGAACGAAGCAGGCACCTTCACGCTCTGAAACCAGGGGTGAGGGCGAGGGAGCGCCCCAGTTTTCGTTGCGTCTTGCCCTCACCGCGTAGGCCGCCGTCAGGCGGCCTACGCGCCTCTCCCGGCTTCG
>JAFGCH010000003.1 GCA_016932695.1 Acidimicrobiia bacterium | reverse complement strand
GGCTATGGGATCGGTGCCGAGGCGAACCGTGAGACGCATCGCCGTGGAGGCTACTGCGCGAGGCCCAGGTCCCGGCAGACCCGGGCGAGGCGCTCCTCGGCCTGGGCCGCGGTGGCGTCGGTGCCGTGGTTGGCCCGGAACATCTCCAGGCGCCGGAGCCACTCGGTGAGCACGGTGAGTTGGTCGTCGGCGCCGGCGAGGGTGGCGGGGGAGGAAGCAGTGCGGTCGGCGGCCGAGGTGCATAGGCGCGGCACCTCGGCGTTCAGGAAGGGTACGGCGTCCGCCGGGCCGACGAACTGCAGGCCGGTGTCGGTACGCCGGGCCGCCCACAGCACCCGGTAGTCGGGAGCGAAGGTGGGACGCTCGCCAAGGGGCAGAGGTTCGTCCGCTAGGAACAGGACGAGGTTCTCTCCGCCCCGGTCCCAGAGGATGGGTAGTTGCGCCGGAAGCAGCGGATCGAGGATGAACAGGCCTCTCTCGGTGTTGAAGGAGGATTGCGGATGGAAGGTGACTACCCAGCCGGGGTCGTCGAAGGAGGTGCGGACCGCGTCGCTCACCGCTCCGGCGACGATGGCATCGACCTGCTGGATGTGTCCCCGGGACAGCCACGGGAGGTCGAGGGTCGTGGCCGGCGCAGCCGGGGGTTCGTCGCCGGCAGCGACGAGGCCCTCTGCCCGCAGGGCCCACTCCTCATGGGACGGGCCGGCCCCCATCACGAGGGTGGGGTAGCCCAGGATCGGGTCGTACACCACCTCCCGCAGGTGGGCCGGTGGGATGCTCGCCACCAGCTCGAAGAGCCAGCCCACGTCGCCGAAGCGCCTTCCCGGGACGGAGTCCACACCAACCGGAGACACCTCCACCACGGCGTCGCCGTCGACGAAGATCTCGAACGGCCCTTCCGAGCCCCAGTCCCAGGCGAGCTCGGCGGTGAAGCGGTAACCGGCGGGACCGTGCTCTTCCCAGAGGGCCCGGTTCGCCTCGAGGCTTTCGAGACCGGCATGGCGGACGTGGACGTCGAAGCCCCAGGTGCCGGTCTCGCCGGGGGAGCGGGCCCCGACGGTGAGCACCCAGTCGCCGGGGGTGTTGGTGGCCTGGGTGCGGTACCTGCCATCTCCGACGAGGGTGAGGTGGGCGCCGCGGGTCTCGTCCCCGCCTTGTTGACGGAACGACGCCCACAAGTGGACCTGCGGGTTCCAGTGTTGGGACGTCAGCGTCATCTCCTGGCCGGGGTCGACGGTCACCGCGCAGTCGGCTGGGCAGAACCCGAATCCGTCCCAGATGGCGCTGGTGGGGGTGACTCCCGGGTCGGCAGCGGTGCAGTCGCGGATGGTGCCGCTGTACCCGAAGGGTTGGGCGGTGTCGGCACCCGCCTGCAGGGTCATCGCAAGCCCGCAGCCTTCACACGGACAGGCGATGGTGACCGGCGTGGGCGGCCCGGTTGTGGTGGGCGGTGCGGTCGTGGTAGGGACGGAAGAGGTCGTGGCGCTCTGCCCCCCACTGCATCCGGCCGTGAGGAGAATTGCTGCCAGGATCGCCGCCGGGATACCTCGCATGGCTTGCCCCTTTTGGGGCAGGGTAGGCCCTCACCGAGGAATCGTTTGCGCTCGGGGCCTCGTTGTGTAGTGTTCGCGGCAGATGGCGAAGCAGCAGCCCGCCCGCCGGGGCACAGGGCGGGGCAGGGCGGCTACTTCCGTGAAGAAGAAGCCCGTTAAGAAGGCCTCCGCGCTGGCGGCCTTGCGGGAGAAGATCCGGGGCGGCTTCGGCCGTCATGCCGACGATGTCTGGGGTGTGTTCCTGCTCGTCGGCGGCATCCTCCTGGGCCTGGCCGCCTTCGGGCTGGCGGGGCCGTTCGGCCGGGTGGTCGATTCCGGCCTGCGCCTGCTCTTCGGGGTCTGGACCCTGGCCGTGCCGGTGGTGCTGGCCGTGCTGGGGATCACCCTCATCCTGTCGCCGCGCCACCGCGAGCCCGGCAAACTAGCCACCGGCTTCGTCGTCACCTTCGTCGCCTCCCTGGCCTTTTTCCACCTGCTCACCGGGGCGGTGTCGCTGGCCGACTCGCTGGCTCGGGTGAAGGAGCGCGGAGGCGCTGTGGGATCGTTGATCGCCTTCCCTCTTCGCCGTCTGATCGGCTTCTGGGGAGCGGCGGTGATCCTGGTGGCTTTGATCGCCCTCGGCGTGCTGCTGATCACCCGCACCACGCTGCGCGAGGTCGGCTTGGTGATCGCCGGCGGCTGGCACCGCATGATCGGTGCGGTGCGGGAGCGGCGGCGCCGCAAGCGGATGGCCGTGTCCTGGATCGAGCCGGCCCCTGCCCTTGAGGCGGGGCGTGAGGTGAGCCTGCTTCCTCCGCGGCCTGCCCATGCCCCACCCCAGCCCGCTCCCCGGGCCGCCAAGCCTGCCAAGGCAGAGGCCTCCCGCCCGCCGGCCCGCCCGGCTAAGCATCCTGCCCCGGCCGGCTCGGGGTACAAACTGCCGCCCCTGAGCCTGCTGTCGCGGGGGCCGGGCCTGGCCCACGACAAGCGGACGCTGGAGATGACCGCCCACGACCTCGACGGCACCCTGGCCCAGCATGGGGTGGACGCCCAGGTCACCCACTTGGTCCCGGGGCCTACCGTCACCCGCTACGAAATCGAACTGGGAGCCGGGGTCAAAGTAGCCCAGGTCACCCGGTTGTACCACGACATCGCCTACGCCCTAGCCAACCCCGACATCCGCCTGCTGGCCCCCATACCTGGACGGAGCGCCATCGGGGTGGAGGTGCCCAACCGCCACCGTCGCCTGGTGACCCTGGGCGACATCCTGAGCTCTCCGGAGGCGGAGGCGGCCACCCACCCGCTCTGCGTGGGCCTGGGGATGAGCATCTCGGGACGGCCGGTGATGCTCAACCTCTCCGAACTACCCCACGTGCTCATCGCCGGGGCCACCGGAGCGGGAAAGTCGTCCTGCATCAACGCCCTGGTGACTTCCCTCCTGATGCGCACCACCCCCGAGCAGGTGCGGCTGATCCTGGTGGACCCCAAGCGGGTGGAGCTCGGGCAGTACAACGACATACCCCACCTGCTCACCAGGGTGATCAACAATCCCAAGAAGGCGGCCGATGCCCTGCAGTGGGTGGTGCGGGAGATGGATCGCCGGTATCTGCTGCTCGAAGCGGCATCAGTACGCGACATCGAGGGGTACTACGGCAAGTACGACTCGGGGAACCTCGACCCCACCTTGTATGAGCGCTTCCCCTATGTGGTGGTGGTCATCGACGAACTGAACGACCTGATGATGGTCTCGGCGCGCACGGTGGAGTTCGCTGTGGAGCGCATCGCCCAGATGGCGCGCGCCGTCGGCATCCACCTGGTGATCGCCACCCAGCGGCCCTCGGTGGACGTCATCACCGGGGTGATCAAGGCCAACATCCCCTCGCGAATGGCCTTCTCTGTGGCTTCCCAGACGGACAGCCGGGTGATCCTCGACATGGCCGGCGCCGAAAAGCTGGTGGGGCTGGGGGACATGATCCTGGTCACGGCGCGGGAGCCTCGGCCCGAGCGGATCCAGGGAGCCTTCGTCAGAGAGGACGAGATCCACTCGGTGACCGATTGGGTCCGGGCGCAGCGCGATCAGCACTACGAAACGGCGGTGCTGGAGGCACCTGCCGACTCCGGAGGCACCGACCACGCCGAGTACGAGGGAGAGGACCCCGAAGTGATGCGCCAGGCCATCGAAGCGGTGGTGCGGTCGCAGTTGGGCTCGACTTCGATGCTGCAGCGCAAGCTGCGCATCGGCTTCGCCCGGGCCGGACGGGTCATGGACATCCTGGAGCACATGGGCATCGTCGGCCCCTCGGAGGGCTCCAAGGCACGAGCCGTCCTGGTGGCGCCGGAGGAGCTCGACGATGTGCTGGGCCGGGAGCCGGTCCGGGGCTGACCGTCCTGGCGGAGGAGCGTTCCGCCCTCAGGCGACCACCGGTCCCGACCGCGGCGGCACCTGCGGGTTGGGATCGTTGAGGATTGCCAGAGCCGCTTCGTGCACCAGGCTGTTGCTGGACACGGCGTTGCCGCCGTCGAGGCGGGCCACCCCGGAGAAATCGCTGAAGCGGCCCCCGGCCTCCTCCACGATCACCTGCAAGGGGGCCAGGTCCCACACGGCGGCGACGGGGTCGACGGACAGGTCCACGGCTCCTTCGGCGACCAGCAGGTGCGACCAGAAGTCCCCGAAGCCCCGGGTGCGCCAGCAGCGCCGGCTCAAGGCCAAGCCTTGGGGGCCCCAGCCGGCTTCCTCGAAGGTGACCTGGGCGTTGTAGGAGAGCTGGGCGTCGGCTAGGTGCTCCACCCGGGAGACCCGCAGGGAAGCCCCGTCGCTGAAGGCGCCGCCGTCTCGGGAGGCCCACCAGCGGCGGCCCAGCAGGGGAGCCGACACGACGCCTACAACGACCTTGCCGGCTTGCTCCAGGGCGATCAGCGTGCCCCACACCGGGATGCCGCGCAGGTAGTTGATGGTGCCGTCGATCGGGTCGAGGATCCAGCGGCGGTCGCCGGACGGGACGGCGCCGAACTCCTCGCCCAGTACCCCGTCACCGGGTCGCTCCTGGGCGAGCAGGGAGCGCATCGCCTGCTCGGCGTCGCGGTCGGCCTCGGTCACCGGAGAGCGGTCGGGCTTGGCCTCCACCACGAGCCCCGGAGCGCGGAACCGGGGCACGGTGATGGCATCGGCGGCGTCGGCCATTGCGAGGGCGAGGCGCAGGTCGGAGGCGAGGTCCATGGGTGGATGATGGCGCGCTCGGGAGATCTGGGCCAGCGGGCCGGGCGGTCGGAGGTGAGCGCGGCCCCTTTCCTAAACTCGCCGCCGTGCCCTCTGCCCCCCGCGTCTGGCTGGCCACGCTGGGCTGTGCCAAGAACCAGGTCGATTCCGAGAAGCTGCTCGGGCGTCTGTCCGCAGCCGGCTTCGGCGTTGCCCTTGCCGCCGGCGAGGCCGAGGTGGTGATGGTCAACACGTGCGCTTTCGTCGAGGCGGCGCGGCGCGAATCGGTAGACGCCATCCTCGAACTGGCGCGCGAGAAGCCCGCGGGGGCGCGCCTGGTAGTGCTCGGATGCCTGGCCCAGCGGTATCAGGAGGAACTGGTCGCGGCCCTCCCCGAGGCCGACGCGGTGGTGCCCATAGAACGCTACGGCGACCTGGTGGACCGCCTGGCCGCCTTGACCGGCTGGGAGCCGACCGGCCCTCATGCCGAGCCGCCAGACATCCTGGACGAGGTGCGCCGCCCCACCCCCTCCACCCCCTACGCCTACCTGAAGGTGGCCGAAGGCTGCGACAAGCCCTGCTCCTTCTGCGCCATCCCGCAGTTCCGCGGGCCGCAACGCTCCCGGCGCCCCACCGAGGTGCGGGCCGAGGCGGCTGAGCTGGCGAGCGCGGGGGTGAAAGAACTGGTCCTGGTGGCTCAGGACCTCACCGGCTACGGGCGCGACTTGGGGACTCCCGGGGACCTGGTGGACTTGCTCGGCTTCCTGGGCGACGTGCCGGGCCTGCGGCGCTTGCGCCTCCTCTACCTGCACCCCCGGGAGGTGAGCGAGCGACTGGTACAGGTGATGACCTCCGCGCCCCTGGTGGCTCCCTACTTCGACCTGAGCCTGCAGCATTCCTCCGGCCGCCTGCTGCGGGCCATGCGCCGCCCCGGCGATGGGGATTCGCATCTGGGGCTGATCGAGCGCATCCGGGCGGCCGCTCCCACTGCGGCGCTGCGCTCCAGTTTCATCGTGGGGTTCCCCGGCGAGACCGAGGACGAGGTGAGTGGACTCGCCGACTTCCTGGAGACGGCCGGCCTCGACTGGGCGGGCTTCTTCCCCTACTCGCCGGAGGAAGGCACCATCGCGAAGGATCTTGCCGGTCGAGTCCCCGCCGCCGAGGCGGCGGAACGGATCCGGGTGCTGAGCGCCCTGCAAGAGCGCATCACCGCCGAGCGCAGTGCCGCCCAGGTGGGGCGGGAAGTGGAGGTGCTGGTGGACCTGGTGGAGGACGGCACCCCGGTGGGCCGCTCCCACCGGGAGGCCCCGGAGATCGACGGCATGGTGGTGCTCGACCGGGGCCGGGAGGGGGAGTGGCTGAGGGCCCGGATCACCGGGTCCTACGGGAGCGACACGGTGGCGGAGGTGCTGGCATGAGGGTCGAGGTGTTGGCTGTGGGGACTGAGTTGCTCCTCGGCCAGATAGTGAACGGGAACGCCGCCGCCATCGGGCAGCGCCTGGCCGGGGCGGGCCTGGACCACTTTCACCAGGTGGTGGTAGGGGACAACCTGGGGAGGATCAAGGCCGCCCTCCAGCAGGCGGTGGCCCGGTCGGACGCGGTGATCGTCACCGGCGGCCTGGGCCCCACCCAGGATGACCTGACCCGGGAGGCCTTGTGCGCCGCCGCCGGTGTAGAGATGGCCTACAGCGAGGAGATGGCTACCCATCTGCGCGACCTGTGGGCCCGCCGCCGGGGTCGCGAGATGCCGGCGAGCAACCTGCGCCAAGCCGAGCACCCCGAGGGCGCGGTGTTCCTGCCCAACGCCCGCGGTACCGCCCCCGGCCTGCGGCTGCGGGCCGGGGAGGCCTGGGTGTTCGCCCTGCCGGGGGTGCCCCAGGAGATGCTGCCGATGCTGGAAGAGCAGGTCATCCCCTTCCTGGTTGCCGAAGCAGGCGAGGGTGGGGTGCTGCTGAGCCGCCTGATCCGGTGCTGGGGCGAGTCGGAGTCGGGCATCGCCGAACGGTTGGGGGACCTCTACGAGTCTTCCGCCAACCCGACCGTGGCCTTTCTGGCCAGCGCCGGGGAGATCAAGGTGCGCCTCACGGCTCGGGCCGCCACCGTAGAGGCGGCGGCCGCCCTCCTCGACCCCATGGAGGCCGAGGTACGCCGGCGGCTGGGGCATTGGGTCTTCGCCGTGGGGCAAGAGACCATCGAGCAAATTGTGCTCCGCCTATGCCGGGAGCGCGGTTGGCACTTGGGCACGGCCGAATCGGCCACCGGTGGCATGGTGGCCGAGCGGCTGACCTCGGTGCCGGGGTCGTCGGAGGTGTTCCTGGGCGGGGTGGTCGCCTACTCGCCGGCGCTGAAGGCGGCGCTGCTCGGGGTGCCCCCCGCCCTCATCACCGAGCAGGGAATCGTCAGCGAGGCCGTCGCCTTGGCCATGGCGGAGGGGGGCGCCGCCTGCCTGGGGGCCGACGTGGTGGTGGCCGTGACCGGGTCGGCCGGCCCCGACCCGGGCGGGGCGCCGGTGGGGACGATGGTGGTGGCGGTGCGCACCCCGGAGGGCGCCTGGGCTCGCACCGTGCACATGCCTCCCGACCGGGAGCGGGCCCGGACCCTGACCTCCACCGCCGCCCTGCAGGCGGTGCGGCGATGCCTGGTGGGGGAGGAATGGTGATGCGCCTCTTCCTGGCCATTCCCCTGAGCGACGAAGCGCGTCACGCTGCGGTCCATCATCTGAAGTCTCACCTGGACCACCCCCTGCCGGGGCGCCCGGTGCGCCCCGAACTGTGGCACCTCACCTTGCGCTTCCTGGGCGAGGTGGACGAGGTCGGCGCCGACCGGGTGACACGTGAGGTGGATGAGGCGGAGCGGGGCGCGGGCTTCACGCTGCGTTGGGGGGCACTGGGGGCTTTCCCCCGGCCGCGTCGGGCCAATGTGTTGTGGCTGGGACTGGAGCGGGGTGAGGCGGAGGCGGAGCGTCTGGCGGCGGTGGTCGAAGAGGCGGTGGAAGCCGCCGGGTCTCCTCCCGAGGATCGCCCGTTTCGCAGCCACCTGACCCTCAGCCGCATCCGGCCGGACCAGGACGTCACCGCGGTACTGGAGGCCGTCCCGGCCCTGGGCCTCGACATGGCGGTGAATCGGGTGGTGCTGTACCGCAGCCACCTGGGACGAGGCGGGCCGCGCTATGAAGAGATGGAGGCATTCCCCCTGGCATGAGTCACCTGGCCCTGCACGGCTTCACCCAGCGAGGGGCGATGTGGGACGAAGTCGCCGGGCTCGTCGGTGGGCCGTGGGCGGCGCCCGATCTGCCCGGCCACGCCGGGCAGCCCATCTGCGACTGGGACGAGGCGGTCGCCCGGGTAGGGGAGTGGCTGCGGGGACTGCCGCGGCCGCGGGCCCTCGTGGGCTATTCCATGGGCGGCCGGCTGGCGCTGGGGGCGGCGCTGGAGCATGCCGAATTGGTCGACTCGCTGGTGCTGCTGTCGGCGAGCCCAGGAATCGGTGACGCGCAGGCCCGCCGGGAGCGCCTGGAGGCAGACCGGGGCCTGGCCGACAGGATCGAGGCCATAGGGCTGAGCGCCTTTCTCGAGGAGTGGCTGGCCCGGCCCTGGTTTGGTGGCGGGCGCACCCCTCCGCCGGAGTGGAGGCAGGCGGAGCACGCGGCTCGCTCGGCGGGGGAGGCTACGGGCGTGGCCGAAGCCCTGCGCCGGCTGGGGCAAGGATCCCAGCCTTACTACGGGGATCGGCTGGGGGAGCTTCGACCGCCGGTGGTGCTGGTGGCCGGGTCCGACGACGCACCCTACGCTGCCCTGGCTTGCCGAATGGGGGCCGCGGCGGCCCGGTCGCGAGTGGTCCTGCTGGGCGGAGCCGGCCACGCGGTGGTGGCAGAGCGGCCCGGCGAAGTGGCCGTCCTGCTCGAGTCGGCAGGCGTCGGGGAGTAGTGGCAGTCGAACAGATGTTCGACTAGTCTGAAGCCTGCCTTAGCGGTAAGATCACAGAGTTGTAGTTCCCCAGAGTTGGCTGTCACACCCGCCTCGTACATTCGGTTCGTAACCATCGCAGAAGGAGCGCCAGTGGAACGGGACAAGTCCCTCGACATGGCCATCACCCAGATCGAGCGGCAGTTCGGCAAGGGCGCCATCATGAGGC
>JAFGCH010000161.1 GCA_016932695.1 Acidimicrobiia bacterium | reverse complement strand
CAGGGGCACTCGCCGCCATCCGGAAGGTCACGGAGGCGGCGATCCCGCCACCCACAACATCACCGTGCCCGGGGCAGGACTCGAACCTGCACGTCCCACTAGGGGGCAGCGGAGTTTAAGTCCGCCGCGGCTGCCTGTTTCGCCACCCGGGCGTGCCGCGAGGTTATCCCACCAGCGCCAACGGCGTGTGCGCCGCGATGCCCACGAAGTCCTGGTCGTGGTGCAGCAGGGGCAGGCGACGGTCGATGGCCACCGCCGCCACCAGGCAATCCGACAGCGATTGCGGGGTGAAGCCTCCCCGCCGGCATACCCGGTAGATCTCGGCCGCCCTCTCGAAGTCGAACAGGGGGCGAGTGGGCACGAAGTGGCAGCGGTTGAGCAACCCCCGCAACTCCCCGGCCTGCTTGTCGTCCCGAGCTCCCATCAGCAATTCCGCCACCACCACGTCGGTGGTGAAGCAGTCCTCGTACAACAGGGCCTTCACCTGCTGATGCACCTCGGACCCCGTGGCCCGCAGATACTCGACCCAGGCCGAAGTGTCGATCAGGGCCATATGCCCTCGAGGCGGTTGCTGCGGATGGCGTCGAGGTCGCCCTCCCACCCCGTCCCCTCCATGGCGAGGGCTTCCTCGAGGGTCATGGTGTCGCCGATCAGGCGCTGCAGGGCGAAATGGACCGCCTCGCGCTTGGAGGGCAAGTGGTAGCGGCGCATCACCTCTTCCACCAGGGGTTCATCGAGGTCGATGTTGGTGCGAGCCATGGAGGCACGATACACCTGAATACACCTTGCTGTACGGCTCTACACCGCCGCCAACCTCCGGGCGATGCCGTCGAGCAAATCGGCCTCCGAGACCACGATCTCCTCCCTACCGGAGCGGCGCAGGGCTTCGGCCGCCGCCACCGCCCCACCCAGCAGTACCGGCGCCCGGGCGGGGTCGAGGGAGGGCAGGGCGGCGGTCTCCTCCGGGGTCATTGCCGCCAAGCGCTCCGTCAGTGCATCCAGGCAGGTCAGAGGCACCACCGACCCGTGCACCGTCTCCGGGTCGTAGGCCGCCAACCCCAGGACGATGGCTCCCAGCGCCGTGTAGGTGCCGCCCGTGCCGACGACCGTCTCCGGCACCCCGGGCAGCGCCGCGGTGGCAAAGGCCTCTCCCGCCGCCCGGCGCGCCGCCGCCACCTCCCCCGGGGCTGCAGGGAACTGCGGCAGGAAGCGCTCCGTTATCCGGCGGGATCCCAGGCCGACGCTGGCCGCCGCCTCCGGCCCGGTCGTCCCGAAGACGAACTCGGTGCTCCCCCCGCCCACGTCGATCACCAGGAAGGTTGGCCTGCCGGCGATGCTCCCGACCGCCCCCTCGAAGGTCAGCGCCGCTTCCTCCTCGCCGCTGATCACCTCGGGGCGCACTCCCAGCACCTTCGCGGCCCGGTCCAGGAAAGCCTGCCCGTTCGCCGTCGCTGCCCGCACCGCTGCCGTGGCCACCATCCGCAAGGCCTGCGCCCCGGCCTCGTCCGCCAGCCGTCGATACCCCGCCAGGACCTCCAGGGTCCGGCCGATCCCCGCCTCGGCCAGGCGCCCTTCCCGGTCCACCCCGGCGCCCAGGCCGGTCACCACCACCCGGCGCGCCGCCGGGGTCGGCCGCCCCCCGACCACGTCGGCAATGAGCAACCGGGTGGAGTTGGTGCCGATGTCCCCGACGGCGACCCTCACTTCGGCTCCCGCCACCGGGAGTTGGTCACCACCCGGCCGGATACTTCTATCACACAGGGCTCGGTGCAGTCCAAGGGCTCCACCCACAGGGCTGCCGCCTCACCCACCGGGTTGTCGTTTCCGGCGGCGTGGTCGGCGTAGTGGGCGTGCAGGCACTTCACCCCGGCCCGGGCACCCCCCACCCCACCCGAAGGACGCACCACCGCCTCTCCCGGCAAGAGGGCATCCCGTTCGGAGGCGTAGCGAGCCTGGGCGGCGTCGAGGCGGGCACCGAACCCCGGGTCGGCGGCCGCCCGGCGCTCCATGGCGGCCACCCCGCCGGCGGACTCCAGCCGGCCGATGCGGCGCTGGACGAGCGGGCAGCACAGCCAGTAGCGGGTAGGGAAGGGCGTGCCGTCATCCAGGAGCGGGGGCACCACGATGATCACCGGCAGCCCGAGGGGGCAGCGGCGGGCGACGACGGCCTCAGAACGCAGCGGCCGCCCTATCTGCGCGGCGACTACGGCCGCGTCATCCATCGTGGACCAGGTCACCCCCGGTGAGGAAGTCCCACACATCCCACCACCACGGCCGACCCTCGGGAGCTGCGAGGGTCGCTTCCGGCTCCGCCGCGGTAGCGGCCGCCTCCTCTCCGGCAGGGGAAACCACCACGTAGGCGACCTCCCCGGGGCGCACCAGGCCGAACTGCTCCCGGGCCAGGCGCTCCACCTCTTCGTCGGTCTGCAGCACCACCACCTCGGCTTCGAGGCGGGCGTTCTCCGCCCGCAGTGCCAGCAGCTTCTCCTGGGCGAGGGTCACCGACCGACGATCGGCGATGATCTGGCGGAAGGGGAAGATACCGGCGGCGGTGACCACCACCGCTACCGCTGCAGCGAGAGCCAGCAGTCCCGGCAGCCTCCCTCTCCCCTGCCCTTCTCTCACCGGGCCACCCCCCCGTAAGGATCCCAACCGGCGTAGCGGGCCTGGTCGCCCAGGTGCTCCTCGATGCGCAGCAGTTGGTTGTACTTGGCGGTGCGCTCCCCCCGGGCCGGGGCCCCGGTCTTGATCTGCCCGGCGTTGGTGGCTACTGCCAGGTGCGAGATGAAGGAATCCTCGGTCTCCCCGGAGCGGTGGCTGATGACCCGCCCGTAAGAGGAGCGCTCGGCCAACTCCATGGTGTGCAGGGTCTCCGAGAGGCTGCCGATCTGGTTCACCTTCACCAGCACGGCGTTGGCCACCCCGGCCTCGATCCCCTT
>JAFGCH010000043.1 GCA_016932695.1 Acidimicrobiia bacterium | reverse complement strand
GAAGTCGTACGTGCCCTCGATCCTGCGGCCGGCGATCAGGCTGGGGGCCAGGGCCATGCCGAGGGGGATGACCGCCAGGGTAGGGGCGCCGGTGGCCACGAAGGTCGCAGCCCGGGCCGGCACGTCCCCCAGGTAGAAGCCGTAGACGATGGCCATGCCCGCCCCCATCAGGATCTGCACCATCACGAAGGGCACCAGCCACTCGCGGGCCGAAGCCAGGTCGAAGCGCAGCATGCCTCGGTAGCCGGCCAGCCAGTAGGCGGCCCCCCGGCGCAGGACGGAGGCGGGGAGAGCGGTCATCTCAGCCCCTCCTGCCCAGGACGGCGGCGCTGATCCCCACGGAGGCGACGGCCCAGGTGCCTAGCACCAGGTAGGAGCGAGCCACGCCCTCCACGACCCCCTCGGTGAGGCCGGCCCGGACGATGTCGGCCATGGGGGCGAGAGGGAGCCAGCGGTGGAGGGTGGCCAGCCACCCGGGTAACTGGTCCGCGGGGAAGTTGATGGGCGAGAAGCCGATGATCACGAAGATGAGCATCTGGGTGATGGCAGCGACCAGCATGGGGTTGCCCAGGGCGTGGGCCAGGGCGTAGCCGACCATGGTGCCGGTGAAGAGCGTAAGGAGCACCGCCGGGATCACCGCCCAGGAGAGATGCAGGTCCAGGTCGTAGCGCAGCAGGGCTACTCCCAGGGCCACCGCCATGCCGGGCAAGCCCAGGATCAGGTTGGTGGTCACCCAGGCCAGGGCGGCGGTAGTGCGAGGCACCGGCAGGGACCACAAGAAGTCGTAGGTCTTCTCCGCCTTCTGCATGGCGACCAGTTGGGGGCCGAGGACCAGGCCGATGGTGATGAGGGTGATGACCAGCACCCCGGTGGAGACGAAGAGAGCGGCGCGCGGCGGCACCGTCCCGAAGAAGAGGCCCAGGGCGAGCACGAAGCCGGCCCCGGTGAGGATCTGCACGATGACCGTGATCACCAGGACCATGCGGAGGGAGACCATCTCCCAGCGGAGCATCATGCGGTAGGAGTGCCACCAGTAAACGACCCCGGAGCGCAAGGCGGACGCCGGCGGGGCAGCGAGAGTCGTCACCCCGCCTCCCGCCCGGCGGCCTCCACGTCGCCGGTAAGGCGGATGTAGACGTCCTCCAGCGTGGTGGCGCCCAGGGCGTACTCCTCGGCCAGCCCGAGACCCATGAGCTCCTGGGCCCAACGGATGGCGTGGGCCGCCTCGGCCTCGGCGACCACCGTCATCAGGTTGTGGCCCACCCGGGTGTGGAGCTGCACGAAGGGCGGCAGTGCCGGGGTCTCCACGCGCGGGCCGAGCATCACCTGCAGGCGGAGGCGGCCGCGGTCTTCGGCCTTCAGCGACGAGGGGGTGCCCTCGGCGAGCAGCCGGCCCCGGTCGATGACCGCCAGCCGGTCCACCGCCCTCTCGGCCTCCATGACGTTGTGGGTGACCAGGAGCACGGCGACCCCGGCATCGCCCAGGCGGCGGACCTCCTGCCAGAGCAGGCGGCGGCGCAGCGGGTCCACGTCGTTGGTGGGCTCGTCGAGCACCATCACCCGGCCCGGGCAGGCGGTCACCATGGCGAAGCCCACCAGGCGCCGCACCCCGCCGGAGAGCTTGGCACCTAGGGTGTCGCGCCATTCGCCGATGTCGAGAGCTTCGATCAACTCGTCGCGGCGGCGGGTCACGGTGTCGCGGTCGCCGCCGCGGATCATGCCGGTGATGTCGATGGCCTGCCGGGCGCGAAAGGAGGCGATGGGCATCTGTGCCTGCGGCAGGTAGGAGCAGAGCTGGCGGGCGGCGTCGGGGTCGGCCACCAGGTCGTAGGGGCCCAGAGTGATGGTGCCGGAGTCGGGGGCGAGCAGGCCGATGACTTGCTTCACCAGCGTGCTCTTCCCGGCGCCGTTGGGGCCGAGCAGCCCGTAGACCTCCCCCGGCTCGACGCGCAAGGTGATGCCGTCGTTGGCCCGGACCTCCTTGAAGGTCTTGACCAGGTCGCGGACTCGCAGCGACCAGTCTCGTCTCTCCTCGGGCACGGCGCCGCCTCCTCTGCAGCGGGGGCCCGAGACTAGGAACCGCCGCGCGACGACGCGTCGGCCGCAGAGACGCTAGGTTGCCCTCCGACCGCAGGAGGATCGCAGTTGGAACGCCGCCTGGTGCTCGAGGCGAAGGGCTTGCGCAAGGCCTTCAAGGACCTGGTAGCCGTCAAGGACGTCTCCTTCCACATCGCCGAGGGGGAGACCTACGGCTTGTTGGGGCCCAACGGAGCCGGCAAGACCACCACCATCTCCATGGCCATCGGCCTGCTGGAGCGCGATGCCGGCGAGGTATTCGTTGACGGCCGGGAGATCCGCACCACCTCCACCGAAGCCAAGGCGGCCATCGGCTATGTGCCCCAGGACATCGCCATCTACCCCGACCTGAGCGCCCGGGAGAACCTGATGTTCTTCGGGCGCCTGTACGGGCTCACGGGCAAGCCTCTGGCGGGGCGGGTCGACGAGGTGCTGGAGACCATCGGTCTCCTGGAACGGGCCAAGGACCGCTCGGGGGAGTTCTCCGGGGGCATGAAACGGCGGCTGAACATCGGCATCGGCCTGCTGCACAAACCCCGCCTGCTCATGCTCGATGAGCCCACGGTGGGCGTGGATCCCCAGAGCCGCAATGCCATCCTGGAGAGCGTCGAGCAGCTGAGCGCCGCCGGCATGGCGGTGCTCTACACCACCCATTACATGGAGGAGGCGGAGCGCCTCTGCGACCGGGTGGGCATCATCGACGAAGGTGAGATCAAGGCGGAGGGCACTCGGGCCGAGCTGGTGCGCCTGGTGGGGGAGCGCGACAAGGTACGCCTGACCGCCTCCGGGCAGCTGGGCGGAGCGCTGGCGGCGCTGCGCGGCGTCCCCGGGGTGATCGAGGCCACGGCCGGGGAGGAGAGCCTGGAGCTGCTGGTCGACGAAGCCGACCGGGCCCTGGCGGCCATCCTGGCGGCGGCCGCCGGCGCCGGCATCTCGGTGCACTCGGTGGACGTGGATGAGCCCAACTTGGAGGCGGTCTTCCTCCACCTCACCGGCAAGGCGCTGCGCGACTAGCCATGGCGGCGGCCCTCCTCATCGCCCTGAAGGACATCCGACAGAGGCTGCGCGACCGGAGCGCGTACCTGTGGGGCATCGTGGCGCCGCTGGGCCTGGCCGCCATCTTCAGCCTCCTCTTCTCACCGATCGCCGGCAACGCCCTAGACGTGCGCTTCGCCGTGGCCGACCTCGATCGGGATGAGGTGGCGCGCGCTTTCGTGGAGCAGGTCCTGGTGCCCCTGGGCGAGCAGGGGGTGGTCAGGGAGGTGCGGGAGGTCGCCTCCGCCACCGAGGCGCGGCGATTGGCCGCCGACGGCGTGGTCGACGCCTCCTTCGTGGTCCCCGCCGGTTTCAGCGTGGCGGCGCAAGGAGGCGGCGCCGCGGCCATCGAGGTGGTGGCCAACGTGGACAGCCCCATCGCCGGCCAGGTGGCGCAATCGGTGGCCGGGCAGTTCGTGGGGGAGATCAACGCCGTGGGGACCTCCCTGGGCACCTACTTCCTGCTGGCGGGCCGGGCCCCCGAGCCGGGGGAGGCGGAGGCGCTGGTGGCAGAGGCGATGGCCACGCCGGCGCCGCTGGGCCTCGACGAAGTGGCTGCGGCCTCCAAAGAGCTCTCCTCGGACACCTACTACTCGGCGGCGATGGCAATCCTCTTCGTCTTCCTGACCGTGCAGTTCGGGGTGTTGGGCCTGCTCGAGGAGAGGGAGAACGGCACCATGGGCCGCCTGCTGGCGGCGCCGATCGCGCGGCGAGCCGTCGTCGCCGGCAAGGCCCTCACCTCCTTCGTCCTCGGGGTGGTGAGCATGGCGGTGCTGGTGGCGGGCACCACCCTGCTGCTGGGCGCCTCATGGGGCAACTCCTGGGGGGTGGCCATCCTGGTGCTGGCCGCGGTCGTCGCCGCCCTGGGGATCATGTTCGTGGTGGCCGCCTTTGCCCGCACCGCCGAGCAAGCGGGCAACCTGCAGGCGATCATCGCCTTCATCCTCGCCATGCTCGGCGGGTCGTTCTTCCCCATCTCGCAGGTGGGCGGGTTCATCGGCACGCTCAGCCTCATCACCCCCCACGCCTGGTTCCTGCGGGGGCTGGGCGACCTGGCCGCCGGCGGGGGCTTCGGGGCGGTGTTCCCCGCCGCGCTGTACATCGCCCTGTTCGG
>JAFGCH010000042.1 GCA_016932695.1 Acidimicrobiia bacterium | reverse complement strand
CCAGGATGTCGGCGACGTCGTCTTCCCAGCCGTCGGGCAGGTCGGCGGCCACTCCGCCCGGGCGGATGTAATCGTGGTTCATCCGCAAGCCGGTGACCTTCTCGAAGAAGGCCAGCAGCAACTCGCGCTCCCGCCAGCCGTAGAGCATCATCGAGAGCGCCCCCACATCGAGGCCCTGGGTGGCGATCCACAGCAGGTGGCTGGCCACCCGGTTCAACTCGGTCATCAGCACCCGGATCGCCTGGGCTCGGGGGGGCACCTCGACGCCCAGCAGGCGCTCCACCGCCAGGGAGTAGCACAGCTCGTTGAAGAAGGGGGACATGTAGTCCATGCGGGTGACGTTGGTGGCCCCCTGCACGTAGGTCAGGGCCTCCGCCGTCTTCTCCATCCCGGTGTGGAGGTAGCCGATGATCGGTTTGGCCCGCCGGATGATCTCGCCGTCGAGCTCCACCTGCAGCCGGAGCACCCCGTGGGTGGCGGGATGCTGCGGCCCCATGTTGATGATCTGGGTCTCCTCGAGGCCGGCCCCCACCCCGGCCGTGTAGTCGTCGCCCACCAGGCTTCCCATCTGCGCGGCCAGGATGGGCGGGGCTTCCTCGGCCAGCATCTCCTGGGCCCCCTCGCTGGTGAAGCGCCCCATGTCGCCCGGGGCCTCCGTGCCCGACAGCCACAGTTCGTGGACCCGGCGGCGGGCCTCGTCCACCGGGGCGCCGGGAGCAGGCGGCGCCGCCAGAGGCAGGGCCGGGGCCTCGGTGTCACCGGTGACGATGTCGGGGGGATTGCTCATTGGGCTTCCTCCACCGCCTTGAACTGCACCGGCACCGAGCCCACCGGGTGGTCTTTGCGCAGCGGGTGTCCCTCCCAATCGTCGGGGAGGAGCAGCCGGGTCAAGTCGGGGTGGCCGTCGAAGCGGACACCGAACAGGTCGTAGGCCTCCCGCTCGTAGAAGTTGGCCCCGGGAAACACCCCGGTGAGCGACGGCACCCGCGGGTCGTCGCCGGGCAGCGCTACCACCAGCCGCAGGCGGAACCGGGCTTCCATGGAGAGCAGATGGACGACCACCTCGAAGCGGCCCTCAGGACGCGCCAGATAGTCCACGGCGCAGAGGTCGATGAACGTGTTGCAGCCGGCGTCGCGCGCCGCGGTGGCCAGAGCTACCAGGTCGTCGGGGGCCACCCGGGCCACGGGATCCCCCAGCGGGGCGGAGAACTCCACGGCGGGGAACCGCTCGGCGAGCCCGGCGAGCACCGCCCCCATCGGCGTTCCGGGGTCGAAAGGGAACTCGCTCATCGGGTTATCTCCCCGGAGCGGATCTTCTCGTGGAGGGTGAGGATGCCGTGCATCAAGGACTGCGGCCCGGGAGGGCATCCCGGCACGTACACATCCACCGGGACTACCTGGTCCACCCCCTGGACCAAGGCGTAGTTGTTGAACATGCCCCCCGTGGAAGCGCAGGCCCCCATGGAGATCACCCACTTGGGGTCGGGCATCTGGTCGTAGACCTGGCGCAGCACCGGAGCCATCTTCTGGGAGACCCGGCCGGCCACGATCATCAGGTCGGCCTGGCGGGGAGAGGCCCGGAAGACCTCCATGCCGAAGCGGGCCAGGTCGTGGTGGGCCGCCCCGGTGGCCATCATCTCGATGGCGCAGCAGGCCAGGCCGAAGGTGGCCGGCCACATGGAGCGGGTGCGCGCCCAGTTCACCGCCTTCTGCAAGGTGGTGGTGAGCAGGCCCGAAGGCGACGCCGGCCGGGCCATCAGGCCGCCGTCCTCTCTGCGTCGCCGGCGGCCGCCCCGGCGCGCTGGTAGCGGCGGCGGCGCGGCAGGTTCCAATCGAGGGCCCCGCGCCGCCACACATAGACGAGGGTTTCGATCAGGAGAAAGGTAAAGAGGCCTACCGCCGCCAGCCCGTACCAGCCGAGGTCGTCGAAAGAGGCCGCCCACGCGAAGAGGAAGACGATCTCGATGTCGAAGATCACATAGAGCATCGCCACCAGGTAGAACTTCACCGGGAAGCGCTGCACCGGCTCCTGCAAGGGCACGATGCCGCACTCGTAGGGCTCCACCTTCTCGGGGGTGGGGTGCCGCGGCGCCACGAGCCGGGCCAGGAAGAGCGAGACCACCGAGAACCCGACCACCAGCACGAACATCAGGGCAATGGGCAGATAGGCACTCAGGTCGGTCTGCGGCACCCTTCCCCCGAGCGGTCGGGAACGGCCAGAGGATAGACCACCCGCGGTCCCCAGTGCCCCGGTCAGCCTCCCGGGACCGTGCGCACCACCCGCTCCAGCAGCCGGTAAGCCGCCGCCCCGGCGCCCCGCTCCGTGGGATCGAGCAGGTTCGACATGACTTTCAGCGTCCACTCCATCAAGGAGCGGGAGCGAAAGCCCACGCGGGTCAAGGCCCGCATCACCCCGGGGCGGCCCAGGCCGCGCATGAATATCCGGGCCATGCGGAAGTAGAGGCCGAAGTGCTCCTCCAGGTCCCGCCGGTAGGCCTGCAGCCGTCCCGGGTCCCCCGCGGCCAGGGCCTCACCGGCCCGGGCGGCCGCCAACCGGCCGGTCTCCAGGGCGTAGTCGATGCCTTCCCCGTTGAACGGGTTGATCGCCCCGGCCGCATCCCCCACCAGCACCCAGTTGGGCCCCACCACCGGCCCCACCGACAGACCCATCGGCAGCATTCCTCCCACCGCCGGCGCCAAGGGCGGGTGCTCGGCCAGCCCCCAGGAGGGAGGGGCCGTAGCGACCAGCGCCACCATCAACTCCCGGGTGTTCACCGCGTGCCAGCGATGGAAGGTGGAGACGACCCCCACCCCGGCGTTCACCGCCCCGTCCCCCAGGGGGAAGATCCAGCCGTAGCCGGGCACTACCCGACCGGCGGCGTCGTGGAGGTCGAGGAAGCTCTCGATGAATGAGTCGCCGGCCCGCGGGCTGGAGTAGTACGCCCGGGCCCCCACCCCGAACGGGAGGGTGCGGTCGCGCCGGGCTCCCAGCGCCCGGCCGAAGCGGCTCAGGGCGCCGTCGGCCACCACCACCAGGCGCGGGTGAGCGGTCTCCACCACCCCGTCGCCGTGTAGGGCCACCGCCCCGATGCGACCCTCCTCCAGCACCGGCCGGGCTTCGGTACCGGCGAGGAGGGTGGCCCCCTGGGCCGCCGCCAGGGCCGCAATCCGCCCGTCGAGGTCGGCGCGCCGCACCACCGCTCCCCAGTTCGGGTAGATCGGATGCTCCGGCCAGTCGAGTTCCAGGGTGATCCCCCCGGCGTGGGAGCGCAGGCCGCGGCAGCGATGCACCCCCGGGCCGGTGAAGTCGAACCCCATCCCCTGCAGTTCGTACACGGCACGAGGGGTGAGGCCGTCGCCGCAGGTCTTGTCTCGCGGGTAGCGGCGCTTCTCGACCAGCAATACCTCGCGGCCGGCCCGCGCCAGCCAGTAGGCGGCGGCGGCCCCGCCCGGGCCTCCTCCCACCACCAGGACCTCGGGGCGGAGGGTCATCTTCACCGGGCCGGGGAGACCCCGCCCACCGGCCGGCCGTAACGAGCCCCGGTCATCCCGCCGTCCCCTGGTGAAGGTGGAACGCCAGCACCTGCAGTTCGGTGGAGAAGTCCGCCCGGCGCACCGCCACGTGCGCCGGGACGCGCACCACGGTGGGAGCGAAGTTGAGGATGGCAGCCACCCCCGCGGCGGCGAGCATCTCGGCTACCAGCTGGGCCTCCTCGGGTGGGGTGGCGATCACCCCGATGCGCGCCTGCCGCTCTCGCACCACGTCGGGAAGGGCCGCCACCGGCTCCACCCGATGCTCCCCTACCCGGGTGCCCACCTTGTTGGGGTCGTCGTCGAAGATGCCCACCACGCGGAAGCCCTTCTCGTGGAATCCCCCGTAGTTGGCCAGCGCCCGGCCCAGGTTCCCCACCCCCACGATCACCAGAGGCCACTCGCGGGTGAGGCCCAACTCGCGCCGGATCTGGAAGCGCAGGTGCTCGGCGTCGTAGCCGACCCCGCGCACCCCGTAGGACCCGAGATACGACAGGTCCTTGCGCACCTTGGCCGAGTTCACCCCCGCCCGGGAGGCGAGGTCCTCCGAGGAGATCCGGCCCATCCCCGCAGGCAGGTCCTCCAAGCACTGGAGGTACAGGGTGAGGCGGGGAACGGCGACTCTGGGGACGGGCTGTTTCACAAGCGCACAATATAGACGGCGCCGCCGGCCCCCCGGCCGTTGCCGCCACCCATGAAGCCTCGGGCCCGGCCTTGCCGGCCGGGCCCGAGGGGGGAGCGCGGAGGAAATCAGCGCTGGGTGTAGGTGACGAAGTCGAAGGAGCCGAGGCCGAAGGGCGAGCCGGAGCCCTTGTCGAGGGAGCCGACGGCCAGGATGAAGGTGTTGGCACGCCGGTCGAGCCCCTGGCGCACCGGGCCGATCACGATGTCTTCGGGGCCAGCGGACGGGCTGACTGCCAGACCGAACCAGCGCATGCCGAAGAAGAAGTCCCGGCTGGCGGCCACGCCGTTGGGGACTCCGGTGAACAGCTCACGCATGAACCGGTTGTCCTTGCCCTTCAGAAGGCCCGTGTAGATATCCACGGCCGGGGCGTCGGCGAAGTGCCCGAGCGTCGCCCGAGCCTTCAGGGCGCCGATGCGATTGGCGTTGTTCTGGAAGGCGAACAGGTCGATGCCCAGGCCCAGCTGATCGGCGGCACCGGGGACCAGGCCGGCGGTCAGAGCGGCGACGGCGGTGTAGGCCTTGCCCGACTCCACGGTCAGAGGGGCAGCGAGGACCGCCGCACCTTCACAGCTCGCGGCCGGGTCGGTGTCGAGGCGGACCTCGATGTCGTAAGTGCCCGCCGGGACCTGCAGGGGTGCCGCGGCGTTGCTGCCCTTGAACGACACGCTGCCCAGAAGCTGGGAGCCGTCGGCGAGACACACGTCCACGGGCAGTGCCTTGTCCAGGCCGAGGGCATCGCCGGGGATCCCGTGCACCACGGTGATCTTCGCCGGAGAAGCGGCCGAAGCCGGGACCGCCCACAGGGTCATGGCCACCAGGGCTGCCAACATGAGAATCAGGCTGCGTCGCATATACCCATCCCTCCTGTCGAGTGGTTGCCGGGTATACGGAGCCGTTGCCGCCGGCGGATGCGAGATCCCCTTCGATGGAGGGCGGGAGGGGGCAGCGACGCTGCCGGCCCCCGCGGGTGATGCGGCCTCAGCATCGAGCCGCCGCCTACTCGCCGACCGCCCCGTCGATGCACTCCCGCAGCAGGTCGGCGTGCCCGTTGTGCCGGGCGTACTCCTGGATCATCTTCACCATCGTCCAGCGCAGGGTGACGCTGGGATCCCCGGCCGCGTGAGCCTCCAGAGAGGGTGCCGCCGCCACTACCTGCCGCGACCGGGTGCACTCCGCCCGCCAGGCGTCCAGATCGGCCGCGGCGCCGGCCGGGCCCGCCCCGCTGAAGTCGTGCCAGGCTCCCCGGCCCCGGGGATCGCCGTACAGCCAGGCAACGTCCTCGCCGGCGAACATCCGCCGGAAGTAGTGCCGCTCCAGTTCGGCCAGGTGGCGCAGCAGGCCCAGCAGGGACAGCTCGGAGGGGGGCACCGCCCGGCGGGCGAGCTGCTCGGGGCCCAGGCCCCGGCACTTCATCGCCAGCGTGGCCCGGTGGAACTCCAGCCAGATCTCCAGCGATGTGCGTTCGTCGGCATCACGCGGCGGTTCGACTCGCTCCACCGTTGCGTCGGGGCTCACCGCGCCACCCCGAAGGTCACCGCAGTCCCCTCGACCAGGCCGAGCTCCTCGTCGGCCCGCCCCCCGGGGATCGCCACCGCCACCAGCCCGTAAGAGTCCACGTGCACCACCCCGGCAGGGCCCTCCCCGTAAGCCGCCGCCCACACCAGCTCGTGACGCGCCCCGCGCGCCTCCACGGCCACCCGGTCCCCGGGGGCCAGGCCGATCCGGCGCAGGTCGTCGGGAGCCACATTGGTCTGGGCGTTCCCAAAGCCGTCCACCCACCACACCTCGCCGCGCACCGTCCCCTCCGCCTCCTGGGCAAGAGGGAGCAGCAGCGGCGTCAAGGAGGCGGGAGACACCTCCGGCCCGAGATCGGTGAGGGCCGCCTGGGCCGATGCCAGCACCGCCGCCGCCGGGGCAAAGACGTCCCTTCCGTCGAAGGTGATGCCGTCGGCGGGCAGGCGGAAGCGGGGATCCTCAAGCGACACCGCCCGCTCCACCCCTCCGGTCATGGCCGCCGCCGGGGCGAGTAGGCCGTTGTCCGGGCCGACGAAGTAGCCCCAGGCCGTGGCCAGGGCCACCCCACGGCGGGCGGTTCCCACTCCCGGGTCTACCACCGCCAGGGCCACCCCGGGAGGCAGGTACTGCACCGCTCGCACCAGGGCCAGCGCCCCGCCCCGTACGTCGCCGCGCCGCACGCCGTGAGTGACGTCGATGACCGGCACCTGCGGGGCGATACGCCGTATCACCCCGTGGACGACACCCACGAACTCGTCCGCCAGGCCGTAGTCGGAGAGGAAGGAAACGGGGAAGGAAACGGGTTGGGGTTCCACGTCTGCCGAGGATAGAGGGCGCGGTTGCCGAGCCTCCTTCCTCCGCCTTCCCGGCCTGCTGCCCGCTGCCCCGTGCCGGGCCGGTCTAGCGCCGGCCGCTCCTCACAGCCCGGCGCTCCCCCATACAATCAGCCCGTCCCCCAGTGGAGCGCCCCGGTGCACGGAGATCATTTCCACACGCCTCTCCTCGACGACCTGGTGCGCCGGCGCGGGGTGGTGCTGTTGGTAGGAGCCCCCGATACCGGCAAGTCCACCTTCGGCCGACGCCTCGTCTCCGCCGCCGCCGCCGCCGGGGTGAGCGCCGCCTACATCGACGCCGACGTGGACCAGACCTCCTGCGGCCCGCCGGCCTGCGTCGGCCTGCACTGGGTGCGCCGCCCCGCCGAGTTGGCCGATCTCAACCGAGCCGATGCCCTGGAATTCGTCGGTTCGATCAACCCCGAGGGGGTGGTGCTGCAGCACGTGGTGGCCACCGCCAAGCTGGTGGACCAGGCCCGGGCCGGCACCGAGCTCGTAGTCGTAGACACCACCGGGGCGATCTCGGGGGTCATCGGCCAGACCCTCAAGTACCACAAGATGGAGCTGTGCCGACCCGACGTGGTGGTGGGCCTGCAGCGCGGGGGCGAGCTGGAGCCCCTGGTCGGCATGCTGCGGCGTTTCTTCAACGCCACCGTCGAGCTCACCGGGGCCGATCCCGAGGTGCGCCCCGCCTCCGCCGAGGACCGGCGCGCCCGGCGCGCCGCCGCCTTCGCCGCGGCCTTCACCGCTCCACTGGAGCGCTGGCGAGTCCGCCCCACGGTCTTTGCTCCCACCCTGCCGGCGGGCCTCGACCTGGCCCGCCTGGCCCACGTCCTGGTGGGGCTCATGGACGGCGCCGGCCGCTGCCTGGGGCTCGGCGTGCTGGAGCACGAGGACGGGATCCTGCGAGTGCTCACCAATTCGGGCGAGGAGATGCGCGGCCTGCGCCTGGGGTCACTGACCATCGACCTCACCACTTGGGACGTGCACCGGGTGCGCCTCAACGAGGTCATGTTCGGCCTCGATTGAGCGGGCGCCGGCTCCCCGTCATCCGGGCCACGCGAAGGCCCAAGGAACCTCGCCGACCCTTTCCCCGCACTTCCCCAAACGAGGTATTCGGCCGGCCCGGCACCTTGGGCCTCGCATGCCCGAAGATACGGAGCTGCGCCGGCAGCGTCAAGCAGGCCGGTGCAGTCTCGATTTCGCGCTCCTCGCCACCCAACCGAGGCTACCCGCGGTCAGACCGGGCTCAACGGGGCAAACCGACAGCGGTTATCCACCATCTCGGCCACTGTCCACAGGCTCTTGTCCACAGGCTCTGTAGGCAAGTTGCCTAGGGGTTCTTTTCGCGCTCCCGCGAAGCACGCCCCAGTGCCGGCAGCGCCAGCGCGATGGCCTCATGGGCTTCCCCCAGCACCAACTCCAGTTCTCCCTCGTCTACCTCACCCAGGGGCACCCGGCCCACCAGCAGCAGGTCACCGTGGCGGTCGAGGGCGAAGTGCAGCCGCCGCGACGAGAGGTTGCGCGCCAGGCACTGGCGGAAAGCCTCCTCCCGGCGCCCCGGGGGCGGGGCCGGCAGCACGTAAGCCTCCACGGCCAGGGTGCGCTCGCCCACCCGGAACCAGACGGTGGTGAAGTCCCGCCCTACCTGGTGGAGCCGCACCCCGTGGCGGCCCTCGTGATCCCCCGTCCACACCACCCCACTCCCGGGTGACGCCGCCCAGCGCGCCGTCACCTCCTCCACGAGGCGTCGCGCCCGATCTTGCGCGCCGGGACCCTCGCTGCCGCTCATGGGCCGGCAATCCCGCCGTACAACTCGAGCAAGCGGTCGGCGGTGGCCGGCCAGGAGAAGCGCTCCGCCTGAAGGCGCGCCCCCGCCGCCAAACGGGCCGCCAGGTCCGGCTCGGTCAACACGAGACGCAGCGCTGCGGCGTAGTCCGCGGCATCCCAGCCGGTTACCAGCAGCCCCGACTCCCCGTCGGCCACCGCGTGCTCCAGACCCCCCACCGACGCCGCCACCACCGGCAAGCCGCAGGCCTGGGCCTCGGCGGCCACCAATCCGAAGGATTCGCTGCGCGAGGGCACCACCAGCACATCCGCCGCCCGGTAGTACTGGGCGAGATGCCGATGGGGCACCGGCGGGCGGAATATCACCCGTTCCCCGAGGCGGGCCGCGGCGGCGCGTAGCCGGGCCACCTCTTCCTCCCCCTGGGTCCCGCTCGGCCCACCCACGAACAGCAGGCGCGCCCCGGGCACCTCCTCCACCAGGCGGGAGAAGGCCTCCAGGGCCACGTCGGGGCCCTTCAGGGGCTGCAGGCGCCCGGCGAACAGCACCAGGGCTCCCTCGCCCGGCAGGCTCAGGGCCCGCCGGGCCTCGCGACGCGACCCGGGGGAGAACACCCGGTGGTCCACGCCGGGTGGGGAGACGCAGAGGCGCTCGGGGTTGGCGGCGTAATGCTCGATGAGTTGCGCCGCCTCGGTGGGGGTGGAGGCGATGACGCAGCCCGCCCGGGCGATCACCTCGGTCTCGGCCACCAGGCGCAGCAGCCCGGCCGGGGCTTGATCGGCACGGCGGGTGGCGTCCTTCACCCGGCCCAGCGTGTGGAAAGAAATGGCCAGCGGCACGCGCAGCACTTCGTGGAGCAACACCCCCGCCCAGCCCGACAGCCAGTAGTGGCTGTGGAGGATGTCGTAGGAGGCGCGATGGCGCACCGCCCAGCGGGCCACCCCTTCGGCAAAGTCGCCCACTGCTTCCGCAAGGGCGTCGTGCCCCCCGTCCCCCGGAGGCCCGAAGGCCAGGTTCACCACCCGGTAGCCGGGGGTCACCTCGATCTCGCCGGCCGCGCCTCCCCGCGTGAAGACATCGACCTGCACTCCCCGGCCCGCCATGGTCTGGGCCAGCTCGTGGATGTAGACGTTCATCCCCCCGGCGTCGCCCGACCCGGGCACGGCCAGGGGGGAGGTGTGGATGCTGAGGTACGCCACCCGCCGGATCACCTCACCCCCTCCACTACGAACAGGGGGCGCCGCCGGCCGCCCAGCCGGAGCTTGTAGGCCTCCTCGCCCTTGAGGAAATCGAAGCGGTCCCGGCCGCTCTCGACGGCCTGCTGCACCAGCAGATCCACCAGCACCACGCCGGGCGACGCCGCGGCGGCCCCCGGGTCGTAGGCCGAGTTGTACAGGTAGTAGGCGCGCTCGTCCTCGAAGCCGAAGGCGGCCCCCAGAGGCACCCCGTCGGCTGCGGCCAGCAGGTCGAGGCGGGCCCCCGGGATCTCGAGCAGCGCTCGGAAGAAGTCCTCCATCTCGCCGGTCAGGAAGAGGCCCTTGGCCCCAGGAGCAGCCCGGTGCATTGCGGCGAAAGCGGCCAGGCCGTCGGAGCCGGCCGGCACCAGCCGTCCCGGACCGAAAGCCGCTTCGAAGCGGCGGCGCTTGCGCCGCAACTCGTGACGCTCCTTGCCGTCGAGGCTCGCTAAGTACTCCTCCCGGGAGCCGGGCAAGTCGAGGATCACCGTGGCGGCATGCTCCACGAGGGAAGCCTCCGCCCCGGCCCGGGCCACCCCGGCGGCCACCGCAACCGCCGCCTCTTCGGGCAGCGAGTCGAAACGGAACCTGGTGCCGGGTGCCAGGCCGGTCACCAGGCTCGCCACCGCTTCCCCCGCCCCCGGGCCCAGGGGAGCGTGATAGTCGGTGAGGTCGCCCTCGCCGGCCAGTTCCACCGTGCCGTCGGGACGGCGCCACGCCGCCACCAGCCCGGCGGGCGAGCCGACGATCAACGCCTCCCCCGCCCCCCGATGGCGCCACCATGCCTCCAGGAAAGGGCGCTGGGGGAAGGGCCCGACTAGGTCGGCGGCCGGCGGCAACCCGAACCCCGGAGAGCCCCAACTGCCCGGCGCCGCGCTCACCCCTCGCCTTCCAGCACCTCGAGGTAGCCCACAGGCCGGCCCCCGCCCAACACCGGCGGGCGTGCCACCGCGGAGAGCATCTCCATCCCGTAGGCGGACAAAGCCCCCAGGTGCCGCAGGGCGGAGATCACCGCCACCACCGCGGGTAGCTCCTCGCCGCTCCAGCACTTGGCCCCCACGCCCAAGCCGCCGAACCAGGCGACCCCGATGCACCCCTGGGCCCCGCCCTTGACCACTGCCGGGCACCAACGCGCTAGTTCCACCTCCGGCCGGTCCCCGTCGGAGGTCAGGGCGGAGAAACGGAACATGGCATCGGCCAGGGGCGCCATCTCGGGGTCGGTGGCCAGACGGGCAAAGGCCCGCGCCAGGCCGGCCACGGTGACCCCGAAGGTGGGGACCCCGCACCCGTCCACCCCCACCGCCCGGATCGGCTCGCCGGTCGACGCCTCGATCTCGGCGCATATCTCCCGCTGCAGCGGGTGCTCCGGGTCGGTGTAGGAGAGGGGCCACCCGGAGGCCGCGCAGGCCCGCAGCATGGCGGCGTGCTTCCCGGAGCAGTTGTGAAACAGTGGTTGCGGCGCGCTCACCCCCGCGGCGGCGACGCGACGCAAAGCGCTGGGCGAGCCGGGCCAGGCGGGAGGGCAGAGCAGGTGCTCTGGGCGGAAGCCCACCTCGGCCAGCATCTGCTCGGCCAGAGCCACGTGGACGGGCTGCCCGCCGTGGCTGGCGGCGGCCACGGCCAGCTGCTCGAGAGCCAAGGCCGGGCCGCGGCGCCGGGAGACCGCCGCCTGGAAGGGCTTGGCCGCCGAGCGCATGAAGAAGGGGGTCTCCTGGTAGGGCCCGGAGCAGAACACCACCCGCCCGGAGGCATCCACCGCCGCCACCGCGACGGGATGACGCGACTCGACCACGCCGGAGCGGACGACTCCGATCAGCACGGCTAGCCGGCGGGGGTCGCCGGCCCCTCGGGCAGGCCCTGCCGGTAGCGCCGCACCAGCTCCGCCTGCAGGCGATCGGAGGCCTCAAAGACCGAGCGCCGCTGCCGGGATACCTCGGCCTCGGCTTCGGCCAGCCGGTGCTGCACGGCGGCCAGCTCGGCGTCGTCCATCTCGGGAAGGCGGGCGAGGAAGTCGTCGGCCAGGGCCCGGTCCACCGCCCGGCGGCCCTGGGCCGGCAGATCCGGGATCTCCACCGCCACCCGGCGTTCCGGCAGCCCCGGCTCGCCGGCCGTCCAGGAGGCCAGCACCTCGGGCAGGGCCTCGAGCAGGGTGCGCTGTTCGTCGCCCGAGCGGCGCCGCACCTCGAAGGCAAGCAAGTCGAGACGCCCCTGAAGCAGGCGCCGGTAGTAGGAGAGCTCCGTATCGAGGTCGGCGCAGATGCGCCGGCGCGAGCGGAGGTCCTCGAGAGGAAGGCTCTCCAGCTCCGAGCTGAACTCCGGCGACTGGACCAGGTCGATGCGGCGGCGGGGGGTGTGGTTCACGCTGTTGGCACGGAAGGCGGAGGCCAGCCTATCCCATCGGGAAGGGGTTTCAACACCCGTGACGGATGAGCGTGAAGTACGGGTTCACCGGCGGGGTGTTGTAGCCGTTGGGGCGGATCTCGAAATGGAGGTGATAGGCCCCCGGGGCCGCGTTGCCGGTGTCGCCCATGTAGCCGATCACCGTGCCCGCGGCCACCCACTGCCCGTAGACCTGGCCGGCGGGATAGCCGTCCAGATGGGCATACAGGAAAGCGGAGCCGTAGTCGGAGATCAGCCAGAGGTTGTTCCCACCGAGGAGACTGGTGCCCGGCCGGACGATGCCGCTGGCCACGGCCACCAGGGGCGTGCCCTTGGGCCCCATCAGGTCGGTGCCGACGTGCCGTCGCCCCTCGGCCCGGGGCGCCCCCCAGGAATCGGTGTAGTGGTTCGGCCCGGCCACGGGGCACACGAAGCCCGGCGTCACGTCGTTGGGCACTCCGCCCGCCGGGTTGAGCAGCGCCTCTCGAATCAGGTTCTGGCGGTACTCCAGGCTCAGTCGCCGCTGCCGCTCGATCTCTTCCAGGCGGCGCTGTTCGGCGAGGGCGGCCTCGGCCGTGGCCAGCTCCTGGTTGGCAGAGGCCAGTTCGCCTTCGCTCTCCTCGAGGAGCTCGTACATGCGGGCAGCCACCGCCTCCGCCTCGACCCGCAGGTCGCTCGCCTCCACCGTCTGGGTTTCCAGTTCCTCTTCGAGCCGGGCCATCTCGGCGGTGATGGCTTCCATGTTGTCCAGCGAAGCGGCCTGCTCCTCCACGGCCCGGGCCAGCACCTGGCGGGCCACCAGCGCCTGCTGGGCCCGGTCGCTGACCATGAGGCCCGAACCCGTGCTCTGCTGCGGGCCCAGGATGTAGGCCGATACCGCCCGCTCCCGGATCTCCGTCCGCATGCGGCGCACTTCGTCCTCGTAAGCGTCGATCCGGCTGCGCATCTGGCCGATGCGGAATACCAGGGACTGGTAACGGCCGTTGAGGTCCTCGTAGACCCGGACCGCCTCGTCGAGGTCGTTCAGGGCGGCGGCCCGCGCTGCGGCTGCCGCCTCCCGAGCCCGGCGGGCTTCTTCCACCTCGGCCTCGCTGGCCGAGCGCGCCGGGGCCGCCGTGCCGACCACTAGGGCCGCGACCAGCAAGGCAATCCCGTTGCGGGCGAGCCAAAACCGGGGGCGCATCGACGTCATGCTATGTCCGCGATCGATTTATCCACAGCCTTTCCGCAGACATCGGCATGGGCGCGCCGAGGATGAAGGAGAACGAACAAGCCGGCCGCGCTCTCAGACGAGCAGGTGCAGCGCCAGCCAGAATCCCCCGGCGGCCAGGATCACCCCGTCGAGGTGGACCAGGGCGCCTTGAGTCGCCCCCGTGAGGAAGAACCCCCCCGAGCGCGCCAGCGAGCCCAGGTTGCGCCCGGCGACCAGGCCGGCCGCGGCTGCTGCCGCCGCCACCACCGTGGGCCACAGGTCGTCCGACCAGACCGCCCCGGCCAGCACTCCCGCTCCCAGGGCGCCCAGCACCCCGGCGGTCAGCGGGTCCACCGGTGCCACATCGGTGCTGGCCGCCACCCAGGAGGCGGCTACGGCCACCGCCGCCACCACCAGGAAGGAAGTCATCTCGGCCTCCGAGCGCAACCGCAGGACCATCAGCGCCCCGGCGCCGAAGGAGCCCGCGGCGCACAGCAACGTGCCCGTGGCAATCGACTCGAGCGGCCGCAGGTGCGGGGTCAGTACGCTCCAGACCAGGGCGAGGAAGACGGCCCCCACCGTGGCTGCGGCCATGCCGGTGTTGCCGAAACGGTAGGAGGCCAGTGTTCCGGCGGTCACCGCCAGGATGATGGGCACCGCGCCCACCCACAGCCCTCGCCGGCCGGCGGCTCCGGCCAGGTCGTAACCCCACAGCAGGCCCGTCACCACCACGGCGACGGCAAACCACTGCGGGGAGAGGGCATTGCCCACGAACAGCGCCGCCGTCGTCCCGGCGAGCAGGGCCAACTCCAAGCCGGCGGGGGAGCGCACCATGGTGGTCCCGCCCGCTACCGGTGGGATCAGCGCCACCTCGTCGTCGGCCCGCACCGGGGTCGCCGGGCCGGCCCGCTCCCCGTTGACCCAGGTCTGAGCGGTGAGCAGGGCCCGGGCGAAGGCCGGGCCGAAGCGGGCCGTCGCCTGGTCCAGGACCTCCTGCACCGTGTCCCCGGGGACCTCCACCGAGCCGGCGCCCGCCGCCTCGCGGAGGCTGGCGAAGAGGCGCAGACGGGCCATCAGCACCCCCCCGGAGCGCAGCCGGAGCCGGCCGCGGCGCGCCCTACGCCGGACGCCGGGCTTCCCGGCCCGGCCTGCCGTCCCGGCCAGGTGCCGCCGTGCATCGCTCCTCCCTCTGCTGCCGTCGCTCAGGCTACCGGGCGAGGCCGAAGGCGTAGGGGAGCCGCCGGCCCATCCCCCCCGGCCGGGCCGGGCTCAATCGCCATCTTCGTCCTCGACGAAGGTGAAGGCGAAGGACGCTTGGGCCCGCCGCCCCCCCTCGGTCATAGCGATGGGATCGTCGTCGTCGAGTTCGCCGCCGCCGTCGAAGTCGATGCGGAGCCGCACCCAGAAGGCGGCGTCGGCGTCGAGCGCCGGATCGAGCGCGAAGTCGATACCCGTCGAGGTTCCCGCCGGCAACAGTCCGCTCACCAGCAGAACCCGGCCCGGAGAGCCCCCCTCATCGGCGCGCAACTCCAGGAAGCCGGCCGAGGGCAGGGTGACTGAGGCTACGGTCACCACCGTCCCGTCGCCCTCCTGGTCCTCGACCTCCACCTCTGCCGGGGACAGGCGCACCAGGGTGACGACCGCCGCTGCCCGTGCCGGGCCCCCATCGGGGCCCTGCGCCACGTCGTCGAGGGAATCGGGCGAGGTCAGGCCGGCCACCCCATCCCGATCGCGGTCCACATAGGCCACGGCGAACATCTGCTGGGTCGTCTCCAGGGGCCGATCCAGGGTGATGGCCACCTCCTCGGTAGTGCCCTCGTCGAGCACGGCACTGGCACCCAGGATGGCCCCGGGTACCCCGTCCTCGTCGGCGTGCAGGGCCACGAAGCCGGGCCCGGGAAGGCTCACTTCGGCCACCACCACGGCCGCGCCGTCGGTGCGCTGATCCAGGAACGAGATCGATGCCGGCGCCAGCGGGGGCAGCAAGTCGACGGCGGCCACCGCCGTGGCCGGTCCCCCACCGGCCCGAGTGGCGGGCAAGTCGATGAAATCATCGGGTGGCTCGTAGCGGAACAGGCCGTCGCCGTCCATGTCGACGTGCAGGGTGGCGTGCATGGTGGCCGCCGCTTCGAGAGGGAAGAAGAGCGGCACCACCACTCCGGTCACCGTGCCCCGGCCGATGAGGTTGGAGACCCCGAGGATCTCTCCGGGAGTGCCGGAGGCATCGGACTGGAGCACTATGAAGCCGGCGGAGGGCATGGTCACCGACGCCACGATCACGGCGGAGCCCTCGATGAGCTGGTCTTCGAAGCCCAACTCCCCGGGGCCGGTGGCGGGAGGCACATCGGCGGGGTCCACCACCGTCGTGGTGGTGGTGCCCGAAGACTCATAGGCACAAGCCCCGGCGGCGAGAGCCAGGGCCATCAGAAAGGGAGCGAGGCGCCGCATGGTCACCCCAGGCTATCGCCCGCCGCCGGTTGCGCCCGCTGCTTCGCCCGGGCCACCCCTCGGGTGAGGGCCAGAACGACGAAGAACACGACCACGGCCAGGGCCGACATGGTGGCCCCGGCCGCGGTGTCGAGGTAGTAGGAGAGCAGCAGCCCGGCCCCCACTTCCCCGACGCCGAGGGCTGCCGCCACCACCATCACGGTGGGCACGCGCCGCGCCAGCAGCACTGCAGTAGCCGGCGGGGCGATCAGGAGGCCGAAGACCAGCAGGGCGCCCACCGCCTGGAACGAGGAGACCACCGCCAGGGTGATCAGGCCCATCATCACCAGGTGGGCCAGGCGGGGGCGCAGGCCGAGAGTGGCCGCCTTCTGCTCGTTGAAGCACAGCACCAGCAGCGGCCGGTAGAACAAGGCCACGCCGACCAGCGCCAGCCCCGCGGCCACCCCTTGTACCACCAGGTCCCCGGTGGAGGTGCCCAGGACGTCGCCGAACAGGATGGCCACCAGGTCCACGGCGAAGGACCCACTGCGAGAGATGATGATCACCCCCAACGCCAGCATGCCCACGAAGAGCAAGCCGATGGCGGTGTCTTCGGACAGCCGGGTGGTGCGGTGCACCAGCGAGATCGCCCCCACCATCACCACCGCGGCCACCGCCGCCCCGATCATCGGGTGGATGTCCAGCAGGATGGCCACGGCGATGCCGGGCAGGACCCCGTGGGCCAGGGCATCACCCATGAAGGCCAGGCCGCGCAGGATCACCCAGGTGCCCACGACAGAGGTGGTCAGCACGGCCAGCACCCCCGCCGCCAGGGCACGTTGCATGAAGTCGTACGAGAAGGGTTCGGTCAGCCAGTCCACTGCCGTCTCACAGTAGGCCCCCCGGGCTCACGCTTCCCCCAGTGCTCCCGCGATCCTCTGGGCATTGACGCGCTGCATGCCGATGTAGGTGTCGGCGCCCGAACCCGCCTCACCCAGCGAACCGGTGTACAGGCTCACCACCGCGACCTCGCCGCTCAACTCGGCGGCCAGCGCCTCGGCCAGATCGGCCGGCTGCGTGGTCTCGGCGAAGACGGCCCGCACTCCCTCCCGGCGCAGGATCTCCACCAGGGCGGCGAGATCGGCCGGGCTGGGCTCGGCCAGGGTGCTGCCCCCCGGGATGATCGCCCCGATCATCTCGAAGCCGTAGCGGTCGGCGAAGTAGCCGAAAGCGTGGTGGCTGGTCACCAGCTTGCGGTCCTCGGGAGGCACCGCGGCGAGGATCCCCTCGATCTCGGCGTCCAGCGCCTCCAGGCGCTGCCGGTAGGCCGCCGCCGCTTCCCGATGGTCGGCGCCACAGGACGGATCGGCGGCGGCCAGCGCCTCGCCCAGGCCGGTAGCCACCTCGGCCATGCGCGCCGGGTCGGTCCAGATGTGCGGGTCGAGAGTGTCGTGCTCGTGCGCCTCCTCGCCCTCCTCCTCCTGCGCTGCCTCGCCCTCCTCCTCGTGCGCCGACACTTGGGCGAAAGGCAGCGGATCCACGAACGAAGTCGCTTCCACCACCGTCACCCCGGCGGCGGCCGCCTGGGCGACCACGCCTTGGAGGCCTTCCTCCAAGCCGAGGCCGTTGGCCACCACCAGGTCGGCCTCCCGCAGCGCCCCCGCCTGCGACGCCGACGGCGAAAAGGAGTGCGGGTCGGCGCCCACCGGCATCAACACCTCGACGTTCACCGCTTCGCCTACCGCGTTCTGCACGATGTCTCCCAGGACGGAGGTGGTGACCACGACTCTCAGGACGCGGCAGCCCTCTGTGCTCGCCGCCGGAGCCGCCTCGCCCCCGCAGCCGGCCAGGAGCAACGCCGCCGCGGCGAGCCCGTTCACCATCCGCCGGAACCTCATCAAGCCCTCCCACTGCCGCAATCGGAACCGAAGAAAAACGAGAATGAGAATGATTATCAGTGCTATAGTACCGGTGTCATGAAGACAGCGCAAGCAGATCGCGCCGAGCAGGCCGTCGCCGAGCTCCTGGCCGACGAGGGCCTCCGCTTCACTCCCGCCCGCCGCCTCGTGGTGCGGGCCCTGGCAGACGCCCCCGGCCCTCTCACCACCGGGGACCTCCACACTGCGTTGCGCTCCCGGCTGCCCCTCTCCTCCCTATACCGGACCCTCACCGTGCTCGCCGCCGCCCGGGTCCTGGCCCGCGAGCACGACGGCGGAGGTGTGGCCCGCTACGAGCTGGCCGAGTGGCTCACCGGTCATCACCACCACCTGGTGTGCCTGGTCTGCGGAGAGGTGCGCGACGTCTCCATCGACCCACAGACCGAAGGCACCATCGCCGCCCTGGTCGAGCGCATCGCCGGCGGCGCCGGCTTCGAAGCCACCGGCCATCGCATCGACATCGAGGGGAAGTGCGCGGCATGCCGTCGCCGATAGCCGCCCGCGGTACGGGCGTGGCGTTCTCCTACGGCGGCCACCTCGCCGTCGACGTCTCCGATTTCGTCATCCCCGCCGGGCGTCTCACCGCCGTCATCGGTCCCAACGGCTCGGGCAAGTCCACCTTGCTCAACGCCATGGCCGGCCTACTCCCGCCCCGTCGCGGCACCCTCGAGGTCCTCGGCCGGTCCCCCGGCCGGGCACGCCGCCGGGTGGCCTACGTACTCCAGGCGACCAAGGTCAACGAGGTGATGCCGATCACCGTGCGCGAGACGGTTGCCATGGGTCGCTACGCCGCTCTCGGGCCCTGGGGCTTCCTACGGGGCCCGCACCGGCGCGCCTACCTGGAGGCCATGGAGCGACTCGAGGTGGCCGACCTGGCCGGCCGCCACCTCCACGAGTTGTCCGGCGGGCAAAGGCAACGGGTGTTCGTGGCCCAGGGCCTTGCCCAACAGGCCGACATGCTGCTGCTCGACGAGCCGGTCACCGGCCTCGACCTCGTCTCCACCGAGCGGATCCGCGAAGCCGTGGTCGCGGAGACGGCCCGGGGGGTCACCGTGGTGCTGACCACCCACGACGTGGCCGACGCCAACCGGGCCGACCACGTGATCCTCATGTCCGGCCGGGTCCACGCCGAGGGGCCTCCGGCCCAGGCGCTGCACCCCGACCGCCTGTCGGAGGCCTACGGCATCGGCATCGTGCACCTGGAGGACGGCTCCCTGGTGCTCGACGACGCCCACCACCGGCCGGCCGCCGGACGCCACGTGCACTTCGAGCGCTCCAAGCAGTGAGACCCTGAGCCCTCCCCCCTTCAGCAGCACTCCCGGTCACGCCAGGCCTGCCGGCCTTCGTAGGCGATGAGTACGGACAGCGCCAGCGCGGCAGCCGCAT
>JAFGCH010000160.1 GCA_016932695.1 Acidimicrobiia bacterium | reverse complement strand
GCATCGCGGAACACCGTCGATGCCTGTCTACCCGCCTTGGGCCACGGTGCCCCTCAATCGGAGCCCGGAACCCCGGCCCCGGCGGCTGGTCGGTGGATCCTGACTCCACCCTAGCAAGCGATCCAGGAGGTGTAGGGGCACAACGAACCCCCGTGTTGTCGCCCCTTGGCGCCCCTTCTCCGCGACGCCTCTCGCCGGCACACCGGCGCCGGCATCGCGCCTCCTGCGTCAGGCGTCTCGTTGCCGTCCGTTCGCCCCGCGGGAGCGGGCGGCGGGCGGGCCGCGCCCCGCAATCCCTCCCCCCTCCGGAGGCCTACCCGGCGAACCCGTTGGTGATGGGCAGGCGACGGTCGCGTCCCAGCGCCTTCGGGGTGATCTTCACCCCGGGCGGTGACTGGCGGCGTTTGTACTCGTTGCGGTCGACCATCCGGGCCACCTTCTCCACCAGGGCACGATCGAAGCCTCGCTTCACGATCTCGTCCACGGCGAGATCCTGCTCCACGTAGGCCTCCAGGATGCGATCCAGCGTCTCGTAGGGAGGAAGGCTGTCGGTGTCCAGCTGGTTGGGGCGCAACTCCGCCGACGGCGGCTTGGCGATGGTCGCCTCGGGGATGACCTCACCGTCCCGGTTGCGCCAGCGGGCCAGGTCGTAGACCACGGTCTTGTAGACATCCTTGAGCACCGCAAAGCCGCCCACCATGTCGCCGTAGAGGGTCGAGTACCCCACCGACATCTCCGATTTGTTCCCCGTGGCCAGCACCAGGCCGCCGTGCTTGTTGGAGAGGCCCATGAGGATGCTCCCCCGTGCCCGGGCCTGCAGGTTCTCCTCGGCCACCCCGGGCTCGGCGCCGCCGAACTCCTCCGCCAGGGCCGCGAGGAACCCGCTGAAAGGCGGCTCGACGGAGATCTCCGACAGCCTGATGCCCAGGTTGGCCGCCAGCGCCCGCGAATCGGTCACGGAGCCCTCGGAGGAATGGCGGCTGGGCATGGTGACCCCCCACACCGCCTGCGGCCCGAGTGCGTCGGCGGCGATGGTGGCCGTCAGCGCCGAGTCGATCCCCCCCGAGAGCCCCACCACCACCTGGGAGAACCCGTTCTTTCGGGCGTAGTCGCCCAGGCCCAGGCAGAGGGCCCCGTAGATTTCGGCGATGTCCTCCAGCGGCGGGTGTGTCTCCGGGGGCGGTTCCGGCTCTCCCTCCAGCAGAGTCCCCCGGCTGACCACGGTGGCCTCCACGTCGCTGCGCCCGGCCTCCGAGAGGGGCACGTCCACCCAGAAGAGGTCCTCCACGAACTGCGGGCTGCGATAGAGAAGCTCGCCGGCGCCGTCGAACACCATGCTGGCCCCGTCGAAGACCAGCTCATCCTGGCCTCCCACCAGGTTCAGGTAGATGAGGGGCAGGCCGCAGGCCTTCGCCCGGGCACGGAGCATCTCCTCACGCTCGGAATCCTTCCCTCGGTGGTAGGGAGAGCCGTTGATGTTGAGCAGGATGTCGGCCCCCGCCTCGGCCTGCCGGGCGGCCGGCCCGTCGGCCACCCAGATGTCCTCGCACACCGACACCCCGGCCACCACCCCGTTGATGTCCCACAGCGCCGCCGGCGCCGCCCCCGGGAAGAAGTAGCGGTCCTCGTCGAACACCCCATAGTTGGGCAGCACCACCTTGTGGTAGATCCCCCGAACCCGCCCTTCCGCCGCCAACGCGGCGGCATTGAACAGACGGCCCGGCCCGGCATCGTCGCGGCGCGGCTCACCCAGGGCCTGGTCCACGAAGCCGAGCACCGCGGTGGTCTGTCCCGTCTTGCCCGCCACGCGGTACATCGCCTGGAGGTTGGCCTCGATGAACCGGCGCCGCAGCAGCAGATCCTCCGGCGGGTAGCCGGTCACCGCCAGCTCCGGCAGGAGGAGCACGTCGGCCTGCAGGCCTTCGGCCCAGGCCATGGCCTCGAGGATTCGGGTGGCATTTCCCTCGAGGTCCCCCACGGTCAAATTCAACTGGGCACCGGCGACGCGGAAGAAGTCGGTCATGGCGGGGAGGGTAGACCTGCCGCCGCCCTCCCCGGTGAAAGCCGGCCCGCCCCCGCGCCCACCGCCGGAGCCGACGCGGGATGGGGCGGGGCGCCCTCGCCTACCCCGACGCCGCAAGCGTCGGCAGCAGGGCAGCGATGGTGGTGCCCCGTCCCGGAGCGCTGGACACCTCGACCCGTCCTCCCATGGCCTCCACGAGCTGCCTCACGATGGCCAGGCCCAGCCCCGAGCCCTCGGGCCGGGCGGGCCGGTAGCGCTGGGCTACGTAGAGGCGCTCGAAGATGTGCGGCAGGTCGTCCCCTTCGATGCCCGGCCCCGTGTCGCTCACCGCAATGCGGGTCTTCTCCCCTTCCGCCCGGAGCGCCAAGCGCACCTCGCCGCCGGCCGGGGTGTAGCGCAGGGCGTTCTCCACCAAGTTCCCCACCACCTGGTCGATGCGGTCGGGGTCCACCAGCACCGGGGCCAGCGCCGGCAGGTCGGCCTCCAGCCGCACCCCGGCCGCCTCGGCCCGGCCACGGTAAGCCTCGACGGTGCCCCGCAAGTGTGCCGTGAGGTCGACCGGTTCGGGGCGCAGGGTGAACTCCCCCGCTTCCAGGCGGGAGAGCAGCATCAAGTCCTCGAGCAGCCGGCTCAGGCGCCCCGACTCGCGGTACATCACCCCGCCCACCCGGGCCAGCTCCTCCCCCTCCACCTTGCCCTCGTGCAGCGCCTCGGCGTAGCCGGAGATCGTGGTCAGCGGGGTGCGCAGGTCGTGGCCCACGCTCACCAGGAACTCCCGCTCCCTCCGGCGTGCTTGTTCCAGTTCGCTCGCCATATCGTTGAAAGCCACCGCCACCTCGGCGATCTCGTCGCCGCCGTCGACCGGAGCCCGGGCGGCCAGGTCCCCGCCCGCCAGCGCCCGCGAGGCGGCACTCAGACCCTCCAGGCGCCGCCCCAGGAAACGGGAGAGCCACATGGCCAGAAGGGCGGCCAGCAGCACACCCAGGCCTACCGCCCAGAGCAGCCGCACCACCACGGGTGGCCAAGGCACCAACTCGAGGTCGGTGCCGACGACCACCACCACCTTGCCCAGGGCTCCCATTTGCACCGGCAGGGCGAAGGCGGCCACGGCCTCGCCGTCCACCTCCGCTTCGAACTGCACCCGCCGCCCCAGGCCGTCCACTCCGCCGGGGACCTGCTCGGCCAGAGGGGCGGAATCACCCACCACGGTGCTACCCCCGGCCGGTCCTATAAGCACCGCCTCCACGTAGTCGTGGCCCCCCACGACGCGCACTACCGCCAGCAGGTTCCCCAGGTTGCGCAGTGGAGTGGTCCCCAGGCTCCCCCGCTCCCTCACCGAAGCTTCGATGAGTCGTGCCGTCGCCTCGGCCTGGCGGTTGAACTCGGCGCGCGCCGATTCTTCGACCGAGTCGTTGATCAGCAGCGCCGCCGTCAGGCCGCCGACGGCCAGAGTCACCACCGAGACCGCTACCAGCGCCCAGAAAAACCGCCGTCGCACGTTCAGCCCGCCATCCGGTAGCCGACGCCCCAGGCCGTCTCGATGGGGATACCCTCCAGCTTCTTGCGCAGCTGCCGCACATGGACGTCCACGGTGCGCGTTTCGCCGAAGTAGTCGTAGCCCCAGACGGCCTGGAGAATCTGGGCCCGGCTCAACACCAGCCCGCGGTTCTCCGCCAGGAACCACAGCAGATCGAACTCGCGCGCCGTCGGCCGCACCACCTCGCCGCCGGGGCTCGTCACCTCCCGCCGCCCTCCGTCGATGACCCAAGAGCCGACCTCGATGACCGCCGGGGCTCGCGGCGCCTCCTCCGAACGGCGCAGCACGGCCCGCACCCGTGCCACCAGCTCCCGCGGCGAGAAGGGCTTGGTCACGTAGTCGTCGGCCCCGATCTCGAGGCCCACGATCTTGTCCACCTCGGTATCGCGCGCCGTCAGCATGATCACGGGCACATCACTGAAGCCCCGGATGCGACGGCAGACCTCGATCCCGTCCATGCCGGGGAGTCCCAGGTCGAGCAGTACGACGCGCGGGCTGCGGTCGCGCACTGCATTGAGCCCGGAGACCCCGTCGCCGGCATGGACCAAACGGAAACCGTCCTGCTCGAAGTACATCCGGACGAGATCGGCGATGGCCTCTTCGTCCTCGATCAGCAGCACCGTGCCGCCCGTCTGCACGCTTCCTCCTCGACCCGGCTTCTCGACCCCGCCATTGTCGGCGTGGTGGGTTCGACATCTGTTAGCCCCGGGTGAACCTTTGGTGGGCTTGCCGGAGCCCGGCAGGCTCCCCGCGCCGCGATCAGCGTAGAACAGGCCTCACAGGTTCCAGAGCCAGT
The DNA here is from genome assembly GCA_016932695.1 of Acidimicrobiia bacterium. Lineage (GTDB taxonomy): Bacteria > Actinomycetota > Acidimicrobiia > Spongiisociales > UBA11373 > VGBK01. The sequence continues at coordinate 19,759 of JAFGCH010000160.1, read as the reverse complement.
CGGGCAGGTACTGCTGGAACCACCGATTCAGGTCCACGATGCGCCCGGTGACCAGCAACACCCCGAAGCCGGCCAGCAGCAGGCCCGATACCACCGTTATCGGCCGCAGGTAGCGGCGCACTCGCCCGAAGAGACGGATGGCGCGGCCCATGCCCAACCCCGCCAGCACGAAGGGAAGGCCGAGGCCCAGCGAGAACACGGCGAGCAGGACCATGCCCGCCGCCACCGTCGTCCCCTGCTGGCCCACCGCAGTCAAGGCCAGGATGCTGCCCAGGGTAGGCCCGATGCAGGGCGTCCAGCCGAAGCCGAAGGCGGCCCCCATGAGCGGCGGGGCCCAGGCCCCCAGGCGGGAGGGCCGCACCTCCACCCGCCGCTCCCGCAGCAGCGGCAGCAAGAAGCGCGGGGTCCATACCGCGGTCACGGCGAGGAACAAGCCCATGGCCACCACCAGCCACCCGGCGGCGGTGGTGAGAGCGCCCTGGTTCCGCAACAGTGCCCGGCCCACCGTGGTCGCCGCCGCGCCGAGCAGCACGAAGACCACGGTGAAGCCGAGGACGAAGAGCAGGGTCACCCGCAGCATGCGCCGCGTGGACCCCCGGTTGTCGGCCAGGTCCGCCGCCGAGTAGCCCGACATCATGCTCAGGTAGCCGGGCAGCAGGGGGAGCACACAAGGAGACAGGAAAGAGAGTGCCCCGAAGCCGAAGGCGGCGAGCACGCTCACCGGGGTGAGACCGGTGATCTCCATGACCCTCCCGAGCACACGACGGCGCCTTCAACCCCGGCCGAGGCTTCGCTCTTCCCAGGGTAACCTCCCCGCGGTGCCCACCCTCCCGATCGCCTGGGGCCGCCTCCGGGGGACGCTGGCCTCGCTGGCCCCCCCGGCGCCTCTGCAGCGTGGGGAGATCGGCCTGCTCGCCCTGCTCGCCGCGGCCGCCTTCTCCCAGGGCTGGAGCAGCAACGTTTTCACCCACACCCTGGCCTACACCCGGGACACCTTTGGGCTGAGCGACCAGGGGATCGCCGACCTGGAAGCGGTGGTCCGGGCCACCGCCCTCACCGCCCTGCTGCTCTCCTGGTGGGCCGACCGCCGCGGGCGCCGCGAGCCGCTGCTCCTCGCCTTCGCCCTCATCCCCCTGGCCAACCTGGCCACCTCCTTCGCCCCATCGCTGGCCGCCTTTGCCGTCCTCCAGGGGATAGCCCGCATCGGCACCATCGCCCTCGGCGCCCTCGGCCTCGTGGTCATAGCCGAGGAGGTGAATCCTGCGGTGCGGGGCTACGCCTCCGGGGTGTTCGCCCTAGGCCTGAGCATGGGCACCGGGTTCGGGCTCCTGATCACCCCGGCCGCCCAGGCGAGCGACGAGGCCTGGCGCGCCCTCTTTGGGGCCTCCGCCCTGCCCCTGGTGCTTCTGCCCCTTCTCGTGTTGCGCTTGCGGGAGTCGCGTCTCTTTCGGCCCGGCGCTCGCTCCCCGCTCGGAGCCGCCCTCCAGGGAGGACTGGCCAGCCGCTTCTGGCCCATGGCAGGGCTGTCCTTCGCCACCGCCGCCTTCATCGGGCCGGCGTCGGCCTTCGTCAACCCCCGCCTAGTGAACGACCTCGGCTGGGCCCAGGGCGGGGCCTCACTTCTCCTGGTGCTGGCCAGCACGCCGGCGGTGCCCCTGGGCCTCCTCGCCGGGGGCCGGGCCGCCGACCTCATCGGCCGGCGCCCCACCGAACTGGTGGCGATGCTGATCGGTGTCGCCGGCGGCATCCTCACCTACTTCTCCGAGGCCGGCTGGGCCATGGGCCTGGGGGTCTTCCTCGCCATCCTGGGCTCGTCCGCCTTCGCTCCGGCCTTCACCGCCCAGAGGGCCGAGCTGTTCCCTACCTCGTCCCGCGCCACCGCCGGCGCCTGGCTCATCAATGCCGGCATCCTGGGAGGCCTGGGCGGCTTCCTTGCCGGGCGCTTCGCCATCGGGGCCTGGGGGGTGCCGGTCACCATCGCCGGGCTGGGCGGAGTCCTCCTGGCCTCTTCGGCCCTGCTGCTCCTCCTCCCCGAGACCCGGGGAGCCCCCCTCACGGCGCCAGCGGAGATCGAGGGCTCAGGCGGCGCCACGCCAGGGTGACGGCCCGCATCCCCACCAGCACGGCCATCCCCCACCACACCCCGGCAAGCCCCCACCCCAGCGGCAGCACTACTGCCAGCATCCCGGCGGCCGCCGCGGCGGCGGCACCGGTCGCCCCGGCCCAGGAGCCGGCCGACCAGGGCTTGGGCGGCGATCGCCAGGGCATCGAGCGCCAGGGCGAGGAAGAGCCACACCTGAAAGACCACCTGGTCAACGGCCGCGCCGGCATCCCCGGCCCCTACCGCGCGCGCCACCCGCGACGTCGTCCCGTACTCCAGGAAGGTAAAGGCGTGGAACACCACGGCGAAGGCGGCCACCGCCACTCCCAGGGCACCCAGGGAGGCCGCCCCCAGGCGTCCGACGAAAGCGGTGTCGACCAAGGACAGCAGCGGATCGGCGGCCAGGGCACCCAGGGCCGGGAGCGCCAGGGCGGCGATCTCCCGGTCGTGAGGGCTCCGCCGAAGCAGACCGGGCAGCGGCCTCACGACCCCCGGCCCGGGTAGGGGCAGCGGTCGGCCAGAGGGCACGACTCGCAACGCGGCCGACGGGCCAGGCACACCTCGCGCCCGAAGAGGATGAAGCGCATGGAGATGCCCGCCCACTCCCGCACCGGGTAGAGGGCCCGCAAGTCGGCCTCCACCTTGGCCGGGTCGTGGGCGGCGCTCAGACTCAGCCGGCGGGCCAGCCGGCCCACGTGGGTGTCCACCGCAATCGCCGGCCGCCCGAAGGCCTCGGCCAGCACCACGCTGGCCGTCTTGCGACCCACACCGCGCAGGCTGGTCAGGGCGTCCAAGTCGGCGGGCACCTCACCCTCGAAGCGCTCCACCAAGTCGGCACTGAGGGCAATGATCGCTCGCGCTTTCTGCCGGTAGTAGCCCGTCGAGTAGATCATCGCCTCGACCTCCTCGGGCGAGCCCTCGGCAAGATCCTCCGGCAGGGGCCAGCGGGCGAACAGCCCGGGCGTGACCCGATTGACGTTGGCGTCGGTGGTCTGCGCACTCAGCACGGTGGCCACGAGGAGCTGCCAGGGATCGCGATACTCCAGGGCCGTGCCCGCGTCCGGGTACCGCTTCTTCAAGCGCCCCAGGATGGTGCGGGCTCGCCGTCGCTCCTCGGCCGAAGGCATGCCGGACGATCTCGGTTCCACGGCAGCGATCGTAACTAGAGGGTCTCGTGCCCGCTCCCGCCTCCCGTTACGATCAGGCCCGCCGCCACCATGACCCCATCCACATGACCCTCGCCCCGTCCGCCCCTCCCGCCGCTGCCTGGCACCGGATGCCGGTCGACGAGGCCGCCCGAGAACTGCGTTCGGACCCCGAGCACGGCCTCACTGCCACCGAGGCCCAAGCCCGCCTGGCCACCTACGGCCCCAACGAGCTACAGGACTCCGGGGGCCGCACTCCGCTGGGCATCCTCTTCGAGCAGTTGCGGGCCACCATGGTCCTCGTCCTCATCGCCGCCGCCGCGCTGGCCGCCTCGCTGGGCGACATCAAGAACACCGTGGCCATCGCCGCCATCGTGGTGCTGTTCGTGCTCCTGGGGACCATCCAGGAGTACCGGGCCGAGAAGGCCATCGCCGCCCTGAAGCGCCTCGCCGTGCCCGAGGTCACCGTGGTGCGCGACGGCAAGCCACAGGAGATCGCGGCGCGCCGCCTAGTCCCCGGCGACCTGGTGGTGCTCGACGCCGGGGACCTGATCCCGGCTGATGCCCGCCTGACCCTGGCTGCCGGCCTGCGCCTGCAGGAAGCCGCTCTCACCGGGGAGTCCAACCCCATCAACAAGCGCACCGACATGCTCGAAGGGGACGACCTGGCACTGGGCGACCGGCGCAACATGGTCTACATGGGAACGGTGGTGACTCAGGGACGCGGCCGGGCGCTGGTGGTGGCCTCCGGGATGAGCACCGAGTTGGGCAAGATCGCCGGCCTGCTCCAGGAAACCAGCGAGGGGCTCACCCCGCTGCAGCGCCGCCTCGATCGAGTGGGCAAGCTCCTGGCGGCTGCCGGCCTGGCCGTTGCCGCCCTCATCTTCGCCCTGGGCCTGATCCGTGGGGACGAACTGCGGGAGATGCTGCTGACCGCCGTCTCGGTAGCGGTGGCGGTGGTCCCGGAGGGCCTTCCCGCGGTGGTCACCATCACTCTGGCCCTCGGAGCGCAGCGCATGCTCTCCCGCCGGGCCCTCGTACGCCGCCTGCCCGCCGTCGAGACCCTCGGCTCGGTCACCATCATCTGCTCCGACAAGACCGGAACCCTCACCGAGAACCGCATGCAGGTGCTGCTCCTCGACGTCGCCGGGCACGTCGAGCCTTTGACCCAGGCAGTAGACCGCTACGGAGTGCTGCGCGGCGGCCGCGAGACGCACCCCGCCATTCACTCCGCCCTCTCCTTGGCCGCCGTGGGCGGCGCTTTGTGCAACGATGCCCGGCTGGTTACCGACGAGGCCGACGGCGATACCGCCGTGGGCGACCCGACCGAGGGGGCCCTGGTGCTGGCCGCGGCCACGCTGAAGCTACGCAAACCCGACCTCGACCGGTCGCTGCCCCGCCACTCCGAAGTGCCTTTCGACTCGGAGCGCAAGAGGATGACCACAGTCCATCGCTTGGGGCAGCACGACCCCGACCTCCTCCCCGGCCTCGACCCGGCCGGCCACTCCTTCATCGCCTTCACCAAGGGGAGCGTCGAAGGTCTGGTGGAGCGATCGAGCCGGGTTTGGGTGAACGGCGGCGCCCAGCCCATGGACGACCACTGGAGCCGACGTATCGTCTCCTCCGAGGCCGAACTCGCCGGACGGGGGATGCGGGTGCTCGGGGTGGCCTTCCGTCTCTTCGCAGAAGACCCCGACCCCTCGGCCGCCGAACTGGAGCGGGACCTCACCTTCGTGGGCCTGTTCGGCATGATCGACCCGCCCCGCCCGGAGGTGGCCGAGGCCGTGCTCACCTGTCGGACCGCCGGCATCATCCCGGCCATGATCACCGGGGACCACCCCCTCACCGCTCTCGAGATCGCCCGCCAGCTGGACATCACCCAGGGGGACCGGGCCCTCACCGGCTCCGAACTCGAGAGGATGACCCAAGAGGAGTTGCGCCGAGCGGTGACCCACCCAGAGAACCCCGCCCGGGTGTTCGCTCGCGTCTCTCCCGAGCACAAGCTGCGCATCGTCGAGGCCCTCCAGGCAGAGGGGCACATCGTGGCCATGACCGGCGACGGGGTGAACGACGCCCCCGCCCTGCGCCGGGCCGACATCGGCGTGGCCATGGGCATCACCGGCACCGATGTGGCCAAGGAAGCCGCCGACATGGTGCTGCTCGACGACAACTTCGCCACCATCGTGAGCGCGGTCCGGGAAGGCCGGACCATCTACGACAACATCCGCAAGTTCGTTCGCTTCTCGGTAGCGGGCAATGCCGGCAAGGTCCTGGTGATGCTCCTGGCTCCGTTCCTGGGGACCACTCTGCCCCTGCTGCCCCTGCAGCTGCTCTGGTTGAACCTGCTCACCGACGGCCTCCTCGGCCTGGGCCTCGGGCTCGAGCCGCCCGAGCGCGCCGTCATGAAGCGCCCGCCCTACTCCCCCAAGGAGGGGGTGTTCGCCCGTCCCGCCGGGCTGCGGGTGCTCCTCACCGGCGCCGTGATCGGCGGGGCGGCCCTGATTCTCGGGCTGTGGTACTGGCATACCGACAACCCCAAGTGGCAGACGATGATGTTCACCATGCTGGCTCTGGCCCAGGTGGCGCAGGCTCTGGTGGCGCGCTCCGACAGCGAATCGGTCCTCCAGCGCGGGCTCCGCGGCAACCGGGTACTCACCACCATGGTGACCCTGGTCGTCGGGCTCCAGTTGGCGGTGGTCTACATCCCCGGGATCAACGACTTCTTCGGGGTGCTGGCGATGGGCCCCATCGACCTTGGATTGACGCTGGCCTCCGGCGTCGGTGTCCTCTTCGCCCTCGAGGCAATCAAGCGCGGGTTCCGCTAGGCGCCGGACGCCCCATCCGCACGCTCGCCGGGGCCGTCCACCCGCCGGGGCTGTCCACCCGCCGGGGCTGTCCACCCGCCGGGGCTGTCCACCCGCCGGGGCTGCATTCCTCTAGGGTGAGCGGTAGCGACCACAGGAGAGCTCTGGCCACCGGGACCGAGTTACTGCGGCGAGCCATCCTTGAGCGCGGGCGGGTAGAGGGCCCCCTGCTGAAGGTGGATGACTTCCTGAACCACCGCGTGGACCCCCACCTCATCGCCGCGGTGGGGGACGACCTGGCCGCCCGCTTCGCCATCGCGGGGCCCCAGGTGGTGCTCACCGCTGAAGCCAGCGGCATCGCCCCCGCCCTGGCCTGCGCGCTGCACCTCGCCGTCCCTATGGTCTTCGCCAAGAAGTTCCTGGGCCCCGGAGGGCGCGACGTCTATGCCCGCGAGGTCTTCTCCCCCACTCGGGGTATGGAGTACCGCGTTGAAGTGGCCCGCCGGGTGCTCGCTCCCGCGGAACGGGTGCTGGTAGTGGACGACTTCCTGGCGGGCGGCCGGACCGCCGAAGCCCTGGGAGAGATCGCCGAGGAGGCCGGTTGCCTTCTGACCGGCCTCGGCTTTGCCATCGAGAAGACCTTCCAGGACGGAAGGAGGCGCCTTGAGGCCCACGGCTGGCGAGTAGAAGCCTTGGCCCGGGTCACCTCTCTGGAAGGGGGACGGGTCGCTCTGGAGGATGGCGGCGCCGCCCCCCGGCTGCAGACCCCTCCCCGAGCACCGGCCGGAAGAGGCTAACCTCGGGCACTCCGACCCACGGCGAGCAGAGTGAACCGTCCCTACGACTCGCGCCCGCGGCCGCCGACCCGGCTGGCGTTCCACCCCTCCCGCATCGTCATCGACGCGGGGGTGCTGCTCGTACTGGGTGCCATGAGCCTCCCCTTCGTGACCGCCGACGGTTTCCGCCAGCGGGCCGTGGCCGGCGACGCCCTGCCTGCCCTGTTGTTCCTGCTGCCCGTCTTCATCATGACTCTCATCCCCGACCACAGCGCCCCCCTGCCGCGCCCCTTGAGTTGGGCCGGCCTGGCACCGGCCGCTGCCGCCCTCCCCTACACCGTGGTCAAGTACCTGGACGCCTCCACCCTGGCCGGCACCGTACAAGGCAGCGTCGGCATGGGCGCCCGGCTGCTGGTGCTGGGCACCTTCACCGCTCTCGCCGGGGTAGTACTGGGCCTCCTCCGTGCCGGTGCCGCGCTGCCTGCGGCCGGGCCCGGAGAGTCGGAGCCCGGCGCCCGGCGCGCTCCGGCGCCCGCCCGCCGCCCTGCAGGCATCACCGCCCCGGCCGGTTCCCGAGGAGCCGCCCGGGCCTTCTCCCCCCGACACCGGTCACCCGCCCCGCAGCCGGATCACGCCGCTGGGGCCGCGCCCGCGGGCCGGCCCACCGCCCGGGTGGCGCCTCGGCCTCGCCCTACCGACCCCGACACCGAGCCCACGGTGCCGGCGCAGCGGCCGGTACAGCCGTGGTGGCCGGACGACCTCGAAGACCTCTTCTCCTGAGGCGCCGTGCACTACTCGCGCTCCGTCACCCTGGCCGGAGTGGCGGTCGCCGGCCTCGCCCTCTTCCTGCCCCAGGCTCGCTTCCCCATAGTCGGGCCGGTCGACGGATTCGACGCTGCCGCCTGGCCGGTCATGCTCCCCCTGGCCCCTCTGGCCCTGTTCGCCCTGCTGGGCGACCGCCCCGAGGGCTACCGGGCCCCGCTCGCGTTGGTCGCCGTGCTGCTCTCATGCGCCGCGGTCGTCTTCTCCGTGGCCAAGGTGATCGACGCCGCCACCGCCGTTGGGGCGGTGGAGGGCGGTGCGGTGCGTGCCGGTCCGTGGGTGGTCCTCGCCGGCGCCGCGCTGGCGTTGCTCGGCAGCCTGTTGTCCTTCAGCCGCCGCATCGGTTGACCAACCCGCGACGGATCAATCCGCGGCGGTTCAACCGGCGGCAAGAAGCAGCGTCAGCGCCACTCCGACGCCGACGTAGAGGAAGCCGGCGATCACCTGCCAGAAGGCCGCGGGATTGGCCTGGGGCCGCAACCCGCGCCGCAGCCGGGCCATGGGGTCACGCTTCTTCATCACCTCGCCACGACGCAGTTCGGCATCCGCCACATAGTCGTCCTGCGACCGGTTGCGCCCGCCCATGAGGGCCTCCACCGCGCCGATACCCAAGTTGGAGTAGCCGCCGCCGCGGGCTCCTCCGATCAGCAGCAGCAGCGTGCCGAGGGCGATGAACGTGTAGCCCAGAGCATCCGACAACCGGGCCGAGGTCGCCAGCCAGATGACCACTCCTACCAGGCCGGCAGCGCCCAGGCCCATGGCGAAGACGACCGAGTAGCCGCGCATGCGCTCGCGCAACGGCTCCAGAGGCGATGGCTCCAGAGGAGTCGGGGTGGCTTCCATGCGAGCAGCGTAACCGGGCCGAAGGGGCGCGCCGGCGGCGGAGCATCTCACGCCCCGGGACGCGACTGCCGGCCCTCTATGCTCGACCCCCGATGCGCCGCCCTCGCGTTGCCTACGTGGCCCTCGCCTTTGCCGCCTTCCTGTTCGGCTCGACATTCGTGGTCATCAAGGACGCCGTCACCTACCTGCCCCCTCTGGGGTTTGTGGGATGGCGTTTCTCGCTCGGCGCGGCGGTACTGGTGGTCCTGGCCCCGCCCCGGGGGCGGCGCTTGTGGCGCGAAGGCGCCATAGCCGGGTCACTGCTCTTCGCCGGCTATGCCCTGCAGACCGTCGGTTTGGCCCACACTTCGGCATCCAACTCCGGGCTGATCACCGGCCTCTACGTGGTGTTCACCCCGCTCCTGGCCGCCCTCGTCGCCCGGCGCGCTCCCCGGTTGCTGGTCTTCTTCGGGGCCCTGCTGGCTTTCGGCGGCCTGGCCCTCCTCACCCTCGAAGACGGCCTCAGCCTGCAGCGGGGCGATGCCCTCACCGTGGGCTGTGCCGTGGCCTACGCCTTCCACATCGTCTACCTATCCCGGGTGGCCTTACGCCATCGGGTGATCCCTTTCACCGCGGTCCAGTTGATCGTCGTCGCCGCGGGAGGACTGGCTTCGGCGGCGGTGTTCGAGGGCTTCCGGTTCCCCCCGGCTCGGGTCTGGCCGGCGCTGGTGCTGACGGGCATCGCGGTGAGCGCCGGGGCTTTCTTCCTGCAGGTGTGGAGCCAGACGGTGATCGGCCCCTCCCGCACCGCCATCATCCTCGCCCTCGAACCCGCCTTCGCCGCCGCCACGGCGGCGGTGGTGCTGGGAGAGCGGCTCACCCCGGCCGGCTGGGTGGGTGCCGCCCTGATCCTCGCCGGCATCTACCTGGCCCTGGTGGGCGAAGAGGACCCCTTACCCCGCGCCGAGGCCCTCACTCCGGCTCACTGAGTCCCGCCGTTCCCGGAGGCGGCGCCGCGCCAATACCGCCAGGCGCAGCAGCATCAGCAGCAAGAACAACACCACCACCAGAGTCGCCAGGAGCTCCGGCCCTTCGAAGTAAGCCGCCCGGCAGGAGGCCAGGCCTCCGCGGCACAAGCCCCAGCCATCGCCTCCGGCGGCCAGGTCGGCCAGCACCAGCAGCGGGACCAGGGCTACCGCCACCATCGCCGAGATGATGACCGCGATCACGACGCGCAGGGCAGTCACCTCGCCGAGGTTACCGGGGCGCCCCGGCTTGGGGGATCGCGCCGGCTGCTGCCGGCCGGTAACCTCGGCACGTGGCCTCCCGCCCCGATCCCCGGCCCCTTCCTCCCGCCCGGTACTACCGGGAGGAGTTCACCGCCGAGGAGACCGCCGTCCTCTCCCGGTTCTTCACCAACACCACCGAACCCGTCTTCGCCCTGATCAACCTCCCTGAGGTCGTCAAGGGGGCGCTCTTCGCCCGCTACAGCCGGACGACGCGCTCGCTGCGGCGCCTCTTCCTCGACGAGTTCCACCATGCCCCCGAACTGGGCATGGCCCACCTGGCCGAGGCGCAAGAGGGCGGTGAGGCGGTGGGACTGGCGCGCGCCGAAGGGCTCTACGAGCGCATCTTCACCGAGTACGGGGACGACTCGGTAGCCCAGTTGGGATCGGCCCACCTCGCCTGCGAGCAAGCCTCGAATCTCCTCACCAAGGTGCTCGAGAGAGGCCGCCTCGCCTCCTACCTCGAGCAGAGCACCCGCTATCTCAGATTCGACCGGCCCCTCGGCGGCCGCTACCGATACTTCACCCCCCCGGAGGTGGCCGTCTCCCCGCTCGCGTCGCTCTACGAAGAGAACCTCGACGGCCTCTTCACCACCTACTCGCGCTTGGTGGATCCGCTCGAGGCCTACTACCGGCGTCGCCACCCCCCGCCCGAAGGAGAAGGCGACGTCGCCTACCGGGCCAGCGTGCAGGCCCGCGCCTACGACGACCTCCGCGGCCTCTTGCCTGCGGCCACCATCTCCCACCTGGGCATCCATGCCAGCGGGCAGGCCTACGAGGCCCTCCTGGTGCGCATGCGCGCCCATCCTCTCGCCGAAGCCAGGGACTACGCCGAGCGCATGCTGACTGAGTTACGCCGGGTGATCCCCGCCTTCCTGCGCCGAGTGGACCTCCCCGACCGGGGCGGCGCCTGGAGCCGCTATCTGGGGCTCACCGCCTCAGACATGGAGGGCCGCGCCGCCGGCCTCCCGGAAGCCCCCGAAGACCGCCCCGAAGTGACCCTGGTGGATTGGGACCCCGAGGCCGAGGCCAAGGTGGCCGCCGCCGCCCTCTACCCCTACACCGACCTGCCCGACGACCAGTTGCTCCGCCACGCCCGCAGTCTGCCCGCCGCCGAGGTAGCCCGGCTCATTGCCGCTTACGCCGGAGACCGGGGCAACCGCCGTCATCGCCCGGGGAGGGGCATGGAGCGGGCCGACTACCGCTTCGACCTGCTCTGCGACTACGGCATATTCCGCGATCTCCAGCGCCATCGCATCCTGACCATCGACTGGCAGCGGCTCGGAACCGGCCACGGCTTCGTGGTCCCGCAGGGGGTGGTTGAAGCGGGCCTCGAACCCGAGTGGCGCAGTGCCATGGCGGCGGCAGCGGAGGGCCACGTCGCGCTGGCCGCCTCCCTCGGGCCCGACGTCGCCCAGTACGCCGTGCCGTTCGCCTACCGCATCCGCTTCTACGTGCAGCTCAACGCCCGCGAGGCCTTCCATCTGCTCGAACTGCGCACCCAGGCCGGCGGCCACCCGGGATACCGCCGCGTCTGCGCCGAGATGCACCGCCTCATCGCCAACCAGGCCGGGCACCACGCCATCGCCGGCGCCATGCGCTTCGTCGATGCCGGGGACGGCGGCCTGGGCCGCCTGGAGGGAGAGCAGCGCGCCGCCCGACGGCGGCGCGAGGCGGAACCGGGAGCCTGACCCTCCTGCCGCCACAGCCCCTCGTCCTCGCCCCGTCGCGCGAACTCGCGGCCGGGCCTGCCTAACCCTGCAGGGGAATACGCAGGACCAGGCGCCCGTCCTCGACCGCCCATTCGGCCGAGGCCACCAGCGAGTAGTCCAGGTGATCCTGTTCGGCGGCTTCCACGTAGAGGCGCCGGGCCTGGCCCTCGAGGGGCGGGATCCCCCGCTCCCGCACGGCGGCGGCCCGCTGGCGGAAGCGCTCGATGAAGGCGTCGACGTCGAATGCGGCCATCACTCCTCCGGCGGTGCAGACACCCAGCGTAGAGAACCCACCGGAGGTAGGGGGACCACGGGCGCCGCCGGCCGGCTGCACCCCGTGGTCAAGGCTTGCAGCTCCAGAAGTACCAGGCGGGTAGGCCGTCGTCGAGCGACTCCTGCACCAGCCAGGCCGCGGCGGCGATGTTGGGCTCGGCCTCCAGGGGTGAAGCCCCGGGGAAGCCGGCCGCCGCCGCCCGGGCGGGGAAGTACCGGGGCATGTGCTGGAACAAGCCGGAAGCCCCGCTCACCGGGTTGACCAGGGAGGGATTGCCGTAGCTCTCACAACGCACGACGCTGAGGGCCTCCTCTACCAGGTCGGCAGGGAAGTATCGGGCCACCAGGGGGCGCCACCTCTCCACCGGCGGCGGGAAAGGCCCGCCCTCCACCGGCGGTGGCAGGGTGGTGGTCGTGGTGGAGCCGCCGGCAGCGGTGGTCATGGTCGTGGTGGAGGTCCCCCCGCCCGGAGCCGTAGTGGTAGTCGAAGCCACCGTTGTAGTGGTCGTCGTAGTCGTCGTCGTGGTGGTTCGGGCGGCGGCTGCCGCGGCCGCCTCCTCCGCTCGTCGCGCCGCCTCCTGGGCCTCCCAGGCGGCGCGCACCCGGGCGTACTCCGCCTCGGCGTCCGCCAGTTCCCCACCGGCCTCCCGAGCCAGCCGCTCCAGGCGAGCGGCCAGGTCCGCCTGGGCGCGGGCCTGCTCCTGCAGGGAGCGCCGCAGCCGATCGCGATCGGCTGCGGCTACCGCGAGTGCGTTGACTACCTCCCGATCGCGCCCGGCCACCGCGGCCGCATAGGTGCGCCGCACCGTCGCCTCGGTGCCCAACGCCGTGCCTGTGGAAGCCGACGCCCCGGCGGCCACATACAGCGACCGCACCCGCTGCAGGGCCTCCCGCCGTGCTTGCGCAAAGCGCACTTCGGCCCCCGCCACCTCGTCGGCCAGCCGCTCGAGCCTCGCCCGCAGGCGGGCCGCCTCGGCCCGGCCGTCGGCTAGGGCGGCCCCCGCCGCCCCGGCCTCGGCCCGGGCCTGCTCCAGAGCGGCCGCGGCGCGCTGCAGGTCCCCGTCGCTCACCCGGGCCCCGGCCGGGACGACCGGGACCGCCAGCAAGACAGGCACCAGCAACATGAGTAAGAGCTTGCGGCGCATACCTCCAGAACCCCGGACCAGCCTACCGGGAGGCCCCGCCTTTCGGGTCAGCGGAGGATGGCCGCCGGGCCCAGCAGCTCGCGCAGTTCGGCGTAGAGAGCGGTACGGGGCTCCACCCGGTGCTCATCGCCGAGTCGCACCACGGTGTCCTGATCCTCTCCCGTCATGTGCAGGAACACTGGGGCCATCCCGGGGTGGTTGGCCAGCACCGTCCGCAGACGGGCGGCGAATTCGCGAGACATCCGCGCCGCGGGCACCTGCAGCCTCACCATCGGCCCACTCGACAGGTCCGGCTCGGCCAGCGACAGCGCCACGAGCTTGACCGCATCCCCCCGCTGATCCACCCGGGCGTTGACGGTGACGATGGCGTCGGGACGGACCTTGTGCCCGTGTTCCGCGGTCACCCGGGGGAAGCAGAACACCTCGACGCTCCCTTCGAGGTCCTCCAACTGGAAAAAGAGCATGGGCTCACCGTTGCGGCTGTAGCGCCGGCTGACGGCACCCACGATGCCCCCCACCGTTACCGTCGCCCCATCCTTCTCGTCGCTCAGCGCAGCGATGGAGGCCGTCGCCGCCGCCCGCAGTGCCGTCTCCACCCCGAAGAGCGGATGATCGGACACGTAGAGCCCCAGCATCTCCTTCTCGAAGGCCAGGCGGGTGGCCTTGTCCCACTCCAAGTCGGGGATGACCAGGGCCGCTTCCTCCAGCGAGACCTCCTGTCCGCCGAAGAGGGAGAACTGGCCCATGTCCTCGGCGCGGCGGCGGGTCAGCGCGGCATCGATCACCTGCTCGAACACGGTCAACAGGCCCTGGCGCGGGGCGCCGGTGGCGTCGAACGCACCCGCCTTGATCAGAGACTCCACCGTCCGCTTGTTGAGCACTGTGGGATCGACCCGTCCCACGAAGTCCTGGAAGTCGGCGAACGGCCCGCCGCGGCGCCGTTCCTGCGTGACCAGATCGACCACCCCTTCGCCCACATTGCGCACCGCCGAAAGGCCGAAGAGGACCACCCCGCCCCGCGCCACGAAGTCGGACTCAGAGCGGTTGACGTCGGGCACCAGCACCCGCAGTCCCATGGCCCGGCACTCGTTCAGGTACAGAGCGGTGCGGTCCTTGTCCCGCTTCGCCGACGTGAGCAAGGCCGCCATGTACTCCGCCGGGTAACGGGCTTTGAGCCAGGCCGTCTGGTAGGCGATCAGGGCGTAGCCGGCGGCGTGGGACTTGTTGAACCCGTAGCCGGCGAAGTGGGAGATCACCTCGGAGAGGCGCCGGGCCAGAGCTTCGGAGTGCCCCTGGGAGGCGCAACCCCGCGCGAACTGCTCTTCCTGCTGCGCCATGACCGCCGGGATCTTCTTGCCCATGGCCTTGCGCAGGGTGTCGGCTTCGATCATGGAGTACCCGGCCATGATCTGGGCCGCCTGCATGACCTGCTCCTGGTAGACCATGATCCCGTAGGTCTCCGCCAGCACCTCGGCGAGGTCGGGGTGGGGGTATTCGACCGGGGCCCGCCCGTTCTTGCGATCGGCGTACAGCTCGTGGGTCTTGGCCCCCAGGGGGCCCGGCCGGTAGAGGGAGACCAGGGCGATGATGTCCTCGAAGCGGTCCGGCCGCAGGCTGCGCATCAGCGACCGCATCCCGCTGCCCTCCAGCTGGAAGATGCCGATGGCGTCACCGCGGGAGAGCATGGCGTACACCGCCGGGTCGTCGAGGGGGACCCGGTCGATGTCGGGACGCGACCCGGTGTTCTCCTCGATCAGCTCCAGCGAGCGCTCGATGGTGGACAGGTTGCGCAGGCCGAGGAAGTCCATCTTCAGTAGGCCCAGTTCCTCGATGGCGTGCATCTCGAACTGGGTCACCACCTCGGTCCCTTCGCCCTTCTGCTGGACGGGGACGATCTCGGTGAGCGGCTCGGGGGAGATCACCACCGCGGCGGCGTGAATGGAGTCCTGGCGCCGCAGGCCCTCCAGCCCCCGGGCGGTATCGATGACCCGCCGGGCATCGGGGTCGGTGGCGTGCAGTTCGCGCAGGCCCGCCCCGTTGGAGTGGAAGTCGCGCACAATGGACTCGGCTCCCTCGCCGGGAGGCTGCAGTACCTGGGCGAGGGTGGCCTCCCTTCCCAGGATCGGCGGCGGCATCGCCTTGGCCACCCGGTCGCCCAGTGCGTAGGGGTAGCCGAGCACCCGCGCCGAGTCGCGCAGGGCCTGGCGGCCTTTGATGGTGGAGAAGGTGACGATCTGGGCCACGTGGTCCGAGCCGTACCGCTCGGAGACGTAACGGATCATCTCGCTCCGATAGCGCTCGTCGAAGTCCATGTCGATGTCGGGCAGCTGGCGCCGTCCCGGGTTCAGGAACCGCTCGAAGATCAGGCCGTAACGCAGCGGATCCAGGTCGGTGATGCGCAAGGCGTAGGAGACGATCGACCCCGCGGCGCTGCCCCGCCCGGGGCCGGTGCGGATCCCCTGCTCCCGGGCGTAGCGCATCAGGTCCCACACGATCAGGAAGTAGGCGGGGAACCCCATGTCGGCGATCACCCGCAGTTCGTAGTCGAGGCGCTCCTGCACCGCTACGGGCAGGGGATCACCATATCGCTCCCGCGCCCCGGCCAGGGCCAGGCTCTGCAGGTACGAGGCCTCGGTCTGCCCGGCGGGGACCGGGAAGTGAGGCAGGCGGATCCTCCCGAACTCCATCTCCAGGGAGCAACGCTCGGCTACCGCCAGCGTGTTGTCGCAGGCTCCCGGGAAATCGGCTTCGGGGAACTGGGTCCGCATCTCGGCCGCCGACTTCACGTAGTAGCCGCTGCCCTGGAACCTGAACCGGCCCGGATCGGACACCTGGGCGCCCGTCTGGATGCACAGGAGCACGTCGTGAGCCTCGGCCTCCTCGCGCCTTGTGTAGTGGCAGTCGTTGCTCGCCAATAGCGGCGCACCGATGCGCCGGGCGACGGCAACCAGGTCGGGGAGCACCCGTTGCTGAGCCGCCACCCCGTGGTCCATGATCTCGACGAAGAAGTTCTCTCTGCCGAAGATGTCCTGGTACATCGCCGCCGCGGCCGCGGCCGCTTCGAAATCGCGCGCCACCCCCACGTTGCCTTCCTCGTCGTAGGCGTCGGGGGCAAGCAACTGGGGCACGTGGCCCCCCAGGCAGCCTGTGGTGCCGATGAGCCCGGCGGAGTACTCGGCCAGCAGCTCCACATCCATCCGCGGCTTGTAGTAGAAGCCCTCTAGGAAGGCCCGGCTGGCGAGCTTCACCAGGTTGCGATAGCCGCGGTCGTCGACGGCCAGCAGGGTGATGTGGTAGCGGATGTCTTCGCGGCGCGGCGGGCGATCGAAGCGAGAGCCCGGAGTCAGGTAGCCCTCCATGCCGATGATCGGCTTCACCCCAGCCGCCACCGCCGCCTTGTAGAAGTCCACCGCCCCGTACAGCACCCCGTGGTCGGTGATGGCCACCGCCGGCTGGCCGTCGGCGACCACCGCGGCCATGACGTCATCGACCCGGCCGGCGCCGTCCAGCATGGAGTACTCGGTATGCAGATGCAGGTGAACGAAGCCCGGCGGACGCACCTCGGCTCCCGAACTACAAACGTGTAAGGACCCCCCGCACCTTACCACCGCCCTCGCGGCCCCGCCCCACGGTGCCCGCAGGCCCGTTCCACCGTGCCCGGCACGCCCCCTCCGGCCGAGAAGACATCAGGTCGCACCCTAGACTCCCCGCCCGCACCCACCGACGACAGCCGCGGGGACGCAATGAACCTGGGATACGAGGGGGCGTTGTTCATCCTCGCCTTCGACCACCGCCGGAGCTTCAAGGAGTCGCTCTTCGGCATTCGCGACCGCGCCCCCACCCGGCCGAGTGGGAGCCACTCATTGCTGCCAAGTCCCTCATCTGGGAGGGCCTCGGCGCCGCCTTGGCCGAGGGGGGCCCCGGCCGCAGCCGCCGGCGACACCCGGCGCCGGCAGGGCCGCAAGTACCGGCTCGAGATGATCGTCCCCGCCACTTCCCGCCAGCTGCAGCCGGCCGGCGGCTGTCCCGCCTCCTACGACATCCACCTGCGGCCCACCCTGATGCTCGAAGCCATGTATGAGATCCAAGAAGCCGGCATCGAGCCCGACATCTGGAAGATCGAAGGGGTCGCACCACCGAGGAGTGCGCCCTAATAGCCGCCCCGGCGCGACGCGGTGGCCGCCGCGAAGTCAAGCTGGTCGTGCTGGGGCGCGGGGCCGACGAGCCCGGGTGGAGCACCGGCTCCGGGCCGCTGCCGCCCTCCCCGGTTACGCCGGGTTCGCCATCGGGCGGACGATCTGGTGGGATGGGGTCGAGGCCTGGAAGGACGGGACCCTGGCCCGCCCGCAGGCGGTCGCCGCCATCGGCGCCGCTTACCGCAGGTTCATCGACGTGTGTCGAGGAGTGGGGCGCTGAGGCCCCGCAACTGAGCAGCAGCTGAGAGGCAACTGAGGAGCGACTGAGGAGGCTGTGGTGAAGATCGGCATCCTGACCGGTGGTGGCGACGTCCCCGGGCTCAACCCCTGCATCAAGGCCGTGGTCCTGCGCGCCGCCGAGGCCGGCCACCAGGTGGTCGGCATCCGGCGCGGCTGGGCGGGCTTGCTCAACACCGACCCGGATGACCCCGCGTCGGTCTCCGAGCACCTCACCCCCCTCGACCCGGCGGCGGTGCGCACCATCGACCGCAGCGGCGGCACCGTGCTGCACTCCTCACGGACCAACCCGGCCCGGGTCTCCGCCAAGGCGGTACCGGGCTTCCTCACGCCTCCGGCCGGCGCCGAGCCCCCTTACGACTTCACCCCGCATGCCTTGAAGGTCATCGAGTCCCAGGGCATCGGAGTGGTCATCGCCATCGGCGGCGACGACACCCTCTCCTATGCCTTGCGGCTCCACGACGAGGGCGTCAGGGTCATCGCCATACCCAAGACCATGGACAACGACGTCCACGGCACCGACTACTGCATCGGGTTCTCTACCGCGGTGACCCGGAGCGTGCAGTTCATCCACAACCTGCGCACCGCTTCGGGGTCTCACGAGCGCATCGCCGTGGTGGAGCTCTTCGGCCGCTACAGCGGCGAGACCTGCCTGGTCACCAGCTACCTGGCCAGCGTCGACCGGGCCGTCATCTCCGAGGTGCCCGCCGACATCAACCGCCTGGCCGACCTGCTCGTGGCCGACAAGCGGGCCAATCCCAGCAACTACGCCATGCTGGCCATCTCCGAAGGCGCCGTGCTCGAAGGTGGGGCAATGGTCCTCTCCGGCGAGGAAGATGCTTACGGGCACCGCAAGCTCGGCGGCATCGGCCAGCAGGCCGGCGAGATGCTCCGCACCATCACCGGGGAAGGGATCATCTACCAGCAGATCGCCTACCTGATGCGCTCGGGGAGCCCCGATTCGCTGGACCTGATGGTGGCCACCAACTACGCCGTCATGGCCGCCGACCTGGCGGTCGAGGGCCTCTCCGGGCGTATGGTGGCCCTGCGCGGGGGAACTTACACCAACGTCCCGATTTCGGTCACCCGGGAAGGGGTGAAGCGGGTCGACGTGGACGAGTTGTACGACGTGAAGGAGTACCGGCCTCGGGTCCGCCACGTCCCCGGCAAGCCCATGTTCCTTTACTGAGCAGGGACCGCCCAGGACGATGCGTGCTCAACCCCGGGCAAGCTCGTCGTGAGGTGTGATAATCCCTCCTGACTGCCCAGCCTGCCCTGAGGAGGCGCCGTGTCAGTGATCGGGGTCCTCACCGCCGGAGGCGATTGCCCCGGCCTCAACGCCGTCATTCGCGGCGTCACCGCGCGCGCCGTGGAGCGCGGCGATTCCGAGGTGGTCGGCATCCTGAACGGCTGGGAGGGGCTGATGGAAGGCCGCACCCGGCCGCTCGACCGCGACGCGGTGCGCGGCATCCTGGGGCGCGGCGGCACCATCCTCGGCACTTCCCGCAAGGATCCCATCGTCCACGGCGACGGCTATGAGAGCGTTCGCCGGACCCTGGAGGCCAACGACATCGATGTGGTGGTGGTCATCGGCGGAGACGGGACCCTGCGCACCGCCCTGCGCCTCGCCGAAGACGGCTTCCCCGTGGTCGGAGTCCCCAAGACCATCGACAACGACATCGCCGCCACCGACTTCACCTTCGGCTTCGACACTGCCGTGCAGATCGTCACCGACGCCATCGACCGCCTCGTGACCACCGCCGAAGCCCACAACCGGGTCATCCTGGTGGAGGTCATGGGGCGCACCAAAGGGTGGATCGCGACCCACGCCGGCTTGGCCGGAGGAGCCGACGCCATCCTGATCCCCGAGTACCCCGTCCCCCTTGAAGAGGTGGCCACCGTGCTTCGGCGACGCCACCGCCGCGGCCACGACTACTCGATCGTGGTAGTAGCCGAGGGGGTAGAGCCCCCGGCCAAGGTGGAGCACGCCAAGGACATCTTCGGCTTCGAGCGCCTCGGCGGCGTGGCCTATCAGATCGCCCCAGTCATCGAGAGGCTCACCGGGTTCGAGACCCGCGTCACTGTGCTCGGTCATCTACAACGAGGGGGCACCCCCACTGCCTTCGACCGTGTCCTGGCCACCCGGTTGGGGACGTCGGCGGCCGACCTCGCCGCCGACGGCAAGCGGGGGGTCATGGTGGCGCTGCGCGGTGCTCGAATCGTGGATGTGCCTCTGGCCGAAGCCTGCGTAGAGCCCCGCGGCGTGGACCCCGAGTTGTTCGCCGTCGCCCGCACCTTCTTCGGCTGAGCCCGGGTTCTCTGCGCCCCCGGCTACTCCCGTTGCGGCTGTGGCTGGTGGTGGTGGGTGTCGTGGTGGTGTTTGCGGCATAGGAGCTGCAGGTTTGACAGGTCGGTTCTGCCTCCTTGGGCCCAGTGTTGG
>JAFGCH010000041.1 GCA_016932695.1 Acidimicrobiia bacterium | reverse complement strand
GGGGGAGCCGGTGGCCGGGGTGCTTGCCTGCCCCCACTTGCCCCTCGACCTGGCAGACCCAGCCTCGCCCCGCGGGCTGCTCTTCTGGGGCGGGCGCGGCCTGGGGGCGTTCCGCGAGGCTCTCGACGGCTCCGGGCCCGAGCCGATCTCGGTCAGCGATGTGGCCGACCCGGCGCGGGTGCGGGTGCTGGGCAGTGTGGAATCGGCCCACGGCGACCCGACCCTGGTGCAGGCCGTCATCGACCGGGCGGGCCTGGGCGGAGGCTGGGTGCGCCTCGACAGCCAGGTGAAGTACGGGGCGGTGGCGTCGGGGATGGCCGAGGTGTACCTACGCCCGAGGTCCCGGCCCGACTACCGCGACTGTGTCTGGGACCACGCTGCCGGGGCGGCGGTGGTCGAGGCGGCCGGGGGCCGGGTCAGTGATCTGGACGGCGCCCCCCTCGACTTCTCCCTCGGCTCCCGCCTCGAGGCCAACCGCGGGGTGCTGGGCTCCAACGGCCGGGTCCACGAGCCGGTGCTCGAGGCCCTGGCCGCGGCCGGGGGTTGAGCAACGGCGCCCGACGCGCCGTCCCGCGATCGGTCTAGCGTTACCGCGTAATCCGGGGAGTGACATGCTCGACTTGGAGAACTTGGAGCATCGGGCCCGCGAGCGCCTCTCGGCCACGATGTACAACTACTTCGCCGGCGGGGCCGACGACGAGACCACCCTGGCCGACAACCCCGCCGCCTGGAAGCGGATCCGCCTGGTGCCCCGGGTGATGCGCGACGTCTCATCGGTCTCCATCGCCACCGAGGTGCTGGGCACGCCGTTGAGCATGCCCATCTTGGTCGGCCCCTGGGCGTTCCAGGGTCTGGCCCATGCCGAGGGGGAGGCGGCGACCGCCCGGGGGGCCGCCGCCGCGGGCACGGCGATGGTGGTCTCCACGGTGGCTACTACCTCGCTGGAGGATGTGGCCGCGGCGGCGGCCGGCTCTCCTCTCTGGTTCCAGTTCTACCTCTTGCGCGACCGCGAGATGTCGGCCGATCTGCTGCGGCGGGCCGCCGCGGCCGGATACCGGGCGGTGGTGATGACGGTAGACAAGCTGCCGGTGCCCGGCCGGCGCCGCCGCCTGGCGGCCGATCGCTTCAGCCTCCCCGAGGGCACCGGCATTCCCAATTTCGGCTACGCGGTGCCTGAGGACCACGACACCGGCCCCGACGAGTACTTGCGGGGCCTGCTCGACCCTTCGGTGACTTTCGCCGACCTGGAGTGGGCTTGCGCCGAATGCCGCCTGCCCCTGGTGGTGAAGGGGATCCTGAGTCCCGACGACGCGGTGGCGGCGGTGGAGGCGGGGGCGGCCGGCATCATTGTTTCCAACCACGGCGGCCGGCAGTTGGACGGCGCCCTGGCGACGGCCGACGCCCTCCCGGCGGTGGTGGATGCCGTGGGCGGGAGGGTGCCGGTGCTGGTGGACGGGGGGATCCGCTCCGGGGCCGATGTGGTGAAGGCCCTGGCCATCGGGGCGGCGGCGGTGCTGGCGACCCGTCCGGTGATCTGGGGACTGGTGGTGCACGGGGGGCCGGGGGTGGAGGCGGTGCTGCGCGAACTGGCGGCCGAAATGTCCCACGCCATGGCTCTGTGCGGGGCTCGCACGGTGGCCGACATCGACCGCGGGCTCATCTGGGGTGTGGCCTGCCGCTGAGGCGCCCCGCAGGCGGCCGGCGCGCGGCGTAGCCTGGAGAAGACCCCTGGGAGGCCCGCATGCAGTACCCCACGCATGAAGTCATCAACCAGCCCACCGCTCTCGAAGGGCACAATGCCTTCGCCCTCGACCCGGCCCTCAGCGAAGCCCTGGCCCGGGAGGGTGCTGCCTGGGCGGCGGACTCCCTGGAGGAACTGGGGGCGCTGGCCGGTTCCACCGAGGCCATCGAGTGGGGCCGCCTGGCCAACGAGAACCCGCCGATCCTGCACACCCACGACCGCTTCGGGCACCGCCTCGACCGCATCGACTTCCATCCCGCCTACCACCAGCTGATGGAGACGGCCGTGGCCGCCGGGCTCAACGCCGCCCCCTGGGCCGACGGCCGGCCGGGGGCACACGTGGCCCGCGCCGCCAAGTTCATCGTATGGACCTCGGTGGAGCCGGGGCACCTCTGCCCCATGTCGATGACCTACTCCGTGGTGCCGCCGCTGGAGGAGACGCCCGGGCTGATGGCCGAGTGGCTGCCCCGCCTCGCCTCTCGCGAGTACGACCCGGCCTTCGCCCCCGTGACGCGCAAGCGGGGGGCGACCGCCGGCATGGCGCTCACCGAGAAGCAGGGCGGGTCCGACGTGCGGGCCAACACCACCGTGGCCGTCCCCGACGGCGAGGGCGCCTACTTGCTCACCGGCCACAAGTGGTTCGTGTCGGGGACCATGGCCGATGTCTTCCTGGCCCTCGCCCAGGCCCCCGGCGGCCTCACCTGCTTCCTCATGCCCAAGTGGAGGCCGGACGGCTCCCCGAACAACTTCTGGATCCAGCAGTTGAAGGACAAGATGGGAGACAAGGCCAACGCCACCAGCGAGGTGGAGATCGCCGACGCCTGGGCCGTCGCGGTGGGGGAGGAGGGGCGCGGGGTGCGCACCATCGTCGAGATGATCAACCGCACCCGGCTCGACTGCTCGCTGGGCTCGGCCGGCCTGATGCGCCACGGCCTCACCCAGGCCATCCACTTCACCCGCCACCGCTCCGCCTTCGGCAAGGTGCTCGACGACCAGACGCTGATGCTGCAGGTGCTGGCCGACCTGGCGCTGGAGTCGGAGGCGGCGACCAGCGTGGCCCTCCGCCTCGCCGGGGCCTACGACCGGGTGGCCCGGGGCGAGGAGCCCCCGGGCTACGCCCGCATCGCCACGCCGGTGACCAAGTACTGGATCTGCAAGCGCAACCCGGGCCATTCCGCCGAGGCGCTGGAGTGCATCGGGGGCAGCGGCTACATCGAGGATTCGGGCATGCCGCGCCTCTTCCGCCAGAGCCCGCTCAACGGGGTCTGGGAGGGCTCGGGCAACGTGATCTGCCTCGACGTGCTGCGGGCCATGCGCAAGGAGCCCCAGTCGGTGGAGGCCTTCCTGGGAGAGCTGGATGCGGCCGTCGGGACCAACGAGACCTACGACGCCGCCCTCAAGGACCTGAAACAGGCGCTGACCGTCCCTACCGAAGAGGGTGCCCGGCGTCTGGTGGAGCACATGGCGGTGTTGCTGCAGGCGTCACTCCTGCTCCGCCACTCGCCGTCTTTCGTGTCGGATGCCTTCGTGGCCGCCCGCATCGGCGACCCGGGGGTGGCCTACGGGGCTTTGCCCGACGGGGTGGACTGCAAGGCCATAGTGGCGAGGGCGATGCCGGAGTAGTGGCTCCGGTTGCGTTTTGCCCTCACCGCTCGGCGCCTGCGGCGCCTCGCGCCTCTCCCGCCTGCGGCGGGCGAGGCCAACAGCCTGCCCTCACCGCTGCGGCCGCCTGACGGCGGCCTCCGCGCCTCTCCCGGCGGAGCCGGGAGAGGCGGAGAGGCGATCGACCTAGCGATCTACCCGGCGCCAGGTCTCGATGTCCCAGGTGTCCAGCCAGGCCGAGTAGCCGTAGCCGGCGATCTCATCGGCCCACACCGCGCTCACCATGGCGCGGGTCACGAGAGGGATGATGACCACCTGGTCGGCGAGGATGGCCTCGGCTTCCCGAGCCAGGGCGGCGAAGCCGTCGTGGTCGGCGGTGGCGCGCATCTCGTCGAGGAGGCGGGCATAGCGCGCCGTGTGCTCGTCGCGCACCCTCGACGGGCCCTGGTTGAAGTAGGAGGGTTCGCTGGTGACCGCCGGGGTGCCCCATCGGGAGTAGTTGGCCGCGTCGGCCTGGGGCGGCGGCAAATCCGGGTCGTACAGCGACAGGGTCTGCAGTACCCCGGCCGGTCCCGGCGCGGCCACCCAGGCCCAGCCGGCAAGGTCCCAGGAGCCACTGTCGAACGTCGACCCGAAGAAGAGAGAGGCGTCCTCCAGCGCGACCGTTGCCTGGATGCCGGCCTCGATGAGCATCTCCACCATCAGGCGGCCGATGGCGGGACGCTCGTCGGCGTTGCTGGTGGTCGAGTACACCACGACCGGCGGCTCGGCGGCGCAGTCACGGCCGAGATCCCCGCAGAGCAAGTCGAGGAGCAGGCGAGCGCGTTCCGGGTCGGGCCGGTAGGCCGCCCAGGGATTGTCTGTGGGTGGGCCGTGAAGGGCAAGGATCGAGTCCAACACCTCCTCGCTCTCCCAGAAGCCACGGGCGGCAATGGCCTCCCGGTCGATGAGGTAGGCCACCGCCCGGCGGAGGTCGAGGTGGGCGTTCAGCGACTTCTGGTTCGGGTTGTTCTCCCCGAACTGAAAGGCGAGGTGCTCCCAAATGGGCGAGGGACCGACGATGACCTCGGCGCTCTGCAGGGCGCGCAGGCGATCGGCATACCCCGGCGGCGGGACCACGACGTCGACCTCCCGGGCCTCGAACGCCTCGACGAGGTGCTCGGTCTCGGGAATGAACCGGAAGACCACCCGGTCGAGGGGAGGCAGGCGCTCCCCGGTGGCCGGGTCGGTCTTCCAGTAGCGCTCGTTGCGCACCAGGGTGAGTTGCTCTC
>JAFGCH010000040.1 GCA_016932695.1 Acidimicrobiia bacterium | reverse complement strand
TGGGCCCCCGTCGGCTTGTTCTCCGATCCAGACGGCCTCCCCGGCCGCTCGGACGGTTTCACCTCTGGCTCTGTCGGCTCCGCCACCGACTCGCTCTTCGCTCTCCCCTCGCTATGACGGTCGCCCAACCTGATGATCAGATCCTGCTGGGCTATTCGGAACAGCGAGCTAGCCGCAAAGTACACCGCAAGGCCCGCCGGCAGGGTATATGAGATGAACCCGAAGAAAACTGGGAAAATCTTCAAGATCGCCTGCCCCGGCTGTTGCGGGGCGCTCTGGCCGTCCTTTGGCTTCGGCGTCGTCTGCTTCTGCTGGTAGAACGCCGTGCCCATGACCAGCAGCAATGTCACCAAGTAGGGAATGAACGCCACGAAGCCCAGGCCGAACGCGTCTCGAGGCGTGATGCTCAGGTTCATCCCGGCAAAGGCGCGCCACGCCGGGTCCGCCGGTTGGCGTCCCGCCTCCAGCCAGTCCTGGATGTCGTTGTAGAGATCCCCGTTGGGGACCAGGGCCAAGAAGCGCGTGGGGTTACCTCCGGGCGAGGTGAGGTTCCCGAAACGGTCGTCGGCCAGGCCCACCAGGTTCACCGTCTCCGCTCCGTCGTTCACTACCTCCACCTTGAAGCGCACCAGGCCACCGCTCTCCGGCACCACGCCGGCTTCAGGGCGAATCGACACGGTCACCAACGGCATGACATCCCCCAGGCCCACCGCGGCGCCGTCGACCCGGCTTGCCTGCCGGTCGGCCCCGTCGCGCAGATCGGCCGTCAGTGTGCTCTGGAAAGCCGCGGTGCCGCCCGGCACGGTCGCCTGGAAGGAGCACGAGAAAAGCCCGCCGCCGGGGATGACCCGGTCTGCTGCGGCGCACGTGCTGTCGGTGACGGCTTCGTTGACCGGCGCCAGGAGATCCCCGAACGAGGCGGCTCTCAGCCCCTCCACGGTCACCGCGTCGGCGCCGCCGTTCACCACCTCCACTTCGAAGCGGACCGCGCCGCCACCCTGCGGCACCACGCCGGAGTCCGGCCGCAAAGCCACTGTGACCAGGGGAAACGCATCGCCAACACCCACCGTGGCCGAGTCGACCCGGTTCTCTTCCCTCTCCAGAGAGTCCCGCACCCGGGCAGTCACCGTATTCACCTGCCCCGTCTCGCCCCCGGGCACGAACCCCTCGAAGTAGCAGGTGTAGGCGGTGCCGGCGGTGATCCCCGGGCTCTGGCCCGAGCAGGTGTCGTTCAGCGATAGAGGGCTCGCCGAGAAAGACTGCAGTACCTGGAAAAGGGCGAACCAGATGGGCATCTGCAGCAGCAGGGGCAGGCAGCCGGCAGCCGGGTTGACCCCCCGCTCCTTGTACAGGGCCAGTGTCGCCTGCTGCAGGGCAGGCTTGTCCCCGGCGAACTCCTTCTGGAGGCGCTTGAGCTCGGGCGCCAGCTGCTGCATCGCCCGCATGGACCGGGTCTGCTTCAGGGTCAGCGGGAAGAGCACGACCCCCACCGCCACCGTCAGCAAGATGATGGCTACCCCCAGGTTGGGGATCAGGCCGTAGAAGAAGGAGACAACCGCCCCAAGAAACTCCCGGATCGCATCCCACATGCTGCTAGCTCACCTTCCTGGGCACGGGGTCGTAGCCCCCCTCGTGGAATGGATGGCACCGCGCCACCCGCCGCACCGCCAGCCACGTCCCTCGCAGGGCCCCGTGCTGTCCCAAGGCCTCGTAGGCATACTCCGAGCAGGTAGGCAGGTAGCGGCAGCGCGGCCCGAACAGCGGCGAGACGAGGCTCTGGTAGCCGCGCACCAGCGCCTGCAGCCACCGGCCCGGCCGAACCCGGCCCCTCACCCCTCTGGTCTCTCCCACGTCGTTCACCTCAGTTCCTCTACCGCCGCAGCCAGCCACGCCACCACCGCCTCAAACGGCGCGGTGGGCACCACCTCCCCGGCGATCACGAGGTAATCGCGATCGTCGCGCAGCGGCACCAGGGCCGCGGCCTCCCGCAGCCGCCGCTTGGCCCGGTTGCGCCGGACCGCGCTGCCCACCGCCTTGCCGGCGAGCACCCCCACCCGCGGGCACGGGCTCCCCCCGGGAACGGCGACCACGGTAATCCCGCCCACCCGGCGCCGACGGCCTTCTCGCCGCATCCGCCCGAATTGCGCACGGCCCCGGAGCCGAGTGAAAGGGCGCTTGCTACGCGGAGAGGCGCCGGCGGCCTTTGCTGCGGCGCCGCTGGAGGAGGGCGCGTCCGGCGCGGGTGCGCATGCGGCTGCGGAAGCCATGCTTTCTCTTACGGCGGCGAACATTCGGCTGGAAAGGGCGCTTCATGGGACCAATCTCGAGAAGAGAGAGTGAATCGGGCCGACAGGTTACGGAGGGGCCCTCCCCTTGTCAAAGGTGAAACTGCCTCGCGGAAACTCGGCGTGTGTCGCGAAAGATTGCCTAGCATCCTTCTGCCCCCGCAGCAGATTGCCCGCTCCTCGCGGACCCCGCCGAAATCGTTACCCGACAACGCCTTTTTGGCATTCCTGATGAGGGGACACACCGGCTAGGGCGCGATTTGGCGTTCTTGTCGCCCCCTCCGCGGCCCCCATATACTCGCTCCTTGCCGGATGGCCCGGCGACACTTCCCCCGAGTCGGATCGCGCGAGGCCCGCCGGGTGGACGGAGGGAGTGGCACCGCAAGGTGCCCGTTTCTCCACAGGTGTGGATAGGTCTGTGGAGAACCGTAGTGAGGCGCTCGGAGGACTTAGGTGGAGGCTCATTCCCCCGCTGAGTGGGATCAGTTTCGCCGCACGCTGCGCGGCCAAGTCACTCCGATCACCTGGCAGACCTGGCTCGAGGGCCTGCAGCCGGGCAGCATTCAGAACGGTGTCGTCAGCCTCCTCGCCCCCAGCGAGTTCCACTTGCGCTGGGTGAACCACAAATACCGGCCCCTCGTCGAATCGGCCGTGACCAGCGTGTTCGGCCCGGACGCCCGCCTCGTCATCGACGCCCGCAGTGGGCCGGCCTTCCCGGAAGGCGAGGAGGAAGACGAAGAACCCGACGCCTCCGGGGATGTCGAGCCCCCGTCGCCCCCAGCCGCCCGACCCGGGCCCTTGCCCGGCCTCGTCGCCAAGTACACCTTCGAGAACTTCGTCGTCGGCCCCTCGAACCGCTTCGCCCACGCCGCCGCCATGGCCGTGGCCGAGCAGCCCGGCGGCCACTACAACCCGCTGTTCATCTATGCCGGGGCCGGCCTGGGAAAGACTCACCTGCTGCAGGCCATTGCCCACCACGTGACAACCCTTCACCCCCGCCTCGCCGTCCACTACACCACGTCGGAGGCGTTCTTCAACGACTTCATCGACGGCATCCGGCGCAAGCGCATGGACGAGTTCAAAGCGCGCTACCGCGGCTTCGACGTGCTCCTCCTCGATGATGTCCAGTTTCTGGAAGGCAAGGAACAGCTCCTCGAGGAGTTCTTCCATACCTTCAACGCGCTCCACGACCACGGCAAGCAACTGGTGTTCAGTTGTGACCGGCCTCCGCGCAGCCTCGTCACCCTCGAGGATCGACTACGGAGCCGCTTCGACTGGGGGCTGACAACCGATATCCAGCCCCCGGATGTCGAGACGCGCCTGGCCATCCTGCGCCGTAACGCCTCCTATGCGCCGTCCGCCGTGCCGGCGGACGTGTTGCAGTTCATCGCCGAACGCGTCGTCGACAACATCCGCGAGCTCGAGGGGGCCCTCACCCGGGTAACAGCCTATGCCGCCCTGACCCATCAGCGCATCGACTTGGAAATGGCCGGCGATGTGTTGCAGGATCTGGTACCGGCCACGCGGCACACGCCGATCACCCCCGGGCGCATCTTGAGCGCCGTAGCCGGAGCGTTCGATGTCACCATCCCCGACCTCGAAGGGCCCAGTCGGCGCCAGCCGCTGGCCCGGGCTCGTCAAGTCGCCATGTACCTCTGCCGCCAGTTGACGGACTTGTCCCTACCCAGAATCGCCCTTCTGTTCGGCGGCCGCGATCACACGACGGTCCTCCACGGGATCAACAACGTGCAGCGCCTCATCCAGAGCGATAAGGCTCTCTTCGATTCGGTCACAGCCTTGTTGCAGAGTCTGAGGACAACATGACCACGCCGTCCCCAACCGTCCCCAAGCCCCCTGGCTACTTGTCGGTAAGTCCCACTCCTATCCCCGCTCTGTCCCCGCCCCATAACCCGCTCCCACCAGGTCCTTTGCCAGGTTATGCCCAATCCCCAGGTACTTCTGCTACCACTAAGGGCTTAGAAGACCAGAATCGCAGAAGGATTACCCCGTGCGCATAAGAGCAGAACGTGACGACCTTGCCGATGTGCTGAGCCGGGCGGCCCGTGCCGTCAGCGCCCGCTCTCCGTTGCCGATCTTGCAGGGCCTGTTGATCGTGGTAAAGGGGAGGACCCTGCATGTCACCGGCACCGACCTCGATGTCACCGTACGGACACAGCTCGAGGCGGAAGTGCTGGAAGAGGGGCGAACGGTGGTCCCGGCCCGGTTGATAACCGAAGCGGTGCGCAAGCTTCCGCCCGGGGCGGTAGTGCTCGAGGCCAGTGGGGGTGAAGTCCAACTGACCGGGGGCGGCCCGCGGTTCCGGTTCCGCGAGATGGCAACCGACGATTTCCCCGCAGTAGCGGAGGCCGCACTGCAAGGGGCGTTAGAAGTAGACGGAGACGATTTCATCCAGGCCGTCGGACAAGTAATGGTGGCGGCGTCGCATGACGATGCCCGCCCGGTGCTCACGGGAGTGTTCTTCGAGTCACATGAGGGCGCCTTGCGACTGGTGGCCACAGACTCCTATCGACTGGCGTTGCGCGACATTCCCGCGGTGCGCTCCACGCTGGCGGCCCTGATCCCGGCACGCGCCTTGCGCGAACTCCATCGGACGATCGCAACCAAGAAGCTCTTGGTAGCAGTAGGAGGGCGCGACGCCTCGTTCGGATCCGACCGTGGCACCCTGACCGTCCGTCTAATCGAAGGGACCTTCCCCAACTATCACCAGCTGCTGCCCGCCGAGTACCCCAGTCACCTCACGGTGGGACGCGAAGCGCTCCTGGATGCCATCGGTCGGGCTTCTCTGGTGGCAGAGGATCACATCCCGGTGCGGCTGCAGCTGCAGAGCGGAGGAGTCGAGCTCAGTGTGACGCGGCAGGATGTCGGGGGCGAGACCGAGCACGTGTCCGGCGAATACCAGGGGGAGGACATGACGATCGCCTTCAACAGCCGCTATCTGAACGACGGCGTAGCGGCGGTGGACGACGATGAAGTAGTCCTTGACGTCATCGATCCTCTGAAGCCGGGCGTGCTGCGTGGGGCCGACAGCCGGGAGTTCCTCTACCTCCTCATGCCCGTCCGCCTGTAGGCGGCCGTGTTCCTCACCTGGCTCCAGTTGCGGGACTTCCGCTGCCACGCAGTGCTCGAGTTCCGGCCGGACCCCGAGTTGAATGTGCTGGTCGGAGGCAACGGCGCAGGTAAGAGCAGTGTGCTGGAGGCCATCGGGTACCTGGCGACGCTGCGTTCCTTCCGCCGGTCCCCGGAGGCCGCCTTGGTCCGGGTTGATGCGGAGGCGGCGGTGTTGCGGGGTGAGTTCCAAGGGGAAGCGGGGACGGTGCGAGTGGAGGTGGAGTTGCCGCGCCAGGGCCGCCAGCGCGTCCACGTCGACGGCAAACGGGCACAAGGGCGCGCCGATGTCGCTGCTCGCGTGGCGCTGGTGGCCTTCTTGCCGGATGACCTCGACTTGGTGAAGCGGGGCCCGTCCTACCGGCGCGAGTTCGTGGACGACCTGGCAGTGCAGCTCTGGCCCACCGCGGCGGTGGACCAGCAGGAGTATGAGCGCGCCTTGCGGCAGCGCAATGCGCTGCTGCGGCGGGAGGGCCGGCGGGCCGACCCGACGACCCTGGAAGTCTGGGGAGAGCGACTGGCTGCTCTGGGGGCAGGGGTGGTCCGGCGTCGCCTGGATGCGTTGGGCGCGGTCGCCGGGGGAGCGGAGGACCTCTGCCGCATGCTGGGCGGCGGGGGAGAGGGCTTGGCCTGGGAGTACGTAGCGGCCGGCCTGGGTCGCATAGCGCCCGACGCGGCGCCGGTGGAGTTGGAGATGCGGCTGGCGGCCGCGGGCGCTCGAGCCCGGGAGGAGGACCTGGAGCGGCGTACCACCACAGTGGGGCCGCATCGGGACGAGGTGCTGCTGCTGGCCTCGGGGAGGGACCTCCGCACTCGGGCGAGCCAGGGAGAGCAGCGGACGGTGGCCTTGGCACTGCGCCTGGCGGCCTTCGACCTGCTGGCGGAGCGGCGTCGCTCGGCCCCGGTGCTCGTCCTCGACGACGTCTTCTCGGAACTCGACGGGGTGCGCCGCGCCCGGCTGGTGGAACGGCTTCCCCAAGGCCAGGTGTTCGTGTCCACGGCACATGGCGAGGATGCCCCGGTAGGGGGGTTGCGTTGGCGGGTCGAGCCGGGCATGGTGCAGGCCGAAGGCGAAGTATGAGTGACCTGCAGCCCATAGGAGAGGACCTCGAGGAGATCCTGCGGCGGCTCGGGCTCCCTTCGCCGGGGGCGCTGGAGCGGTTGGTGGCCGACTGGCCGGGGGTGGCCGGCGAGCCCTGGGCGGGACGCTCCGCGCCGGCGGGTTGGCAGCGCGGGGAGCTGGTCTTGGAGGTGGCCGACGGGGCCACTGCCAGCCTTCTTCGCTACCAGGTGCCCGCCCTGCTAGATCGGCTCGAGAGCACCCTGGGAGCCCGCCTGGTGGAGGCCGTCCGACTGAGGGTGCGCAGCCCAAGAAAGCTGCTGTGACCTGGGGTTTCGGCCGGTCCCGGGGGCCGGATTGTCCCCGCCGGCGGCTATACTTACAACATTGTCGGTGACCTCCTGTCGGGGCCGTGCGCGAGCCCCGCGCCGGGGGCGCCGGCCGCCCGTCCGCCCCGCCGACGAGGAGCCCTGTGGCCACCAAGCGCGCCAACGGTTCATACGAAGCCAAGGACATCCAAGTCCTCGAGGGGCTCGAGGCGGTGCGCCGGCGGCCGGCCATGTACATCGGCAGCACCGGGCCCCGCGGCCTGCATCACCTCATCTGGGAGGTGGTGGACAACGCCGTCGACGAGGCCATGGCCGGGTTCTGCAGCCGCATTGAGGTCACCTTGCTCGGCGACGGCGGAGTGCGGGTCAAAGACGATGGCCGGGGCATCCCGGTGGGCACTCATGCCAAGACCAAGCAGTCGGCGCTGACCACTGTCCTCACCACGCTCCACGCCGGGGGCAAGTTCGATTCGGGCGCCTATACCGTCTCCGGGGGCCTGCACGGCGTGGGGGTCTCGGTGGTGAACGCCCTCTCGCGCCGCCTTGAAGTGGAGGTGGCCCGCGACGGGTCTCTGTGGCACCAGGCCTTCGAACTGGGCGTCCCCGTAGGCAAGCTGGCCAAGGGCAAGGCCGTGCGGCGCACCGGTACCACGGTCACTTTCTGGCCGTCGCCGGCCACCTTTACCGAGACGTTGGAGTTCCACTATCCCACGGTGGCCGCCCGCATGCGCGAGATGGCCTTCCTCAACAAGGGCCTGGAGATCGTCCTGGTCGACGAGCGCGGCGAGGGCGCCCGCGAGGTGTTCCGCTACAACGGCGGCCTGGTCGATTTCGTGCGCTACCTGAACGCCAAGCGCGAGCCGCTGCATGCCCACGTGGCCAGCCTCGAAGAAGTGGGCGACGACGTCGAGATGGATGTGGCCCTGCAGTGGAACGCCGGGTACACCGAGACGGTGCTGACCTTCGCCAACAACATCAACACCCACGAAGGGGGCACCCACGAAGAGGGCTTCCGCCGGGCTCTCACCCGGGCGATCAACGAGTTCGCCCGTGAGAAGGGGATGCTCAAGGACAAGGACGAGAACCTCGTGGGGGAGGACATCCGCGAGGGCCTCACCGCGGTGGTGGCGGTGCGGGTCCGCCAGCCGCAGTTCGAGGGCCAGACCAAGACCAAGCTGGGCAACACCGACGTGCGCTCCTTCGTCGAGGTGGCGCTCAACCGGCTGCTCCCCGAGTGGCTCAACCGCCACCCGGGAGAGGGGCGGGCCATCGTGGACAAGTGCGGGACCGCGGCGCGTGCCCGGCTGGCGGCGCGGGCGGCGCGCGACCTCACCCGGCGCAAGAGCCTCCTCGAGTCCACGGGGCTGCCGGGGAAGCTGGCCGACTGCTCGGCACGCGACCCCCAGGCCTCCGAGCTGTTCATCGTAGAGGGCGACTCGGCCGGCGGGTCCGCCAAGCAGGCCCGCAACAGCGAGTTCCAGGCGATCCTGCCCATCCGCGGCAAGATCATCAACGTCGAGAAGGCCCGCCTCACCCGGGTGCTGCAGAACAACGAGATCCAGGCTCTGATCACCGCGATCGGCACCGGCATCGGCGAGGACTTCTCCCTCGAGCGGGCTCGGTACCACAAGGTGGTGATCCTCACCGACGCCGACGTCGACGGGGCTCACATCCGCACCCTGCTGCTCACCTTCTTCTTCCGCCACATGCGTGAGCTCATCGAGGCGGGGTACGTGTACATCGCCCAGCCGCCGCTCTACCAGGTGAAGGCGGGAAAGGATTCGGTGTATGCCTACTCCGACCGCCAACTCGAGGAGATTCGCGCCGGCTTGGACGGGCGGCGGCCGGTCATCCAGCGGTACAAGGGTCTGGGCGAGATGAACGCCGGGCAGCTATGGGAGACCACCATGGATCCCGATGCCCGGGTGCTGCTGCGGGTAGGCCTCGACGACGAGGCCATCGCCGACGACGTGTTCACCACTCTCATGGGAGACGACGTCGAGGCCCGGCGCACCTTCATCCAGCAGAACGCTCGCGACGTCCGCTTCTTGGACATCTGATCTCATGACCATCACCGACACCGACTCCGAGCACGTCCGCCTCATCGACATCGAGAGCGAGGTACGCACCTCGTTCCTCGAGTACGCCATGTCGGTCATCGTCAGCCGGGCGCTGCCCGACGTGCGCGACGGCCTCAAGCCGGTGCACCGCCGCATCCTCTACTCCATGTACGACGCCGGCATCCGGCCGGGCACCCCCTTCCGCAAGAGCGCCCGGGTGGTCGGCGACGTCATGGGCTGGTTCCACCCCCATTCCAACGACGCCATCTACGACGCCCTGGTGCGCATGGGCCAGGACTTCGCCATCCGCTACGGCCTCATCGAACCCCAGGGGAACTTCGGCACGGTCGACGACCCGCCGGCGGCCATGCGCTACACCGAGTGCCGTCTCGAGTCGCTGGCCATGCACCTCCTCGAGGGCATCGACGAGGACACCGTGGGCTTCGTGGACAACTACTCGGGGGAGCGGCAGGAGCCGGTGGTGCTGCCGGCACGTTTCCCCAACCTGCTGGTCAACGGCTCCACGGGCATCGCGGTGGGCATGGCCACCAACATCCCACCGCACAACCTCGGCGAGGTCATCGACGCCGCCATCTACAAGGTGGAGCACCCCGAGGCCACCGCCGAGGATCTGCTGCGCTTCGTCAAGGGGCCCGACTTCCCCACCGCGGCGCTCATCGTGGGCAGCCGTGGCGTGCGCGAAGCCCTGCTCACCGGCCGAGGCTCGGTCAAGATGCGGGCCGAGGCCACCGTCGAGGAGGTGCGCAAGGGGCGCACCGCCATCGTGGTGACCGCCATCCCCTACCAGGTCTCTCGCGACCGGATCATGGAGAAGATCGCCGACCTGGTGCGCGAGCGCAAGCTATCGGGCATCGCCGACCTGCGCGACGAGTCCGACCGCACCGGGACCCGGCTGGTCATCGAGTTGAAGCGCGATGCCGTCCCCCAGGTGGTGCTCAACCAGCTGTACAAGAACACCCAGCTGCAGGAGTCCTTCGGCGTGAACATGGTGGCCCTGGTCGACGGGGTCCCCCGCACCCTGAACCTCGAGCAAGTCATTCGGCACTACCTGGACCACCAGATGGAGGTGGTGGAGCGCCGCACCCGCTTCCGCCTCGCCAAGGCCGAGGCGCGGGCGCACATCGTGGCCGGCTTGCTCATCGCTCTCGACAACATCGACGAGGTGGTGGCGATCATTCGTTCCTCCGCCGACACCGACACGGCGCGCCGCTCCCTCATGGAGCGCTTCGAGCTCAGCGAGATCCAAGCCACCCACATCCTCGACATGCCCTTGCGTCGCCTCACCGCGCTGGAGACGGGCAAGCTGCGCGAGGAAGCCGCGGAACTCGCCAGGCTGATCAAGCACCTCAAGGCTCTCCTGGCCAGCCCGGCGCAGCGGCGGGCGCTGATCGGGGAAGAGCTCACCGCGCTGCGCCAGAAGTACGGCGACGAGCGGCGCACGCGCATCGTGGCCGAGGACGACGGCGACCTGACCATCGAGGATCTCATCGCCGACGAGGAGGTGGTGGTCACCGTGACCGGCGCCGGCTACGTGAAGGCGGTGAACGCCACCGCCTACCGCCGCCAGGGCCGCGGCGGCAGGGGAGTGAAGGGCGCCCAGGTGCACGAGGACGACGTCATCACCCACCTGGTGCACACCACCGCCCACGCCTACCTGTTGTTCTTCACCAACCGGGGGAAGGTCTACCGGGTCAAGGCCCACGAGATCCCCCGCAAGGAGCGCACCGCCAAGGGGGTGCTGGTGCAGTCGGTGCTCCCTATGGCGCCCGACGAGAGGGTGGAGGCGGTGGTGGACACTCGCAGCTACGACGCCTCCCGGTTCTTGGTGATCGTCACCCGCCAGGGCGTGGTCAAGAAGACCCGACTGTCCGATTACGAGTCGCGCCACCAGGTACTCATTGCGGTGCGACTGAACGAGGGCGACGAGGTGGTGGAGGTGCTCACCACGTCGGGCAAGAGCGACGTGCTGCTCTTCACCAGCGCCGGTTCCGGCATCCGCTTCGCCGAGGAGGAGTTGCGGGCCATGGGGCGCGACACCACCGGGGTGCGCGGCATCCGCTTGCGCCCCGAGGATGGCGTGGTCTCGGCAGCCTGCGACGCCGACGGCGATACGGTGCTGCTGCTCACCTCGGGCGGGTACGGCAAGCGCATCAAGGTGAGCGAGTTCCCTCGCCAGAAGCGCGGCGGCTACGGCGTCAAGGCCATCAAGCCCACCCGGGTGCGGGGGACCCTGGTGGCCGCCCGGGGGGTGTCGGCCGGGTCGGAGATCTTCGTGACCTCCTCCGACGGAGTGGTGATCCGCATGGCCGCCGACACCATCAGCCGCCAGAAGCGCGACGCGAGCGGGGTCAAGGTCATGAACCTCTCCGCGGGGGCGCAGGTCACCGCTTTCGGCCTGGTGCCGCTCGACGAGGCCGCCGAGGGCTGAGAAGCCGGCGCCGCGCCCGCGGCAGGCCGGCGGCCAAAGCTACTGCTGTCCGGGGACCACCGGTACACTGCGCGACGTCGCCGAACAGCCAGGGGCTCATGCCGGTGCAGCGAGTCCGGCGGGTCATCCGCAAGATCGACCCCTGGACGGTCCTCAAGGTGTCCCTCGTCTTCAACGCCGTGATGGCGTTGGTGACGGTGCTGGGCCTGGTCGTGTTCTGGTCGGTCTTCGTGAACGCCGGCATCCCCGACCGCATCAACGAACTGGCCCTCACCATCGGCATCGAGAACGGCATCACCTTCGACGGAGCGGTCTACTTCCGCATCGCGGTGCTGCTGGCCATCGTCGGCACCATCCTCATGACCGGGTTGTTCACCCTGGGAGCGGTCGTCTACAACCTGATCTCGGACCTGGTGGGCGGGGTGGAGTTCGTGGTTCTCGAGGAGACCACCGGGGCGGTGCCGGCGGCGCGTCGGGTCAAGCTCCCGGTGACGGTGGCCCCCAAGGAGGAGGCTGGGGGCCGGGGGGTCCGTCCCCTGCCCAAGGTGGCGCCGCTGGGCGCCCCGGGCTCGCCGGGCGACGGCGAGGCTACCCGGGTCCCCGAGGCTCCTCCGGGTGGGCGCGCCGGTCGCGCCGTTACCGACGAAGCTAACCGGCAGACCGGCACCTGACGGCCGCGGCCGCTCGTCCTCAGGAGCGTCCCCGCAGCGTGGCCACTTCCAGGCCAACCCCCAGGCACTCCGCCAGGTAGGCCTCGGCCAGATCGGCGGTACGGCAGGTGCCCGGAGGCGTCTCCCCGCGGGCCAGCAGCAGGGCTCCCGCCGCCAGGGCGATGGCCTCCAGGTGGCGGCGGTCGTCGGCAACGGCCACCAGATGCTGGCGGCGGTGACGGCGGCGACCGGTGGTGGCCCGAGCCAGGGCGCCGGCCCAGGGCCCGGGCAGGGGCACCTCTACTCGGGTCGAAGATGGCGGGTCACCGGGCCGGGGCGGGAGGCGGCGGCCCCAGCACGCCCCCACCGGATCCGGGAAGGGCACGGCCACCTGCCGGGGACCGGGCTTCCCTTCGCTCGTCCAGGCGAGCAGCAGGGCCCCATCCCCGGGGAGAAGGGGGAGACGGGACGCCAGGGCCTCGGCAAGACCGGGCAGAGAGGCGGCTACCAGCAGGCAGCGCCCCCGGGCGGCGAATCGGGCCGCCAGATCGGGCGGCGGGGCCACGTCGGCGGCGAGCACGCAGGAGAGGCCGTCCTCGGCGGCGATGGCCGCTAGGTCGAGGGGAGCGGTGAGGTCGTCGGACGCCAGGACGGTGAAACCTTCCAGGCCGGAGATGGCGGTGACGCGGCGGTCCTCGGTGCCCGGTCCTCGGTGCCCGTAGATGCCCAGGGCTTCGAGCGCCGCCTCGGCCGCCAGGATGCGCCCGGCGCGATGGCCGACGTCGCGGGTGGGGTGGATGGCGAGCCGCACCGGGCTCAGCCCTCGAGCGGCTGCCAGGCGCCGCAGGCGGGGGCCGGGCGGCGACGGGTGAGGCGCGCCGCGGCCACGGCGGCGGCGACCAACGCGACGGCTACCAGGACGCGGCGCATCGGTGAGGGCATGGAGGCAGTGTAGGTAGGGGGGCGCCGCCGGGTCGCGGGCGGTCGCGGGAACGGCCTGGGAAGGGCGGGACGCGCCGCCGGCGGCCGGGCTACCATGAAACTGCCCGGCTTGCGGCCGGGTGACTCGGCGGCTCCCGAGCGAGGGACGCAAGAGCGAAGTCCGGTTCGACTCCGGCGCTGTTCCCGCAACTGTGAAGCCCCGAAGTGGGACGAGTCAGGTCGCCTGCCGCCGGGTCGGATGTGGACGCTCTCGGAGGAAGGGTGGCCTGCCG
>JAFGCH010000039.1 GCA_016932695.1 Acidimicrobiia bacterium | reverse complement strand
GCCACTCGCAGGTCGAGCTGAACCCCAGCCGGCGGGCGGCATCGGTCCGTTGCGCCTCGGCGATCCAGACGGCGTAGGAGGCGTCGGCGCGGGCCCGCAGCCGGGCCAGCCGGCGCAAACCTTCACCCAGACCCTCCGGCGAACGGCCCTCCGGCCTCTCCGCCAGCACCTCACAGGCGCAATCCGCCTCGGTGCACATGAGACCTATGTACCACCCAGCTACGACACGAAACCCCGGCACCACACCGCAGTCAAATGAGATCAGCGAAGCCCACCCCAGGCTGACGTCATCGCCCCCGAAGGCAAGCGCCCCGCCCCCTTCTGCACCTTGGCCGTCTCCCGGTATCCTCGGCGGCCGTGAAGCGTCTGGCACCCGCCTTCCTACTGGTCCTTCTCGCCGCCTGCAACAGCGGCGGGGCTACCACGACGCTTCTCACGACGACCACCACGACGGTGCTGCCCATCGTCACCACCCCCACCACCGACCCGGGCGAAGACTGCCGCCGCCTGGCTGCGGATGCCTACGAGTACCTGGCGGAGGTGGTGGAGGAACTGCAGGGGGTGACGGCGGAGCAACTGGAGGATCGCACCCTGTGGCCGCCGGCCCTCCTGGAACTCGAGGCCCGGGGGGAGGAGTTGGATCGCCGCGCCGACGAGTTCGGCTGCGACATCGGGGCGGTGCAGCAGGAGGTCCTGGTCCGGGCTTCGTCGCTGCAGGCCACCGGGCTGGGGCGCCTGCTGCTCGACTTGCTGCTGGGCCGCGCCGGTTGAACCTGGCTCAGGCGGCGCCCAGGCCGGCGGCCGCGTCCCGGTCGAGCAGCCATGCCGGGTCGCGCGTCTCCCGGCTGACGATCGCCGCCGGGAGGTCGGTATCTCCCTCCAAGACTTCGGCGACGATGTCGGCCTTGTGCCGTCCCGAGACCAGGAACACCACCCGTCGGGCGGCGATCAGCAGAGGCAGGGTGGCCGTCAGCCGCCAGGCCGCCAGGTGCGGCACCCAGTTGGCCACGAAGCCGCGGCGGGTCTCTTCCAGCGCCGCCGTCTCGGGGAAGAGGGAGGCGGTGTGACCGTCCTCCCCCACGCCCAGCACGACCAGGCCCGGCTGCATCCCCCCGGGCCCGGCAGGGAGGAAGCGGGTCAGTTCGTTCTCGTAGGCGGCGGCGGCGGCCGCGGCGTCCTCGGACCAGGAGACGGGGTGGAAACTGCCCGGCACATGGTCGAACAAGGTCTGGCGAATCATGCCCGAGTTGCTCTCCGGGTGGTCGAGGGGCACGGCTCGCTCGTCGGTCACCCAGGCGTGGACCCGATCCCAGGGCAAGCGCAGGCGCCGCAAGCGGTCGTATGCCAGGCGCGGGGTGTTCCCGCCCGCCAAGCCGATGGTGGGGTAGGCGAGGTCGTGGCGGGACCAGGCGGCCAGTTCTTCGGCGGCGGCGTCGGCCAGGTTGGCGGCATCGGAGAACACCCGCAGGCGCATGAGGCCGTCAGAGTAGGACGCCGCCGGAGCCACCTCGCGAGGTAGGGTCGGTCGACGTGACTGGTTCGCCCCCCGTGCCCAACCCGGCCTCGCGGCCGATCCGGCCCGCTGTAGTGGAGTGGCGCCCGGGGCATGGCGTCCCCGCCCTGCTGGAGGGCCCGGCAGAGTCGGCGCTCCCCGCCATCTTGCTGGCCTCGGGAGCCGGAGCCGGCCAGGGGCATCCCTTCCTCACCGGGTTGCGCCATCGCCTGGCGGCCGCCGGCCATCTCGTGATGACCTTCGACTACCCCTACGCCGCCGTCGGGCGACGGGCTCCCGATCGCCTGGAGGTGCTGCTCGAATGCCACCGCGCCGCTGCCGGCCTGTTGCGCGCCGCGGCCCCCGAAGTGGCGTTGGCGGGCAAGTCGATGGGCGGCCGGGTGGCGTCGCACCTGGCCGCGCAAGGTGAGCCATGTTCCGGCGTGTTGTGCTTTGGCTATCCCCTGGTCCCCGTGGGGAAGACGGCGGCACGGGATACGACGCACCTGGAGGCCATCCGCGTGCCGATGCTCTTCGTCAGGGGTTCACGCGATCGCCTCGCCCCACTCGCCCTGCTCGGTCCGTTGGTAGCCCGCCTGCCCCGGGCGGAACTGGTGGTCGTCGATGGCGCCGATCACTCCTTCGGGGTGAGGGCGGTTCCCGATGCCCGGGGGGAAGCCGGGCTCGATCTCCTGGCGGGACGGGCGCTCGAATGGCTGAGGGGCCCGGCCCGCGCCATGCATGGCAGGTGAGGGCGACGGGTTTCTGCCCGGGCTCTCCTTGCCGGCAGACTCCGGCCGGGAGCCGCTCGGGTTACCGCCGCGCCTTGCGGTTCCGCTTGGTCAGGTAGGAGCGGAGCAAGGCTCGATCGCGGTCGTAGGTGAGCAGGTGCAGGGCGCCTTCGGGCGGGAGCCAGCGGACCTCGTCGACCTCGTTGTTGGGGGCGAACTCACCGGCGCCCACCGTCATCGCCCAGTAGCGCACCATCTTGCGGTTGCCGAGGCGATCGGGGTAGTCCAGGGTGGCGATCTCGGGGCCCACAGTGCATTCGTAGCCCGTTTCCTCGAGCACTTCGCGCCGGGCGGCTTCCTGGGGGCCCTCCCCGTCCCCCGCCTTTCCCTTGGGGAACGACCAGTCGTCGTAGCGGGGCCGGTGCACCACGAGTATCTCCGGTTTGCCGTTGCCGGTGCGGCGGGTGATCAGGCCCCCGGCCGCCAGCACCACTCCGGTGGGAGCGGCCGCCCGGACTGGGTCGGGGCCGGTGCCGCGAGCGCGCTCGACGGCCAGTGCCTCCAAGCGCCGGTGGGTGTTCACTCCGCGGTTGGTCGGCACCTTGGCCCAGGTGCCATCGGGCTCCAATCCCCAGGCAAGGGTGTCGTCGGCCAGGCAGACGCGGAGGACCTCCTCGAGGCGCAAGCACAGAGAGGAGTCGGTGATGGGGGTCATCACCTCGACCCGGCGGTTCAGGTTGCGGGGCATCATGTCCGCCGATCCGATGAAGTAGGCCGCCTCCGGCCCTTCGCCGAAGCGCATGATCCGGGAGTGCTCCAGGTACTTGCCCACGAGGGAACGCACCCGGACACGCTCCGCCAAGCCGTCCACTCCGGGGCGCAGGCAGCATTGGCCGCGCACGATCAGATCGATGTCGGCCCCGGCGGCGGCGGCGGCGTACAGCTCGTCCACGATCTCGCTGTCGACCAGGTGGTTCAGCTTCAGCACGATTCGCCCCCCCGGGTTCGCCTGGGAGCGGATGAGGTCGATCACCTGGCGGCGCAGGTGGGTGGGAGCTACCAGCAGACGCCGATAGTGCTGCCGACCGCTGTAGCCGGTCAGCACGTTGAAGAGCTCGCTGAGATCGGCCCCGATGTCCTCGTCGGCGGTGAGGAGGCCCAGGTCGTCGTAGAGGCGGGCGGTGTACGGGTTGTAGTTGCCCGTGCCGATGTGGCTGTAGCGCACCAGGCGGCCCCCTTCGCGCCGCACCACCAGGGCGATCTTGGCGTGGGTCTTGAGCCCGGCCACCCCGTAGACCACGTGGACCCCGGCCTCTTCGAGCAGCCGGGCCCAGGTGATGTTGGCCTCCTCGTCGAAGCGGGCTTTCAGCTCCACCAGTACGGCCACCTGCTTCCCCTCGCGCCCGGCACGCATCAGCGACTGCACCACTGAGGCCTCCCCGCCTGCTGCGGGGTCCTCGGGGGACCAGGTGCGGTACAGGGTCTGCTTGATGGCCACCACGTCGGGGTCAACCGAGGCCTCGGCGATGAAGGCGCCCACCGAGGTGCCGAACGACTCGTAGGGCAGGTGCACCAGCAGATCGCGGCGCCGGATCCGCTCGAAGATCGAGCCGGCCTCGGGGTCGGCCAGCGCCGGCTGGGTGGTGGGGGAGAACTGGGGGTCCTTCAGCTCGGGCCGGTCGAGGGTGTGGAGGGCGAAGAGGCCCGCCAGCGCCAGCAAGCCCTTGGCCTCGTACACGCCGGACTCGTCGAGACCCAGCTGCCCGGTGAGGAGGTCGAGGACTTCCGCGGGCATTCCCGCCTGGATCTCGAGACGCACGACGCGGGAGAAACGGTGCCGGGTGTGAAGCATCTCCCTCATGGCCTCGAGCAGGTCGTAGGCCTCGGCCTCGGCGACTTCCTGCTCGGCGCTGCGCGTCACCCGGAAGGCGTGATGGCTCACGATGTCCATGCCGGGGAAGAGTGTGGGCAGGTGGGCGGCGATCACCTGCTCAGTGGGGACCAGCCTGCTCTGGGCCCCCACCGCCAGGAAGCGGGGGAGCAGTGGGGGCACCTTCACCCGGGCAAAGCGGCTCTCGTCGGCGACGGGGTCGTGGAGGATCACTGCCAGGTTCATCGAGAGGTTCGAGATGAAGGGGAACGGGTGGGCCGGGTCGAAGCCCAGAGGGGTGAGCATGGGGTAGATGTCGCGCTCGAACACCTGGTAGGTGGCGTCCCGCTCCTCCTCGTCGAGGTCCTCCCACGCGGCGAGGTAGATGCCGTGTTCGGCCAGGCCGGGGGTGAGCTGTTCTGCCACCAGCCGTTCTGTTCGACAGGCCAGGGCGAGGCAGCGGCGCCGAATGGAGGCCAACAGAGCGGAAGGGCCGGCGGCCCCGGTGACCTCGCTGACCCCGGCGGCCACCTGCTCCCGCAGGCCGGCCACGCGCACCTGGAAGAACTCGTCGAGGTTGGAGGCGACGATGGCGACGAACTTCACCCTCTCCAGAAGGGGAACGCTGGGGTTCTCGGCGACGGCCAGCACCCGCTCCTGGAAGTCCAGGAGGGAGAGCTCACGGTTGGTGTAACGGGAGGACATCAGGGAGTGCGCAGGACATCGGCATGGTATCGGGAGACCTGGAGCCTCCCCGGGAACCTACCCCTCTTCGAGGGCGATGATCTTGGCCAGGCGGCGGCGATGCCGCTCCTCGCCGGTGAAGCGGGCGCCCAGGTAGGCCAGCACGACCTCCTCGGCCAGGGCGGTGCCCACCACCCGGCTGCCCAGGGCGATGACGTTGGCGTCGTCGTGCTCCACCATCTGGTGGGCGGTGTAGGTGTCGTGCGCCACCGCCGCTCGCACCCCGCGCAGCTTGTTGGCGGCGATGGCCGCCCCGGCTCCCGAGCCGCAGACCACGACGCCTCGGTCGGCCCGGCCGGCGGCCACCTCGCGGGCTACGGCGGCAGCGAAGTCGGGATAGTCCACGGGGTCGGCGGAGTAGGTCCCC
This sequence comes from Acidimicrobiia bacterium, assembly GCA_016932695.1. GTDB lineage: Bacteria > Actinomycetota > Acidimicrobiia > Spongiisociales > UBA11373 > VGBK01. The sequence goes on along the minus strand of JAFGCH010000039.1, from coordinate 1,050 downwards.
AGGTCCTCGACCGAGTAGCCGGCGGCGGCGACGGCCTGGATGAGAGTCTCTTTCAGCGGGTAGCCGGCGTGATCGGCCCCGAAGACGACGTGCATACGGCCAGGCTAGCGCCCCGGCAAGGGGCTCCCGAGGGCGGTGGCAGAGGGGCGGCCATAGAATCCGGGGCTGTGGAGCACCTGGTGATTGCCGGCGGGCGTCCCCTCGCCGGGACCGTGGCCGTGCGGGGCGCCAAGAACGCCGTGCTGAAGCACCTGGTGGCCTCGCTGCTGGCTCCCGGCCACCACCGCCTCTCCAACGTCCCGGGCATCCTCGACGTGGAGATCATGCGCCGGGTGCTGGCCCACGTGGGGGCTACCACCCGGGCAGAGGGCAATACTCTCGACATCGAGGTTCCGCAAGACCTGGTCCCCGAGGCTCCCATCCACCTAGTACGGCAGATGCGCGCCTCCATCCTGGTACTCGGCGCGCTGCTGGCGCGCTGCGGCGAAGCCCGAGTGGCCTTGCCCGGGGGGGACGACTTCGGCTCGCGGCCCATCGACATGCACATCGACGGTTTCGAGCATATGGGGACTCGGTTCCGCCTCTCCCACGGGGTGCTGCACGCCGCGGCGCCGGAGGGGCTGCACGGTGCCGAGGTCTACCTGGAGTTTCCCAGCGTGGGGGCCACCGAGAACCTGCTGCTCGCCGGGGTCATGGCCCGAGGCCGCACCGTCATCGGCAACGCCGCTCGCGAGCCCGAGATCGAGGATCTGGCCGGCTTGCTCGTCAAGATGGGCGCCCGGGTGGAGGGGGCCGGGACCTCGACCATCGAGATCGAGGGGGTGAGCGAGCTGGCCCCGGCGGAGCATCGGGCGGTGCCCGATCGCTTGGAAGCGGGCACTTACTTGATGGCCGCCGCCATCACCGGTGGTGAGGTCACCGTGGAGCAGTGCCTGCCCCAGCACCTGCGGATGGAGTTGCGCAAGCTGGAGGAGGCCGGTTGCGAGGTAGCCATCGGCGAGGGGCGGATCACGCTGCGCGGCCCCCGGCGCCTGCGCGCGGTGGATTTCG
>JAFGCH010000038.1 GCA_016932695.1 Acidimicrobiia bacterium | reverse complement strand
GCCACTCGCAGGTCGAGCTGAACCCCAGCCGGCGGGCGGCATCGGTCCGTTGCGCCTCGGCGATCCAGACGGCGTAGGAGGCGTCGGTGCGGGCCCGCAGCCGGGCCAGCCGGCACAGACCCTCACCCAGACCCGCCGGCGACCGACCCTCCGGCCTCTCCGCCAGCACCTCGCAAGCGCAATCCGCCTCGGTGCACATGAGACCTATGTACCACCCAGCTACGACACGAAACCCGAGCACCACATCGGCAGTCAGACAAGAACACCTTCGCCCAGGGCGCGCCACCCTCACCCATCCCGCTCTACCCCCGCAGCATCGTGAGCAGCAGGCGCGACGGCTCCAGGGCCAGCACCGAATGCGGCTCGTGGGCGTCCAGGTGCAGCCACCCCTCCGGCCCCATCTCGAACGAGTCGCCGCCGGCGGTCACCCGGAAGCGACCCGAAACCACTTGCAGCAGCGCGGGGACGCCGGCGGTGTGCTCGGTGAGCTCCTGGCCGGCATCGAAGGCGAAGAGCACCAGGCGCACCCGGTCGTCGGCGTGCAGGACACGGCTCAGGGTGCCGTTCTCGGGCACCTCGGCACGGGTGGGCAAGTCGGGAATCAGGGTGTACGGCATGAGCCAATGATGGCCGTGCCCCGCGACAAGCCGCCCCGACCTCAGCCCCGGGCGCCTCCCCGGTACCACTCGACGGTGCGGCGCAGGCCCTCTTCCAGAGGGGTCCAGGCCTGCCAGCCCAGGACCTTCTTGGCCCGCCCGGGATCTACCACCGAACGGCCGATGTCCCCGGGCTTGGGGGCGGTGAACTCGGGCCGGTAGGGGAAGCCGGTGATGCGGGCCAGCATCTCGTACAACTGCAGCACCGAGGTCTCCCGGCCGCTGCCGATGTTGAGCAGCACCCCGCGGCCCCGATCGGCAGCCCGTAGATAGGCGTCCGCCGTGTCCTCCACGAAGACGTAGTCGCGGGTCTGGGTGCCGTCGCCGAAGATGGTGGGCCGACGCCCTTCGAGCATCGCCTTGGCGAAGATGGCGGTCACCCCGCCCTCGAGGCCGGGATCCTGCCGAGGGCCGTAGATGTTGGCCATGGCCAGGAGCACGTAGTCGAGGCCGTAGGTCTCCTTGAACCAGCGGAAGTAGTCCTCGACGATCTTCTTGGTGATCCCGTACGGCGATTCGGGCCGCTTGGCGGTGCGCTCGGTGGCGGGGAGCCGGGCCCCGCCGCCGTAGATGGCCCCGCCTGAGGAGGCGAACACCACCCGCCGGGCGCCGGACCGGACCGCCGCCTGGAGCACGTTCACCGTTCCCAGCACGTTGATGGAGGCATCCTTGAGCGGGTCCTCTACCGAAGGCCGCACCTTGGACTGGGCGGCCAGGTGGAAGACCACCTCCGGGTCGAAGCGCGCCGCCGCGGCGGATAGCTCCGGGGCTCGGATGTCCTCGACCAGCACCCCCACCTTCCCCCGGCGACGGGCGGAGGCGATGTACTCCAGGCGCCCCGACGACAGGTCGTCGACCACCAGCAACTCCCAGCCCTGATCGACCAGCAGGTCGACAAGGTGGCTGCCGATGAAGCCGGCGCCGCCGGTGACCATCGCCTTGCGACTCATCTCCACACCTCCCCGGGGTCAGCGCCCCAGGCCTCGGTAATCCAGCCCCGCTGCCGCCACCCGGTCCCGATCGAGCAAGTTGCGGGCATCGACCACCACCCGCCCTCGCATCACCGCCGCCAGCGCCGCCGGGTCGAGGAAGGTGAACTCCTCCCACTCGGTGGCCACCAGCAGCACGTCGGCCCCCGCCGCGGCGGCCACGGCAGTGGGCACCTGCTCGACACCGGGCAGGGCGACCCGGGCCGCCGGGTCGTAGGCCTGCACCCGGGCCCCGGCGGCTACCAGGCGCTCCGCCAGGGAGACCGCCGGCGAACTGCGGGTGTCGGCCGTGCCTCCCTTGAAGGCCAGGCCGAGCAGCCCTACGACCTTCCCGTCGAGACCCCCGGCGGCGGCGCGCACTTTGTCCACCACCCGGTCGAGCTGGTCGTCGTTGGTTTCGACTACCGAGCGGAGCAACTTGAGGTCGTGCCCGTGGGCGGCGGCGGCGGCAACCAGGGCGCGCACGTCCTTCGGGAAGCAGGAACCCCCGTAGCCGGGACCCGGCTGCAAGTAGTGGGGCCCGATACGGGGGTCCAAGGCCAGGGCTGCCATGACGTCGCCCACATCGGCACCGACCGCCTCGGCCACATGAGCCATGGCGTTGACGAAGGTGAGCCGGGTGGCCAGATAGGCGTTCGAGGCATACTTGGCTAGTTCGGCGGAAGCCGCCCCGGTGACCACGGTCGGCGCCCCGAAGGTAGCATGCAACTGGGCCACCATGGCAGCCGCCTGCGGGTCGTCGGAGCCCACCACCACCCGGTAGGGATGGAGGACATCCTGCACCGCCCGTCCCTCCTGCAGGAACTCAGGGTTCACCACCAGCGGCGCGGCGCACCCCAGGTCGCGCAGCTCTCGAGCGAGGCGGGCCGCCGTGCCCGGAGGCACCGACGACTTGATCACGACGGGAGTCGGCGGTCGCACTGCGGCGGCGACCGACCGCAGGGCCGACTTCACAAAAGAGAGGTCCACTTCCCCACCCTCCCCTTCGGGAGTCGGCACGGCGAGGAACACGGCCTCGGCGCCCTTCGCCGCGGCGGCGTTGTCGCCGTGGAAGCTGAGCCGCCCCGCCGCCATCCCGGCGGCCACCAGTTCGGCCAGGCCCGGTTCGGCCAGGGGCACCTCTCCGGCCGCCAGCGCGGCCAGCCGGCCCGGATCCGCCTCTCCCACCGCCACCCTATGGCCGATGTAGGCGAACCCCGCAGCGGTCGTCAGGCCCACATAGCCGGCGCCGAGCACCGTGAGGCGGCGGGAGCCGGCGGTGGGGGAAGGCTCAGGTGCCGGGGGCATCGGCCCCGACGATAACCAGGATGTCGATGCCCGGGGGCACAGGGCCCTGCTGGACCCGGCCGTACCCCAGGAAGGCCACCACCGCCTCGGCCTGGGTGAGGTGCCGCCCGCCGGCCACCACCACGGTGGTGGTGTAGTCCTCCCGGCCGCTGTTGGTGGTCCCCACCACTTCCCAGCCCCCGGATAGCAGCATGTCGGCCACCGCCCCGGCAGAGCCGGCGATCCCATTGCCGTTCTGCACCTCGATGGTGCCCTTGCCTACTACCGCCTCGCTCAGCGACCGGCCCTCGCGGAACGCGGCCAGGGCTTCGCCGGCTTCGGGCTCGTCGAGCACCATGTAGTAGACGCCGCCTTCTTCCAGGGGGTCCACCGGCAAGGTCAGAGTGTCGAAGTCCTCCGAGTTCAGGGAGCGCATCTCCCAAGCCAACTGGATGATCTCGTCCTCGCCGAGGGCGTCGTCGGCGGTGACGAACCGGCCCAGGCTGTTCACCAGTTCCTTGAACCCCCCGACCGACGAGGGGCGGTCGATCTGAGTGAGCAGGGCCATGAGCACCTCTTGCTGGCGGCGGGTGCGGCCGATGTCGCTGGCATCCACGTTGGCCCACTGCCCGTTGCGGAACTCCTGGTAATGGCGGGAGCGGGCAAGGGCCAGGGCGGTGCGGCCGTCGAGCAGTTGGGTGCCGGCCGACACCTCTAGCTTCGACTTGCGGTCGCGCGCCGGGTAGGGGAAGTTCATCTCGATGCCGCCGACGGCGTCCACGATGCCGGCAAAACCGGCAAAGTCCACCTCCAGGTAGTGGTGGATGGGCACCTGGGTGAACTGGGAGACCGCGTCGACTATCTGCGCCGCCCCCTCGTTGAAGAAGGCGTTGATGCGGTTGGTGGTGCCGTTGATGGTCACCCTGGTGTCGCGGGGAATGCTGAGCATCTGCAGCCTCCCCTCCGAGGGCTGCACCTGCACCAGGATGATCACATCGGATCGCTGCCCCCAGTAGTCGCCGTAGCCCACCCAATCCTCGGGGAGATCCTCGCGGCTGTCGCTGCCGATCAGCAGGAAGGTGCGGGGGTCGCTGAGGCCGGCGGGGGATTGCGCCAGGCCGAGCTCCGAGGAGTCCAGGGTGGCCACCGCACCGGTGACCTGGCGGGCGGCGAACCACAGGGCCCCGAGACCACCGAAGATGCCGACGTTGGCGACGATCAGGAAGGTGACCAGCAGGCGCTTGGGCCAGCGGCGCGACGGCGGGGCCGCTTCGGGTGGCAGGCCGGGAGGCCCGGGAGGCGGGCCGGGAGGAGGCGCGGAGGGAGGGGCGACCGGGTAGCTCATGCCTTGGGGATCGGGGATGGTTATACCAGGGTGCCGGACTTGCGCCGGTACACCGACCCCGGCCTCCTGAGATCGGCCTCAGACGAAGCGCACCGTGTGGACCTCCCCGGCGTGGAGGACCCGGTGCCCGGAGGCGGTCTCCACCTCGAGACCCCCATCGGCTGCCACCCCCGCCGCCCGGCCCCGCCCTCCCGGCTCCCAGATGACCTCACGGCCCAGCGTGGCGCAGCACCCGGCGTACTCCTCCCGGCCCCACGCCTCCGGGCCCGCTGCCACCCGCCGCAGCAGTTCCCGCGCCCACGCCTGCGCGAGTCGCTCCGCCGCCTCCGCGCCCGGGTCCCGGACATAGAGGGCCCCGGCACCGACGACGGTGGGCGCCGGCCAGTGCAGGTTCACCCCCAGGCCTACCGCCACCACGTCCCCCGCAGCCTCCGTGAGCAAGCCGCCGATCTTGCGCGACCCCTGCACCAGGTCGTTGGGCCACTCCAGGCCGACCCCCGGCCCCAAGGCGCGGCAGGCCGCCAGGCCGGCCACCAGGGTGAGCCGGGGCCAAGTCGCCTCGGGCCAGGCCAGCCGCAGCGCCAGCGTCGCCGCCAGGGCTCGGGGAGCGGTCTCCCAGGCCCGGCCCCGGCGCCCCCGCCCGGCGGTCTGACGGGCGGCCACTACCAGCAGGGGGAAGCCGGCAAAGCGCCTCCGAGCCTCATCCTGCGTGGAGGCCGTCTCCTCCAACAAATGGAGCGCATAAGGTGTATCCGTCATCACGGGCGCCGGGGTCCAAGTGACGGCGCCGGGCGAGGATAACGGGAGCGGCGTGGGCACAGAGGAGCGCATCGAGCATCTGCGGAGGCTGCGCCGCGAGGCGCAGCAGGCGGAGCGGCGCGCCCCCGCACCCGGGAGGACGTCGGCACGGGAGCGCCTCGTCGCCCTGCTCGACCCGGGATCCTTTGTGGAGATCGACAGCCTGGTGCGCCACCGGGCCCACGGCTTCGGCATCGACCGCCGCCGGCCCGCCGGCGACGCCGTGGTCACCGGGTGGGGCACGGTCGACGGGCGCACCACGTTCGTCTTTGCCGAGGATTTCGCCGTCTTCGGGGGCAGCCTGGGTGAAGCGGTGGGCGAGAAGATCTGCAAGGTGATGGACCTCGCCCTAGAGAACGGGGCTCCCCTCATCGGGTTGAAGGACTCGGGAGGAGCGCGCATCCAGGAGGGGGTCGTCGCCCTCGACGCCTACGGAGAGATCTTCCGGCGCAACGTGCGAGCCTCCGGAGCGATCCCCCAGATCTCGGTGATCCTGGGCCCCTGCGCCGGCGGGGCCGTCTACTCCCCGGCGATCACCGACTTCGTCTTCCAGGTGAACGGGGCCAGCCACTTGTTCATCACCGGTCCCGACGTCATCAAGGCCGTCACCGGCCAGGATGTGGACTTCGCCACCCTGGGAGGGGCCCACAGCCACGCGTCGATATCGGGAGTGACTCACTTCGTCGCCGCCGATGAAGTGCAAGCGGCGGAGGAAGTGCGCTATCTGCTCTCCTTCCTCCCCCAGAACTACCTCGAGACACCCCCCTCGTTCACCCCGGAGGATCGCCCCGACCGCGCCGACCCCGCCCTGGACACCATCGTGCCCGACTCCCCCAACCAGCCGTACGACATGACGGCTCTGGTGGAGATGGTGGTAGACGACGGGGACTTCTATCAGGTGCACCGGCACTGGGCGCGCAACATCGTGGTGGGCTTCGCCCGCCTCGACGGCCACACCGTGGGCATCGTGGGCAACAACCCGGCCGTGCTGGCCGGCACTCTCGACATCGACGCCTCGGTGAAGGCGGCCCGCTTCGTCCGTTTCTGCGACGCCTTCAACATCCCCCTGGTGACCTTCGTCGACGTGCCCGGGTTCCTGCCCGGGCTCAGCCAGGAGCACGGCGGCATCATCCGCCACGGCGCCAAGCTCCTCTACGCCTACTGCGAAGCCACCGTCCCCCGCCTCACGGTGATCACCCGCAAGGCCTACGGCGGGGCATACGTGGTGATGAACTCCCGATCCGTCGGGGCCGACCTGGCCTTCGCCTGGCCCACCGCCGAGATCGCCGTCATGGGCGCCCAGGGAGCGGTGAACGTCATCTACCGCCGCGAACTGGAGGAGGCCGCCGATCCCGAGGCCCGCCGAGCAGAACTGGTGACCGACTACGAACAGCGGTTCTCCAATCCATACGTGGCCGCGGAGCGGGGGCTGATCGACGAGGTCATCGAACCGCAGGAGACCCGGCCCCGCCTCATCCGGGCCTTGGCCATGCTGCGCGCCAAGCGAGGCATCCTGCCCGCCAAGAAGCACGGCAACATCCCGCTCTAGGAGACACGGAAGTGGACTCGGTCCTCATCGCCAACCGGGGGGAGATCGCCGTCCGGGTGATTCGCGCCGCGCGCGAGATGGGCCTGCGGGCCATCGCCGTCTACTCCGAACTGGACCGCGATGCCCTCCACGTGCGCCTGGCCGACGAGGCGTGGAGCATCGGCCCGGCCCCGGCCGCCGAGTCCTACTTGAATGCCGACGCCATCCTCGACGCGGCCGCCCGCAGCGGCGCCGAGGCGGTCCACCCCGGCTACGGGTTTCTCGCGGAGAATGCCGCCTTCGCCCGCAGGGTGGGCGAAGCGGGTCTGACCTGGGTGGGGCCGCCCGCCGAGGCCATCGCCACCATGGGCGACAAGATCGCTTCGCGGCGAGCCGCCGAGGCGGCCGGGGTGCCCGGAGTGCCCGGCACGCTGGAGCCCGTCCGGCAGGCGGCCGACCTGCGAGCGGTCGCCGACGCCTACGGGCTGCCCATCGTGGTCAAGGCGGCCCACGGCGGCGGAGGCCGCGGCCTCCGGGTGGTGCGCCGCGCCGACGACCTGGAGCGCGCCTTCGAGGCCGCCCGGCGCGAGGCGGATGCCTACTTCGCCAACCCCGAGGTCTACGTGGAGCGCTACCTGGAGGGTCCGCGCCACATCGAGGCTCAGGTGCTCTGCGACCGCCACGGCAACGCCGTCTTCCTGGGTGAGCGGGACTGCTCCCTGCAGCGCCGCCACCAGAAACTGGTGGAGGAGGCTCCCTCGCCGGCCCTCTCGCCGCGCCGGCGGCGGGAACTGGGCAAGGCAGCGGTGGCGGTGGCCCGGGCCGCCCACTACGAGAGCGCCGGCACGGTGGAGTTCCTCCTGGACCGCGAAGGCAACTTCTACTTCCTCGAGATGAACACCCGCCTCCAGGTGGAGCACACCGTGACCGAGGCGGTCACCGGCATCGACCTGGTGAAGGAGCAACTGCGGCTGGCCGATGGGGAGCACCTGACGATCGACGAGGCCGTCCCTCGCGGCCACGCCATCGAGTTCCGCATCAACGCCGAAGACCCCGGCCGCGGCTTCCGCCCCACGCCCGGCCGCATCCTCGAGTACCGGGAGCCCGGCGGCTTCGGGGTGAGGGTGGACTCCGGCTACGAGGCGGGCAGCAGCATCAGCCAGTACTACGACAACCTCATCGCCAAGCTGGTGGTGTGGGGCGCCGACCGCGCCGAGGCCCTCGCCCGGGCGCGCCGGGCGCTGGGAGAGTTCCGCATCACGGGAGTGCCCACCACCCTGCCCTTCCACCGCCTGGTCCTGGACCTGCCCGCCTTCTTCGAGGGCACCCACGACACCAGCACCGTGGAGGCCGGCCTGGACCTGGGCGCCCTGGCCCAGCCCGAGCCGGATCCCGTGCCGGAACCTGCCGGGGCGGGCCGCACCCTCACCGTCGAAGTCGGCGGCAAGCGCTTCGAGGTGCGGCTCTTCACCCCGGAGGCTCCCGCCGCCGAGGGGCCGAGGCGCCCCCCGACCCGGCGGCGCGGGCCCTCCCCCGCCTCCATCGAGTTCAGCGAGCCCGAAGGCCTGGTCACCGCGCCGATGCAGGGCACCATCGTAAAAGTGCACCAGCGCGCCGGCGAGGCGGTGGAGGCCGGGGCCCCTCTCTTCGTGCTCGAGGCGATGAAGATGGAGAACGAGCTCCGCGCTCCCACCGCCGGCCAGATCATCGACCTGCGGGTGCGCGAGGGCGATCTGGTATCGGCCGGCCAGGTGCTGGCCATCGTGCGCTAGGCCGCCTCACCGGCTCGGGACGCAAGCCTCCCCCAACGGCGTGCAGGCAGCCCTTCCGGCGCGCTACCGTCCCGGCGACGTCGACGGGAGCCTGAGAACATGGATGCCCTCATTGCGGCTCGATGGCAGTTCGGGATCACGACGGTCTACCACTTCCTCTTCGTTCCGCTCACCATCGGCCTGGCCCTGGTGGTGGCGATCCTGGAGACGATGTGGGTGCGGCGCCGCGACCCCAAGTACCTGCGGGCCACCAAGTTCTGGGGGAGGCTCTTCATCATCAACTTTGCCGTCGGGGTGGTGACCGGTCTGGTGCAGGAGTTCCAGTTCGGCATGAACTGGTCGTCCTACTCCCGTTTTGTCGGCGACATCTTCGGCGCCCCCCTGGCCCTCGACGGCTTGGTGGCCTTCTTCCTCGAGTCCACCTTCCTGGGCCTCTGGATCTTCGGCTGGGACCGCCTCTCCCCCCGGCTCCACGCCGCCTGTGCCTGGCTGGTCTCCGTAGGCACGATCGTGTCGGCCTTCTGGATCCTGGCGGCCAACGCCTGGATGCAGAACCCGGTGGGCTATCGCATCAACCCGGCGACCGGGCGGGCGGAACTGGAGAGCTTCCTCGACCTGGTGCGCAACCCCATGGCCTGGCATCACCTGGGGCACACCGTCCTGGCTTCCATCCTCACCGCCGCCGTGCTCATGCTGGCGGTGAGCGGCTGGCACCTGCTGCGCCATCCCGAGAGCCCGGTGTTCCGCCTCTCCGCCGGGCTGGCGGTGGTCCTCGTGCTGGTCGCCGGCGTCGGCTCGGCCACCACCGGCCACTTCCAGGGCCAGGAGGTGGCCGACCGCCAGCCCATGAAGCACGCCGCCGTCGAGGCCCATTGGGAGACGGAAGCGCCCGCCGCTTTCTCGATCGTCGCCATCCCCAGCATGGACGAGGGGCGGAACCTGTTCGACATCCGCATCCCCCGCCTCCTCAGCATCCTCACCGACCACTCCTGGAGCAGCGAGGTGCGCGGCATCAACGACCTGCAGGCCGAATACGAGGAGCAGTTCGGTCCCGGCGACTACCGCCCGCCCGTCGGCGTCGTCTACTGGTCCTTCCGGGCGATGGTGGGAGTGGGCTTCTTCCTCATCGCCCTCGGGGGACTGGGCACCTGGTTCCTGTACCGCAAGCGTCTGCACGAGGTGAAGTCGTTCCACCGGATCGCCCTGCTCTCCCTGGGGCTGCCCTTCATCGCCAACATCACCGGATGGGTGGTCACCGAGATGGGGCGCCAGCCCTGGGCGGTGTACAACGTGCTGCTCACCCGGGACTCAGTTTCGCCGATCGTGAGCACAGCCCCAGTGGTCGTCACCCTGATCGGCTTCACCTTGCTGTACGGCGTGCTGGCGGTGATCGACGTGTACCTGATGGCCAAGTACGCCCGCGCGGGCGTCGGTGAAGAGACCACCCCGGCCGAGGTTGGGGCCGGCCTGGCCTACTAGGAGGACCCGATGATCGAGACCGACCTCAACTCGCTCTGGTTCCTGCTGATCGCGGTCCTCTGGATGGGTTACTTCTTCCTGGAGGGCTTCGACTTCGGCGTAGGCATCCTGCTGCCCTTCGTGGGCCGCGACGACCTGGACCGCCGGGTGGCCATCCGCACCATCGGCCCGGTGTGGGACGGGAACGAGGTGTGGCTCATTGTCGCCGGCGCCACTACCTTCGCCGCCTTCCCGGAGTGGTACGCCACCCTGTTCAGCGGCTTCTACCTGCCGCTGTTCCTAATCCTGGTGGCGCTCATCCTGCGGGGGGTGGCTTTCGAGTTCCGCGCCAAGGACCGCCGCCCCCAGTGGCGGGCCTGGTGGGACCGGGCGATCTTCTTCGGCAGTGCCGTGCCGGCGCTGCTGTGGGGAGTGGCCTTCGGCAACATCGTGCGCGGCGTCCCCATCGACGCCGCCGGAGAGTACGCCGGCGGCTTCTGGAACCTGCTGAACCCGTACGCCTTGCTGGGCGGCCTCACCACGCTGCTGCTCTTCATCCTGCACGGGGCCAGCTTCCTGGGGCTCAAGGCGGCGGGGCCGGTGGCCGAACGCGCCCACCGCTACGGTGCCCTCCTGGCCCTGCCCACGGTGGCCGTTGCCGGCGGGTTCCTGGCCTGGACCCTGGTAGACGCCGCCGGGGGCAACCGGGGCAGCTTCCCCATGGCCGCCTTGATCCCGGTGGCCGCCGTCGCCGCCGCCGCCCTCGCCGGGGTGTTCCCCTTGCTGCGGGCCAAGCGGGACGGCTGGGCGTTCGTGGCCACCGGGGTGACCATCGTGACCGCCACCCTGACGCTGTTCATGACCCTGTACCCGCGGGTGATGCCTTCGAGCACGGCGGCCGGCAACAGCCTGGACATCTACAACGCCGCTTCGACCCCCACCACGCTGCGGGTGATGACCGTGGTGGCCCTGATCTTCCTGCCGATCGTCCTCGCCTACCAGGCCTGGTCCTACTGGGTGTTCCGCAAGCGGGTTACCCGGGAGCAGCTGTCGCCGACCGGCTGACACCAGCGGCTGTTGCGCCCCGCCCCGTAGACCGGCGCCTGTTCCGGCTGGGGTGGGGCGCCGGGGCCTTCCTGGGCCTCGCCGTGGCCCTGGGCCTGGCCGGGGCGGCGCTGGCCATCGCCCGGGCCGTCCTCCTGGCCGAAGTCATCGCCGGCGGCTTCGCCGGCGAGGGAACCTCCACCCTGGCCGGGCCGCTCGTCGGCCTCCTCGTCGTCGCGGCGATCTCGGCCCTCGCCGCCTGGGCCACCGAAGTGGCCGCTCACCACAGCGCCGCCGGGGTCAAGTCGGCCCTGCGGCGCGCTCTGCTGCAGCGGGTGGCGGAGCGGGGCGGCGTCGGGGAGCGAGCCGGGGCTCTGGCCGCCGCGGCGGGAAGAGGCATCGAGGCCCTCGACGCCTACTTCGCCCGCTACCTGCCGCAGATGGCACTGGCCCTGGCGGTGCCCGCCTTCGTGCTCGGCTGGATGTTCCCCCTCGATCCCCTGGCGGCCGTGATCGTGCTGGTGACGCTGCCGCTGATCCCCATCTTCGGGAGCCTGGTAGGGCGGGCCACCCGGGCGCGCACCGCCCGCCGCTGGCAGGCCTTCAGCGACCTGAGCGCCGCCTTCCTCGACTCGGTGCGGGCCCTGCCCACCCTGAAGGTGTTCGGGCGCAGCCGCGACCAGATCGCCGTCTTCGCCGCCCTGGCCGACCGCCACCGGCGGGAGACCATGGGGACCTTGCGCATCGCCTTCCTCTCCGCCCTGGTGCTGGAACTGGCGGCCACCATCTCGGTGGCGGTGGTGGCGGTGGCGGTGGGACTGCGGGTCCTCGACGGCGGCCTGGGGCTGCAGGCGGGCCTCACCGTGCTCATCCTGGCGCCCGAGGCGTACCTGCCGCCCCGCCGGCTGGCCGCCGAGTTCCACGCCGCCTCCGAAGGGATCGAGGCTGCCGCAGGCATCCTGGATGCTCTCGAGACGGCTGCTCCGGCGCCGCCGGGTACCGCCCCGGCCCCGGCCCGGCCGGCCCCCATCGAGGTGCACGACCTCGTCGTCGCCTTCCCCGGCAGGCCGGCCCCGGCCCTCGACCGGGTGTCCCTCCGAATCGCCGACGGCGAGTACCTCGCCCTGGCCGGGCCCTCCGGCTCGGGGAAGAGCACCCTGCTGGCGGTGCTCCTGGGCCTGACGCCCATCACCGCCGGGGAGGTGCGGGTGCACGGGGTGCCGTTGCGGAGCCTGGACCCCGCCTCGTGGCGCCGCCTGGTCGCCTGGATGCCCCAGGCCCCACGACTCTTCCACGGAACGGTGGCCGACAACGTCCGCTTCGGGGCCCCGGAGGCCGACGATGGAGCCGTGGCCCGGGCCCTGGAGCAGGCCGCCGCCGGGTTCGTCGCCGACCTGCCCCAGGGGCTCGACACTCCGGTCGGGGAAGGGGGTGCCCGCCTCTCCGCCGGCGAGCGGGCCCGGGTGGCCCTGGCCCGAGCGTTCGTCCGGCAGGCTCCCCTGCTCTTGCTGGACGAGCCCACCGCCCACCTCGACCCGATCACCGAGATGGCGGTGCTCGACAGCCTCGACCGGCGGCGCGGCTCGTGCACCATCGTGGTCGTCGCCCACCGCGAGGCGGTGGCGGCGCGGGCCGACCGGGTGTGCCGTTTCGCCGCCGGCCGGTTCCTCCCAGACGAACTGGGGAAGCGGTGAGGGGCCTGCTCGCTCTCCTCGCCGGTACCCGAGCCCGCCTGGGGGCGGCGGTGCTGGCTGGGGCCGGCACCGTGGCCGCCGGCGTCGGCCTCATGGCAACCGGGGCCTATCTCATCGTGCGGGCCGCGGAGCAGCCGGGGATCCTGGAACTGACCGTCGCTATCGTCGGGGTCCGCTTCTTCGGCATCTCCCGGGCGGTACTCCGCTACCTGGAGCGCCTCTCCGGCCACGATGCCGCCCTGCACTTGGTGGCCCGCCTCCGCACCCGGGCCTTCGCCGCCGTGGAGCGGCTCAGCCCGGGGGGGATCGAGGAGGAGCGAGCCGGCGATCTCCTCTCCCGCCTCACCGAGGACCTCGAGGAGATCGAGCAGGCCCTGCTGCGCGCCCTGTTGCCGACGGTGATCACCGGGATCACCGTGCTCGGTGCCGGTGCCGTCGCCTGGGCACTCCTTCCGGCAGCTGGCTACGCCGTGGCCGCCGGGCTCGCCCTGACTGCCGCCGTCGCCGGCGGGGCCGCCTCGGCCGCCGGCCGCTTCCGTCGCGGGCGCCTGGCCGCCGCTCGCGCCGACCTCGCCACCGCCGTCGTGGACCTCGTCGAAGGAGCCGCCGAGGCGGCGGCCCACGGCCGCACCCCCGATCTGCTGGCGGCGGCTGAGGCTGCCGACGCCCGCCTCTCCCGGCTGGCTCGCGGGGCCGCCTGGGTGAACGGTGCCGGCTCCGGGCTGGTCGCCTTGGGCAGCGGCCTCTGCCTGTGGCTGGTGGCCCGGGTCGGCCTCGACGCCGCCGCCGCCGGGTCGCTGGACCCGGTCCTCCTGGGCGCCTTGGCCCTGCTGGCCTTGTCCGCGTTCGAGCCGATAGCCGCCCTCCCCCACGGCCTGCTCCGCCTGCCGGACGGCGCCGCCGCCGCCGCTCGCCTGGACGACCTGGAGCGGCGGCCCGAGCCCGCTCCCGACCCGGCTCGGCCCGAGGGTGGGGCTCTCACCCCGCACCTCGAAATGCATTCTGCCTACCTGCGCCATCGTCCCGACGGCCCTTGGGCGCTGGCGGGGGTAGACCTGAGGTTGCAGCCGGGACGACGCGTGGCCCTGGTCGGCGAGAGCGGGGCGGGCAAGTCGAGCGTGGCCCAGGTCCTGCTCCGTTTCCGGGACCTGGAGGCCGGGACCTATCTGGTGGGCGGGAGCGACGCCCGCCGCCTGCCGGGAGAAGCGGTACGCCGGGTGGTGGGCGTCGCCGCCGAGGAGGCCTTCCTGGTCGAGGGCACCCTGGCCGACAACCTGCTCCTGGGTCGCCCTGAGGCCAGCCCTGCCGACCTACGGCGGGCGCTGACTGCCGCTCGCCTCGACGGCTGGGTGGAGGCTCTACCCCTCGGCCTCGGCACCCCGGTGGGCCGCCGTGGGGTGGAGGTGTCGGGTGGGGAGCGGCGCCGTATCTCCCTGGCCCGGGCGCTGCTCGCCGGGTTCCCCGTGCTCATCGCCGACGAGCCCACCGCCGGCCTGGACCCGGAGACCGCCGCCGCCGTCGTCTCGGCCCTCCTAGCCGGCACGACGGACCACGGCCTGCTGCTGATCACCCACGGCGCCGAGGGGCTCGAGGAGATGGACGAGATCCTGGTGCTCGACCGGGGCCGGGTGGCCGAGCGCGGTACCCATCGCGAGCTGCTCGCCGCCGGAGGCCGCTACGCCCGCTTCCGGGAGGGGCATCGGCCCGGCGCTACCTGACGGGGCGCTGCTATGTTCGGCAGCCCCATGGCAAGTGATCGGGAGACTCCCGGGCCCGGCGACGACGTGCGCATGCGCGGTTTCCGGCACCGGGCCACCGTCGAAGAAGCCCTCGCCGCCGCCCTCGACGGCATCGCTCCCCTCCCCGCCGCAGAGGTCCCGCTGGCCGCGGCTGCGGGACGGGTAACCGCCATGGCAGTGATCAGCGACGTGGATGTGCCCTCCTTCGCCCGCGCCACCATGGATGGCTACGCGGTGCGGGCCGCCGACACCTTCGGCGCCTCCGCGTACAACCCGGTCGTCCTGCGGCTCGGCGGGGAGTCGATGCCGGGACGAGCCCCCGCCGGGGAGGTGGCCCCCGGGACGGCCTGGGGCATCATGACCGGCGCCCCCCTGCCCCCGGGAGCCGACGCGGTGCTGCGGGCCGAGGATGCCGAGGAGGCTGCCGGCACCGTCGCGGCGCGCGCCGCCGTACCGGGGGGGCGCAACGTGGGCCGGGTGGGGGAAGACGTGCGCCGCGGCCGGGAGGTGATCCCCGCCGGCCGCCTCCTTCTCCCCCAGGACGTCGGGCTCCTCTCCAGCGTGGGAGCGGCAACGGTGGCAGTGCATCGCCGGCCCCGCGTGCGGGTGATCGTCTCGGGTAACGAGCTGCTGCCCCCGGGCACCCGGCCCGAGGGCACCCGGATCACCGACGCCAACGGGCCCATGCTCGCCGCCCTGGTGGAGCGCGACGGAGGCGTGGTCGAGGAGTGGTGCCACCTGCCCGACGAGGAGGAGGCGATGCGCGCCGCCCTGGCGCGGCCCGGGGCCGATGTGGTCGTCACCGCCGGGGCGGTGTCGGTGGGCCGGGAGGACCGGGTGCCGCTGCTGGTAGCCGAGTTGGGGGACCTCCTGATCCACGGGGTGGCGATGCGGCCCTCCTCCCCCACGGGCGTCGGCCGCATCGGCGAGGCTCGGGTGCTCCTGCTTCCCGGCAACCCCGTGTCCTGCCTGGTGGCCTACGACTTCTTCGCCGGCCCGGTGGTCCGTACCCTGGGGGGCCGGCCGGCGGCCTGGCCGTATCCCGCCGTGACCCTGCCGCTGGCCGGCCGCATCTCCTCTCAGATCGGCCGCACCGACTACGCCCGGGTGCGGGTGCGCTCCCGGCGGGTGGAACCGATTGCCGTGGGCGGGGCGGGGGTGCTCTCCTCCGCGGCCGCCGCCGACGGCTTCGTGGTCGTGCCCCCGGGCTCCGAGGGCTTCCCGGAAGGCCACCCGGTCGTGGTCCATCTCTACCGTCCCCTTGGAGAAGAGGCATGAGACAGCGCCAGTTCCTCGACGTGGTCGACGAAGCCGAGGCGCGGCGCCGCTTCGCCGCCGCCTGCGCCCACCTGGAGCCGCAGGTGGAGGAGGTTCCCCTCAACCGGGCCCTCGGCCGGGTGCTGGCGGCCGACGTCTTCTCCCCCGTCGACGTCCCCGCCTTCGACCGGGCCAACGTCGACGGGTTCGCAGTGCGCGCCGCCGACACCTTCGGCGCCGAGGAGCTGCACCCGGTGGCCCTGACTCCGGCCCCTCTCTCCCTGGCGGCCGGCCAGGCGCCTCCGGAGGGCTTCGAGGTCGCCCCGGGGCAAGCGGTGCCCATCGCCACCGGCGGCGTAATCCCGCGCGGGGCCGACGCGGTAGTGATGGTCGAGGACACCATCCCGGCGGGCGACGGGGTGCGGGTGCAGCGCCCGGCGGCGCCGGGGAGCCAGGTCACCTTCGCCGGCTCGGACATCGGCCGGGGCGACCTGGTGCTGCTGCGGCGCCGGCTCCTCACCTCCCGTGAGACCGGCGTCCTGGCGGCCATCGGAGTGGACCGGGTACCGGTGTTCCGCCGCCCCCGGGTGGCGGTGATCTCCACGGGAGACGAGATCGTGGCCCCGGGGGGGGACCTGGCGGTGGGCCGGGTCTACGACTCCAACCAGCGCATCCTCCTCGACGCCGTCGCCGAACTAGGCGGCGAGCCGCTGGCCGGCGGGGTGCTCCCCGACGACGAGAGCCGCCTGGAGGCCGCCCTGGCGGCCCGGCTCACCGGGGCGGAGGCGGCCGATCTAGTGCTGCTCTCCGGGGGCACCTCCAAAGGAGAAGGCGACCTGAATGCCGCCGTAGTGCACCGCCTGGCCGCCCGCCTCCCCGAGTCGCCCGGCGTGGTGGTCCACGGGGTGGCGCTGAAGCCGGGCAAGCCGCTGCTGCTGGCGGTGGTCGCCGGGCGCCCCGTGGTGGTGCTGCCCGGGTTCCCCACCTCGGCCATCTTCACCTTCCACGAGTTCGTCGCCCCCCTCATCCGCCGCCTCGGCGGAGGTGAGGAGGAAGCGGCGGTGCAGGTCGATGCGATGGCCCCCCTCCGCATCACCTCGGTGCCCGGCCGCACCGAGTACGTGCTGGTGGACCTGGTGGAGGGCCCGGCCGGGCTCGCCGCCTACCCCCTAGGCGCCGGCTCGGGCAGCGTCACCGCCCTGGCCCGGGCCGACGGCTTCGTGCGCATCCCCGCCGCTACCGAGTACGTCGCCGCGGGTGAACCGGTGACGGTGCGCCTCCTCCACCGCGGGGTCCGTCCGGCCGACCTGGTGGCGGTGGGCAGCCACTGCGTGGGCCTGGACCACCTGCTCGGGCTGCTCGCCGGGCGCGGCCTGGCGGTCAAGTCCATCCCGGTCGGCTCCACCGCCGGGCTGGCCGCGCTGGCCCGCGGCGAAGGGGACGTCGCCGGCATCCACCTTCTGGATGAGGCCACCGGCGAGTACAACCGGGCCTTCCTGCCCCCCGAGGTCGATCTAGTCCGGGGCTACGGACGGCGCCAGGGCGTAGCCTTCCGCCGCGGCGACCCCGACTTCGACGTGCCCGACCTCGACGCCTTCCTGGCCGCCGTGCGCCGCGGCGGGCGCCGGATGGTGAACCGCAACCCCGGGAGCGGCACCCGAGTGCTGCTCGACCGTCTCCTCGGCGGCGCTCGGCCCGAGGGCTACTACAACCAGCCCCGCACTCACCACGCGGTGGCGGCGGCGGTGGCCCAAGGCCGGGCCGACTGGGGGATGACCATCGACGTCATCGCCGCCGCGGCCGGCCTCGGGTTCCTCTTCGTCCAGGAAGAGCGCTACGACCTGGCGGTGCGCCGGTCCCGCCGCTCCCGGCCGGCGGTGGCGGCGCTGCTCGCCCTCCTCGAGGACGAAGACGCCCGGGCCGGGCTGCGGCGCCTGGGATTCACCGACTGAGCCCGGCAGGCTTCGCCGTCAGCCTGCGGCGGTCACCTCGCGGGCGAAATCCTCAAAGACGGCGGCGTAGTGATCGAGCTCCTCGTCGGCGTGGGCGATGGAGAGGGTCCACTGCTCGTCGGCCCCCGGCGTCATGTAGACGCCGTGGTTCATGTGGTACAGCCAGGCCAGGTAGTTCAGGTCGGCCCGGAAGTGCTCGGTGTAGGAGCGGTAGTCCACCACCGGCTGGTCCGCAAACATGATGCAGCCCTTGCCGGCGACCCCGACGGTGTAGGCGGGCAGCCCGAAGCGGTCGCACACCTCCTGGCAGTTGCGCAGGATCCGCTCCCCCGCCACGTCGAGGCGGGCATAAGCCGCCTCGTCGAGGACCCGGGTGAGGCAGGCCTCAGCGGCGGCCATAGTCAGGGGATTGCCGTTGAACGTCCCCACCTGGGCCACCTTGCGCTCGGCGATGAGGCCCATGATCTCCTCGGAGCCGAGGATCGCCCCGATGGGGGTGCCGCCCCCGGTGGCCTTCCCCAGAGCGACCAGGTCGGGGACCACGCCGTAGCGCTCTACCACCCCCCCGGCGGCGATGACGTTGCCCGTCTTGACCTCATCGAAGATCAGCACCACCCCGTGCTTGCGGGTGATCTCCCTGACGGCTTCGAGGTAGCCCGGCCGAGGCGGGATGACCCCGCAGTTCAGCATGATGGGCTCGATGATCATGGTCCCGACGTCGTCGTGCTCGGTGAGGGCGGCATCCAGGGCATCGGGATCGTTGAACGGCACCACCACCACCATGTCCAGCACGGCCTGGGGGATCCCGGCGCTCTGGGGCACCGATGCCGGCCGGGCCCGCGGGCCCATCTTCTCGGGGCTGGGCCGCACCGAGACCATCACCGCGTCGTGATGGCCGTGATAGGTGCCTTCGATCTTCACCAGCCCGTCCTTGCCGCTGAAGGCGCGCGCCAGGCGCACCGTGTCCAGGGTGGCCTCGGTGCCGCTGTTGGCGAAGCGCACCTTGGGCAGGCGGAAGCGCCGCACCAGCTCCCGGGCCACCCGCACCGTGCTCTCGTTGGGAGCGGCGAAGTGCGTCCCCCGGCCGGCCACCTCGGCGATGGCGGCGGCAATGACGGGATGAGCGTGGCCCATCACCATGACCCCGAAGCCGTTGTGGAAGTCGGAGTACTCGTTCCCGTCGAGATCCCAGATGCGCGACCCGCGCCCCCCGGTGATGAATATGGGGTGAGGCCGGTTGGCCTGGAACGAAGAGGCCACCCCGGCGGGCAGGACCTCCTTGGCCTCTTCGACGAAGCGCCCCGAGCGCGCCGTCTTGGCCTTCAGCGATTCCTCCATGAGCATCGTGAGCCGCTGGACCCGATCGGCGTCGATGCGTGCCGGCATGACCGCTCCCCTGCTCGGTGGTGGTGTCGTCGCCGGCCCGGTCCCGGAACTCGGGGCGTGCCGGCCGAGGCGAGGCTAGCGTGACGGCCGGGCGTCGTTCCGTTTGGGCGTCAGCGGGCCGCCGCCGCCAGGGTCTCGGCCAGGGAGGGGTAGGCGAGCAGGGTGTCTGCCAGTATCCCTCGCCGCAATCCGGCCTGCACCGCCAGGGCCACGATCCCCACCAGCTCGGTCGCCTGGCGGCCCACCACGAGCCCGCCGAGGAGCACACCCGACGTGGGATCGCTGATCAGCTTGACGAACCCGCGAGGCCGCGCCGCCATCAGGGCCCGGGGGTTGGCGGCGAAGGGGGCTCGAGTCACCTTGACCCGCCGCCCGATCGCCGCCGCCTCGGCCTCCTGCAGGCCCACCCAGGCGATCTCCGGCTCGGTGTAGACCGCCTGGGCCGCTCGAGACGAGTCGACCGGCTCCACGGGCAGGCCGGCCACCCGGCGACCCACCACCGTGCCGGCGGCGGCGCCCACCGAGGAGAGCATCAGCCCCCCGGTGACGTCGCCGGCGGCAGAGATGTGGGGAACACTGGTCTGCTGCCGGGCGTCCACCACCACGGCTCCGTCGCACACCTCCACCCCGGCGGCCTCGAGCCCCAGCCCGGCGATGGCGGGCTGCAGCCCCACCGCCAGCAGGACATGGGATCCGGCAGCGGTGCGCCCATCCTCGGCGGCGACCTCGATCACCCCTTCGCTCTTCCGCAGCCCCCGGGCGCGGGCCCCCCGCATCACGACAACTCCCCGCTCAGAGAACTCCTCCTCCAGAACGGCGGAGGCCTCGGGGTCGGCCTGGGGTAGTACCCGGCCGCGGCTCGCCAGCACAGTCACCCGAGACCCCAGGCTGGAGAGGATGTGGGCGAACTCCACCCCGGTGGCACCGGCCCCGACGATCACCGCGTGCTCGGGCGCCTCCCCCAGCCGGTAGGCCTGGCGTGAGGTGAGTACGCGCTCCCCATCGGGCTCCGCCCAGGCCGGCACCCGCGGCACCGATCCGGCGGCGATGAGGGCGTGGGCGAACTCCACTTCCTGCTCGGCGCCATCCGCCCCTGCTACCACCGCAGTATGCGGTCCCAGGAAGCGGGCCCGACCGGCGAGCAGGATGACCCCCAGGGACTCCAGGCGCCCCCGCAGCGATTCGGAGAGCAGCGAGGCGATGGAATGGCGCCGCTCCGCCAGGCGGGCCGGGTCGGGGCGCAGCGGGCCCGGTTCGGTGCTGCCCAGGTGGCCGCTGGCCCGAATGCCGGCCAGTCCGTTGGCACTCGCCACCAGGGCCTTGGAGGGTATGCAGTCGCGCAGTTGCGAGGCCCCTCCCACCACCTCGGCCTCTACGAGGGTGACTCCGACCCCTCCGGCAGCGGCGGCGGCGGCCGCGGCGCCGCCGGCGGGCCCACCGCCGATGACCAGGAATGCCGTCGCCGCGCTCACGAACCCGGACGGTAGCGGCCGAAGACGTCTACCAGGGCCCCGGAGACCTCTCCCAGGGTGGCCCCCCGCTCCAGGGCAGTCTGCATGGGGTACAGCAGATTGCCCGCACCGGAGGCCACCCGGTGCACTTCCTCCAGTGCTCCGGCCACTGCGGCCGCATCGCGCCGGCGCCGGGCCTCGGCCAGCCGGGTCCTCTGCTCCCCCTCGACCGCCGGGTCGGCGCGGCTCACCGGTACCTCCCCACCGCCCGAAGCTGCGACGAAGCGGTTCACCCCCACCACCACCGCTTCCCCCGACTCCACCCGGAGTGCGTGGCGGTAGGCGGCCTCTTCGACGGCGCGCTGCACCAGGCCGGACTCCGCCGCGGCCACGGGCCCGCCGGCAGCGTCGACTTCGGCGATCAGCCGCCGCGCCCCCTCCTCGACCCGGTCGGTCAGCCATTCCACGTAGTAGGACCCGGCCAACGGATCCACCGTGTCCGCCACCCCCGACTCGTAGGCGAGCACCTGCTGGGTACGGAGGGCGAGGGTGGCCGCCGCTTCGGTGGGCAGGCCCAGGGCCTCATCGAAAGCGTTGGTGTGCAGCGACTGGGTGCCGCCGAGGACCGCCCCCAGCGCCTGCAGGGCAGTGCGCACCGCGTTGACCTCGGGCTGGGCGGCGGTCAGGGTGCTGCCCGCGGTCTGGGCGTGGAAGCGCATGCGGAGGCATTCGGCATCCTCGCAGCCGGTGCGCTCGCGCAGCAGGCGGGCCCACAGACGTCGGGCGGCGCGGAACTTGGCGGCTTCTTCAAAGAGGTGGCTGTGAGCGTTCCAGAAGAAGGACAGCCGAGGGGCAAAGTCCTCCAGGCTGAGCCCGGCCTCGCGGGCGGCGGCCACGTAGGCCAAGGCATTCGCCAGGGTGAAGGCGACCTCCTGCACCGCGGTGGCCCCGGCCTCCCGTAGGTGGTAGCCGCTGACCGAGATGGTGTTCCAAGCGGGCATCTCGGCAGCGCAGTACGCGATGAGGTCGGTGACCAGGCGCATCGAGGGGCGCGGCGGGTAGATGTAAGTACCCCGGGCGGAGTACTCCTTCAGGATGTCGTTCTGCACCGTGCCGCGCAGCTCGCGGGGGTCGGCCCCCTGCTCCACGGCGACGATGCGGTACATGAGCAGCAGCACCGCCGCGGTGGCGTTGATCGTCATCGAGGTGGACACCTCCGCCAGGGGGATCCCGGCGAAGAGGCCCCTCAGGTCGTCGGTGGTGTCGACGGCCACCCCCACCCGGCCCACCTCGCCGGCGGCCCGGGGGTCGTCGGAGTCCAGGCCCAGCTGGGTGGGCAGGTCGAAGGCCACCGACAGGCCCGTCTGCCCCGCCGCCAGCAGGGCGCGGAAGCGAGCGTTGGTGCCGGCCGCAGTGCCGAAACCGGCGTACTGGCGCATCGTCCACAGCCGACCCCGATACATGTCGGGGTAGGGGCCGCGGGTGAAGGGATAGGCGCCGGGCTCTCCGAGAGCGGCGGCGGGGTCCCAGCCCGCCACGTGGGCGGGCCCGCACACCGGGTCGATCTCTATGCCGCTGGGCGTGTAGCGGGGATCGGTAGAAGATGGCGGCATCGTTACACTCTCCCGGGAGGCCAGATGCTACCCGGGAACCGTCGGGCCTCCCCGGGACGTCCGACGGGTTAGCCGATGGAGATCTCCATTCACCAGGCCGAGCGCATCGACCGGCGTGGCCGCCGGTTGATCTCGGCGGCCGTGCTGGGGGCCATCGCGGTCATCGCCTCCGGCTGGATCGGCCTGCTGGCGTTCCTCAGCGGCCACGCCGCCGCCGGCACCCTGGACGACCTCAGCCGGGCGTGGATCCCCGACACCTCCACTCTGCCCCTCGATCTGCCCGATCTCGGCCGCCTGTCGGAGGTGTACACCTCCGACGACGTGCTGCTCGGCCAACTCACCGAACGCAACACCCAGCCGGTGCCCCTCGAGGAGATACCCGACCTGGTGGTGGCGGCGGCGCTCTCCGCGGAGGACGCCGACTTCTGGACCCACCCCGGCATCGACCACCGGGCCATCATCCGGGCCCTGGTCAGCAACGTGGGCGGGGGGAGCACCAGCCAGGGCGGTTCGACGATCACCCAGCAGGTAGTGAAGCTCAACTTCATCGGCACCGAGCCCACCCTGCGTCGCAAGGTGTCCGAGGCCGCGACCGCCATGGAGCTCGAGCGCCGCTTCACCAAGGAACAGATCCTGGAGTTCTACCTGAACTCCGTCTACTTCGGGGCCAACGCCTACGGAGTGCAGGCCGCCGCCCAGGAGTACTTCGGCAAGAGCCTCGATCAGCTGACCATCGCCGAAGCCGCCGCCCTGGTGGTGCCCATCCGCAACCCCACCCTCTACGACCTCAGGAACGACACCGACGATCCTGTGGACGCCCGGGACCGGGTGATCGGCCAGATGCTCGAAGAGGGGTACATCACCGAGGACGAAGCGGCCGCCGCCCTCGACGAGCGGCTGCGGACCATCCCCCACCAGGAGTTCCAGACCCTGGCCCCCCAGGTCCTGATCGCCGCCAAGGAGGCGGTGCTCAACGACCCCCGCTTCGGCCTCGGCGAGACCTACCTGCAGCGCAAGCGGGCCCTGTTCGGCTGCCCGGCCGACGACACCAGCTGCGAGGGCGGCGGGGGCCTGCGGGTCTTCGTCACCGTGGACTACGACCTGCAGCAGCGCGCCCAGGTGCTGTTGCAGCAGTGGTTCCCCCCGGGTGCCAACGGGCCCACGGGCTCCATCGCCATGGTCGACAACCGTACGGGGGCAACGGTGGTCATGGCCTCGGGCCTGGAGTTCGGCGAGGATGTCCAGGCCGGCCAGCGCACCTACGACATCGCCACCAAGGGACGCCGCAACCCGGGCTCGGCTTTCAAGCCCTTCGGCCTCGTGGCCGCCCTGGAGAACGGCTTACCCCTCGAGTCGTACTGGGCCGACAGCTCGCCCCAGGTACTCGACTTCGGGGGCACGGAACCCTGGGTGTGCCGCGGCGGCCCTTCCCAGGGCAGCATCCGCACCCTGGAGGAAGCCACCATCGCCTCCACCAACTCGGTCTTCTGCCAGGTGGCGGTGGCGGTGGGGGCCGACAAGGTCGGCGAGGTGGCCCACCGCATGGGCATCAAGTCGCCGCTGGGCAACGTCCCGGCCATCGTGCTCGGAGCCTCGGCGGTGAGCCCTCTCGAGATGGCCTCCGCCTACTCCACCCTGGCCAACTACGGGATGCGCGTGGAGAACTACCTCATCGAGCGCATCGAAGACGCCGACGGCAACGTGGTCTACCAGCACCGAGTCGAAAGGACCCGGGCGCTGGACCCGGCCCTGGCCGCCGCGGTGGTCAACACCCTGGAGCAGGCGGTCTCGCGAGGCACTGGGGGCAACGCCTACATCGACCGCCCCCAGGCGGGCAAGACCGGTACCCACGAGGACCACACCGACGCCTGGTTCGT
>JAFGCH010000037.1 GCA_016932695.1 Acidimicrobiia bacterium | reverse complement strand
TTCCTGATGAGCCGGGTGCGCGAGGAGAGCGACCGCCTCGGGGTGCACGACGGCATCCAGGTGGCTTCGGCCCACACCGGCACCGTGATCACCTCGGCAGGCATCATCCTTGCCGGCACCTTCGCCGCCATGGCCATCGCCCCGCTGCGGATGCTGCTGCAGGTTGGGGTCACGGTGGCCCTCGGCGTGCTCATCGACACCTTCGTGGTGCGCAGCATGCTGGTGCCGGCGATCACCGCCCTCTTCGGCAAGTGGGCCTGGTGGCCCTTCCACAGGCGGGCGGAACAAGCCGCCCCGGCGACGGCTGCCGGGGAGGGCTGAGGCCGGATCCCGGCCCGCCGCCGGAGATAGCCGCGTCAGTCGCCGAGATCGTCGAGCAGCCGCCAGGAAGGGCCATCGAGGGGCGGAACTAGCCCGGGGCCGGCGTTGCCCAGCGCCACCACGGCCAGGCGGCGGGGCACGTCGACGGCCAGGAACGCAGAGCCACCGTACGTACCGCCGTTGTGCCAGCAGACCTGAGTCGGGCGCCGGCGGCGGTCCCGCGTGCGCAGCATCCAGCCGAAACCGGAGGCGGCGAAGGGCAGGCGGCCCTGCCGGTGCGGCTGTCGGGCGAGGGCGAGGGCCTCCGCGACGGGGCTCGCCGGGGGATCGAGGTTGGCCCGGGCAAACGCCAGGAGATCGTCCGCCGTAGAGCGCAGCGCTCCCGCCCCTTCGAGTGCGCCGAAAGCCCACGGCGGGGTGGGCTTGCCCTTGCGGAACCCGGGCATCGGAGCGGATCCGGTGCCGCAGCCGCCGACGCCGGTCGCCGTCAGGCCCAGGGGGACGAGCAGGCGGTCGTGGACCAGGGCCGGGTACGGACTGCCGGCAGCCCGGGCCAAGAGATGGCCCAGGAGGCCCATGCCGAAGTTGGAATACCGGGAGCGCGGGCGGCGAGGCCGGCGCGTCCCCGGCCCCAGGCAGGCGAAGACGCGGGCCTCGGTCAGTCGGGCGTACGGGTCGGGGTTGCGACCCACCTCCCGGATTAGGGGCCACGGCAGCCGGGGCAGGCCGGAGGTATGAGTGGCTAGGTCGACCAGGGTGGGTTGGGTTTCGGCGGCGGGGAGTCGGGCCGCGACTGCGTCGGGGAGGTAGCGGCCGATGGGATCGTTTAGGCCCACCTCGCCTCGAAGGGACATCTCGGCCAGCAGCAAGCCGGTGAACACCTTGGTGATCGAACCGATTTCCCAACAGAGCGAGTCCGGGCCGGCTTCTTGCGCCGCTGTGCCGAGAGCAGTGACTCGGCAGCGATCCTCGCGGAGGGTGCCGACAACGATGCCCGGCACCTTGTGCAGCGCCCGGGCGTAGCGGCGGGGGATGACGTCGTCCACGGGCGGGTGACGTTAGCCCCGCCCCGCCATTCCGGAAGGGGACTAGGCGGAGGGTGAAGTCGCGGGAGCGCTCTTGTTGGGGTTCGCCCCCTCCGCTCGGGCCTGCGGCCCTCGCGCCTCCCCCGCCTGCGGCGGGAGAGGCCGCTTGGCCCCGGGAGCGCTGGGTTGCCCCCGCCGCTCGTACAGCACCAGATCCGGCCCACCTGGTTCCCGGCGCTCGCCGACGGCCACGAAGCCGTGCCCCTCGTAGAACGCCCGGGTGCGGTGGTTCCAGGTGGGGGTGTCCAGGGTCCAGCGTTGGGCCTGCGGGTAGGCGGCAAAGAGCAGGGCCATGGCCCGCTTACCAATCCCCCGGCGATGGTGGGAGGGGTCGAGGAAGAACCGGCCCAGCTCGAAGTGGCCGCCGCCCATCCCGAACACGATGGCTCCGCCGGCCAGGGCGCCGTCGACGGTGACGGCGTGGTAGCGGCCGGCCCGCATCATGCGCGCCTGCCACTCGGCGGAGGCGTAGCCCGGGGGGCCTCCCGGCCCGGGGGCGAGGCCCAGGGCCAGATCGCTGTCGAAGGCCCGGCGCGAGATCTCGGCCAGGGCGGCGGCTTCGCCCGGCCGCGCCCGGCGGAGGGTGACCTCGGGGGTGGTCACCACTTCAAGGCCGCCGGGGCGTGGGTGGGGACGGCGGGCTGCCGGGGCGGGACGGGGGCCACCGGCAGGTAGCGATCTCCGAGGGCCGGACGCGGGTCGGGGTCGCCTTTGTTGGGCCACATGGCCGCTGCCCTTTCCGCCAGGGCGGTGATGGTCAGCGAAGGGTTGGCCCCCAGATTGGCGCTCACCGCGGCGCCGTCGACCACGTGGAGCCCGGGATGGCCGAAGACCCGGTGGTAGGGGTCGATCACCCCGGTTTCGGGCCCCGACCCGATGGCGGCCCCGCCCAGGATGTGGGCGGTCATGGGGATGCCGAGCAAGGACTCGTTGATGCTGGCTGCGGGCAGCCCGTCCATGATCTCGGCGGCTGCGCCTGCTGCCTCGTGGGCGATCGGGAGCCAGGTGGGGTTGGGCCGCCCGTGGCCCTGGGTCGAGGCGATACGGTTGCCGAAGAGGCTCTTCTTGGTGAACAGCCGCAGGCTGTTGTCGATGGACTGCATCACCAGCAGGATCATCGAGCGCTCCGACCAGTGGCGCACCGACAGCGAGCGGGCGAAGTCGACGGGATGCCGCAGCGCGGTGGCTATGAAGCGCAGCGGCTGGGGGAGGCGCCCCTCACCTTTGACCAGGATCGAGGCGATGAGCCCCATGAAGTTGCTCCCCGGCGGGTAGCGGCAGGGCTCGATGCGGGTGTCGGGCCTCGGGTGTATGGAGGAGGTGATGGCCACGCCGCGGGAGTAGTCGACGGTGCGCTTCTTGGCGACGGCGCCGAGCAGGGACTCGGAGTTGGTGCGCACCAAGTAGCCCAGGCGCTCCGAGAGGAGAGGGAGGCGCCCACTCTCCCGGAGGCGGAGGAGCAAGCGGGTGGTGCGCAGCGCCCCGGCGGCGAAGACCACGTGATCGGCGGTGAAAGCCCGCCGTCTTTTGCGGGCCCAGGCTCCCGGGCGCTGGGTGGTGATCCGGTAGCGGCCTTCCGTATCCTCCACATCGACGGCGGCATGTTCCGGGAACACTCTCGCTCCGAGCTTCTCGGCCAGGTAGAGGTAGTTGCGGTCGAGGGTGTTCTTGGCCTCGTAACGGCAGCCCACCATGCAGCCTCCGCACTGGCGGCAGCCCACGCACTCCGGCCCCTCGCCGCCGAAGAAGGGGTCCGGCACGCGCTCGTCGGCCTCGCCCAGGAACATGCCGATGGTGTTGGCGGCGAAGGTGTGCTCCACCCCGAAGTGCCCGGCCACCGCGCGCAGTACCTGATCGGCCGGGGTGTCGGCCGCCGCAGTCGAGCTCCCCAGCATGCGCCGGGCCAGCTCGTAGTAGGAGGCCAGCTCCTGCCTCCAGTCGGTGATGGCCCGCCACTGGGGGTCCTCGAAGAAGGCGTCGTGCGGCTCGAGAAGCACACTGGCGTAGACCAGCGACCCCCCGCCCACTCCGGCTCCCGAGAGGATCAGCACCTGGCGCAGCAGGTCGAGGCGCTGGATCCCGCGCAACCCCAGGCCGGGCATCCACAGGTAACGGCGGAGGCGCCAGCTGGTGCGGGCGAAGTCGTCCGGCCCGAAACGCCGGCCCGCCTCGACCACCGCCACCCGGTAGCCCTTCTCGGCTAGGCGCAGCGCGGTGACGCTGCCCCCGAAGCCGCTTCCGATGATGAGGACGTCGAAGTCCCCTGCTGTCTTGCTGCCCACGCCGCCTCCCTGTCGGCGGCCAGCCTATGCGATCGTGCCGCCGCCCGGCGAGCGCAGTCCCCATGCCCGCCCGGCCGCTTGTGACTAGCGTCCCTGGCGCCGCCCGCCGCGGGGCGGCAGGCTCGCTTGGGATAGCTGGAGGTGGAGATGTCGGTACGGCGCAGCTGGGCCGAGCCCTGGAAGATCAAGATGATCGAACCGATCCGGATGACCACCCGGGAGCACCGCGAGGTCGCCATCCGGGAGGCGGGCTACAACACCTTCTTGCTCCAGTCCGACGACGTGTACATCGACCTGCTCACCGACTCGGGCACCTCGGCCATGTCCGAGAACCAGTGGGCCGGGCTCATGCTCGGCGACGAGGCCTACGCCGGCAGCCGGTCTTACCGCCACCTCTGTGAGTCCATCGAGGAGGTCTACGGCTATCCCCAGACCGTCCCCACCCACCAGGGGAGGGGCGCCGAGCACATCCTGAGCCAGATCCTCATCGAACCGGGCGACGTGATCCCCGGGAACATGTACTTCACTACCACTCGCTTCCACCAGGAGTACGCCGGGGGGAAGTTCGTCGACGTGATCGTCGACGAGGCTCACGACCCGGCGAGCCTCCATCCCTTCAAGGGCAACTTCGACCTGGCCAAGCTGGCCGCCGTCGTGGAGCAGTACGGGGCGGAGCGCGTCCCCTACATCTCCAGCGAGACCAACGTGAACATGGCCGGTGGCCAGCCCATGTCCATGGAGAACATCCGGCAGGTCTGGGAGTTCTGCAAGGCGCGGGGCATCCTGGTCATGCTCGACGCTACCCGGGCGTTGGAGAACGCCTGGTTCATCAAGCAGCGGGAGCCGGGCTACCAGGACAAGAGCGTGGCGGAGATCCTGAAGGAGATCTGCTCCTACTCCGACGGGGCCACCGTTTCCTCCAAGAAGGACAACCTGGTCAACATCGGCGGCTTCCTGGCGCTGCGCGACCCGGAACTGGCCCGTCGCGCCCGGGCCCTGCTGGTGGCTTTCGAAGGACTGCAGACCTACGGCGGCATGTCGGGGCGCGACATGGAGGCCCTGGCCCGAGGCATCCGGGAGATGGTGGAGGCCGACGACCACGTGCGGGCCCGCGTCGGGCAGGTCGAGTATTTGGGGCGGCTCATCGATGAAGCCGGAGTCCCCATCGTCAAGCCGGTGGGCGGCCACGGTGTCTTCCTCGACGCCAAGACGATCCTGGCTCATCTGCCCCAGGACCAGTTCCCGGCGCAGGCCCTGGCCGCCGCCGTGTACGTGGACTCCGGGGTGCGCGGCATGGAGCGCGGCATCGTCTCCGCCGGGCGCAACAAGGAGACCGGGGAGCACAACCGACCCAAGCTGGAACTGGTGCGCCTCACCATCCCGCGGCGGGTCTACACCCAGTCGCACATGGACGTCACCGCCGAATCGGTGGCCGCGGTGTACGAAGAGCGGGAGAAGGTGGGCGGCTTGCGCTTCACCTACGAGCCGCCGGACCTGCGCTTCTTCCAGGCCCGGTTCGAGCCGATCGGCGCCTGACCCGGTCCGCGCCGGCAAGCCTGCCCGGCGGCACCGGGCTTGCTGCAGACGACATCGTCCCACCGGTCGTATCCGTGGGGACGGTCGGCGACCCGGCGGGTTCTCGGCTCGCGGAGCGAGCCCGGGAAGGCGCTCAGGCCTCCCGGAAGAGGCAGACGCCGAAGAGTTCGATGGGGTGGAACGGCCCACCGGGGGCCTGGTCGGTGTACCAGACGAGGTCGGCCGTGGTCACCGGGAACCACCGGCCCCCCTGCCGCACCCAAACGGTGGCCTGGGGGTCGGAGATGAGCGCGATGCCGTGAAGGCCGTTGCCGCCCTGGCCCACCTCCTGGGCCGTGAGGAAGTCGATCGTCACCCCTATCACTACGACGAGGCCGTCGGAGTCTGCCTCTTCGGGCGTGTGGTCGGATGACCAGGTCCCGTTCTCACAGGAGGGGGCATCGAAGCCGGGAAGGGTCGTGGTGGTGGGCGGTGCCGTTGTCGTTGTGGTGGTGGTGGTGCTGGTGGTGCTCGTGGTGCTGGTGGTTGTGCTGGTGGTCGTGCTGGTCGTGGGGGGAGGCGTCGTGGAGGTGCTCGTCGGGGGGACGGTGGTGGT
>JAFGCH010000036.1 GCA_016932695.1 Acidimicrobiia bacterium | reverse complement strand
GTGGGCGGCGGCGAAGTCGCGGATCGCCTGGTTGTTCTGCTCTAGGACGGCGCCGCCACCGTCGGTGTGGCCGGTCATGTAGACGAAGGTGACTGCGGGGTAGTCGGCTTCGAGGCGGGTCATGGCGTCGAGGTAGGCAGCCACCGCGGTGGTGTCCCAGGAGAGCTCCCCGCACCAGGACCACATGAAGGTGTTGGCTTCGGGGGCGTCGGCGAGCAGGGCGGCGGCGGTGTCGTAGTAGGCGTCGGCATCCCAAGACCAGCCGTCGTCGTAAGCCATTCGGAGGGGGGCCGGGATGGTGGCGGTGGGGACCTGGCGCCAGGCCCGCTGGAACGGGTAGTCCGCTGCCGCCGAGAGCGCCTCCAGGTATTCGGCGCCGGTCCAGACCTGAGTGCCGTGGGAAGTGGAGCCGTAGGCCCAGGTCACCTCGGCGGCGGCCGCCCGGCGCCAGGCTTCGGGGACGAGATCCGCCCCGGCGGCCCGATGATCGGCAACGGGAGCGTCTTCACAGCCCGTGGCGGTCTCCCCCTCACAGGCGTCGCTGCCCCTGCCGCCCCGCAGCACGTCGCGTCCCGGTCCGCCGTAGAGGTGATCGTCGCCGCCCCCACCCCGCAGCAGGTCGTTGCCGCCCATCCCTCGCAAGATGTCGTTCCCCGCCCCGCCGTCGACCAGGTCGGCGCCCGACCCGGCCAGGACGACGTCTGCCCCCGGCCCGGCGCAGATGTGATCGTCCCCCCCACGGCCGTAGATCCGGTCGTTGCCGTCGCGACCCACGATGACGTCCGCATCAGGGGTGCCTTCGAGCACGTCGTCCCCGGTCGAACCGACGAGGGTGGGGGTGGCGCCGAAGCACCCGGGGGCGGCGGCTCCGGGGGCGGCCGCCAGGATCAGGGCCGCCGCGGCCGCGACGGCTACGGCCGGGATGCGGGAAGATCTCATCGGTTGCCTCCTGGTAACACCGCAGCGGGAGGCACGGTGGCAGGTTCGAGCCACCTCCCGCCAGGGTCCTTGGCCTCATGGGCACAGCCGCGACGCTCTTCCAGATTCATCGGCAGGAGGGGCCGAGTGCTGTTGGCCGAACTGGGGGGAACCTGGGAGGAGCCGTGCGCCGTCTGCTGCGGTAGCGGCCCGCCGGTCGATTCCGGTTAGGTTCGCCGGGGCTGGGGCCGATGAAAACCCTATGGGGACCCGTCTGCCCTCGCGGTGGGGCGCGGTGGCCACCGTCGTGCTCCTCTCTCTCGCCTGGGTCGCCGCGCCGGTCGGCCGTGCCGGTGGCTCGGCGGCGGACGCCGCCGAGAAACGCTATGTCTACGGCGAGCCCGTGGAGTATCCGCTGGCCTTCCCGGTGGGCGGCGAAGACATCTACTTCGCCGACGACGACGTGCTGGGGTTCGGGGCGTGCCGTGACGGCTGCACCCGTCGCCACGAGGGGGTGGACATCCTGGCCCCCAAGATGGCCCCGGTTTACGCCGCCGCCGACGCCACCGTGGGGTGGCTGGGCACCTTCTGCTGCTCGGTGTTCCTGGTCCACGACGACGGCTGGCAGACCTGGTACATCCACCTGAACAACGACACCGAAGGCACCGACGACGGGCTGGGCTGGGGCATCGCCGAGGGCATCGTCCCCGGGGCGCGGGTGACTGCCGGACAGCTCATAGGCTGGGTGGGCGACAGCGGCAATGCCGAGGACACCACTTCCCATCTTCACTTCGAGTTGCACGCTCCGGGGGGGATCAAGGTGGACCCCTACCCCTCGCTGTTCCTGGCCTACTCGGGGGGCACCTGCACCCGGCAGCGTCCCGCTCCTCTCGAAGCGCTGCTCTCCCCCGGGCCCGTGGTGCGCCGCGGCGACGGCGGGGAGGCGGTGCTGCAGCTTCAGGCCTTCCTCAAGGTGCGGGGCTTCCGGGTGGGCCGCCTGGACGGGGTGTTCGGGCCGGCCACCGAGGCTGCCGTGCGCAAGTTCCAGGGCAAGCAGAGCCTGGAGCCCGACGGCCTGGTGGGCCCGGCAACCAGGGAGGCCATTGCCGAGTTGGCCACGCGGGCCGGGTTCGTCTCCCTGACCGACCTCGGAGGGCGTCTCCTGCGGGTCGGCGATCGCGGGCCCGATGTGCGAGAGCTGAAGCGGTGGCTGCGGGCGGCCGGCTACGACCCCGGCCCGCGACCGTTCAACGGCCGCTACGACGAGGCGCTGGCGGCGGCGGTGGGGGTGTTCCAGCAGGACCAGGGGCTCGAGCCCGATGGCATAGCAGGCCCGCAGACCCGCGAGGCACTCGTCACCGTCCTCGGCATCGTCGGCCCGGAGGTCTGCCGCTAGCCGGAGGCGGCACCGTGCCGGTCAGCAGGACACCAGGGTCTCCCCCGCCAGGCACACGTCCGCGCTGGCCCCGCCGTCGAGGTAGTCGTTCCCGGGTCCGCCGTTGAGCCGGTCGTTGCCCCCGTTGCCGTAGAGGGCGTCGTTCCCCGCCTGGCCGAACAGGCGGTCGTTGGCCAGGCCGCCGGAAAGGGTGTCGGCTCCCCCTCCGCCGTACACGCGGTCGATGTGGGCCCGGCCGAAGATCTGGTCGTTGCCTCCGTCCCCGTACAGGGTGTCGCCCCCTCCGCCTCCGTCGATGAGATCGGCGCCTGCGCCGCCGTAGATGAGGTCGGCACCGCGTCCCCCGCAGAGGATGTCGGCTCCGCCGAGACCGGCGATGGTGTCGTTTGCCCCCAGCCCGGCGATGACATCTGGTCCGGTGGTTCCGGTGAGCTTCTCCGGCCCGTTGCTCCCCACGATGGTGGCCCGCTTCCCCTGGCAGCGAGCCGGGGGTCGGGCCAGGGTGTCGAAGAAGATGTCGCCGTAGGAGTCGCCGACACTGGAGGTGAAGGCGAGGAACGCCGTAGTACGGTCGACCTCCAACCCCAGGTACTCCCCCATCCAGGGCTGGCCCCAGATGTCGGTGGGAGTGGCAAAGGTCTGGTCGGTGATGCGCTGCTCGGGCCCGAAGGTGAGGCCCCCGTTCCAGCTGGTCGCCAGGTAGACGTCCCACTGGTCGTCGTTGGCGCTGAGCCGCTTGTCGTACCAGGCGAGGTCGATGCGGCCGTTGCAGGCCACCGCCATGACGGGGTGGAACTGGTCGTTCGTGGTGGCGTCGGTGTTGACCCGAAGAGGCGCCGACCAGGTGGCGCCGCGATCGGTGGACCGAATGAAGAAGATGTCCCCCTCGTCCCCAACCGCGGTGCCGGCGGCGGCGTAGGCCATGTAGATCTCGGCCGGCCTAGAGGGATGGACCCCGATCACCGGGTAGGAGCCCGCCCAGGCGTCGTTGACCCCTGCGGCCGTGTGCAGCCATTTCGGCAGGGCGGTGATACCCAGCACCGCCCGGTCGGTGCCGAAGGTGACGCCGTTGTCGGTGGAGCGGTCGAGCATCAGGGTGCCCGGCTTGGCCAGCGGGTTGGTGACGTCGACGTTGATCCAGGACACGTAGATGGTGCCGTCGGAGGCCACCACCACGTCGGGCACGTTGGCCCAGTCGGTGCCGTTGGGGTTGTCGTTGATGGTCTTGGGGGCCACCGACCCGGCGGTGCCACCGCTGAAGTCGAGGCCCGTGGGGCTGCCGGGCGATGGTGCCCCCGGCAAGCCGGACCTAGCGAAGTAGATGTCGCCCGTGGGGGCGGTGAGCCCTACGTCCTTGATCCAGACCACCAGCACGTTGCCGGCAGCATCGACCATCATGTCCGGCCGGTCGTTGAAGCGGTAGTTGGGGTCGGTGGGCCCGGCGGCGCGGAAATCGAAGGCGATGGTGGTGGGCCCGAACCACGAGTTCCCTTTGTCGGTGGAGCGCTCGATGAACAGGCCCCCCGGCCCCCCGGCACCACCCAGGTTGGCGATGTAGCCGGCGTAGATGTTGCCGGCCGGGTCGGAGTCGATGAACGGGTCGAAGATGAAGGTCAACGCGAGGCCGTCGTCGGGGGTCCCTGCCAGGGGGTGGGTGGGCACCGACAGCTGCCGATCCGCCCAGGTGGCTCCACCGTCGAGGCTGAAGCTGATCCCCAGGGGGCTCGAGGCGGCCCCGATGGAGTCGTTGTAGGCCACCGCCAGGTTCTGCAGGTCGGTGGCATTTCGGGTGATGCGCACCTCGTTGTGCACAGTGCCCGGATTGTCGTTGTTGACCTTGATGTCCCCCGCGGCCGCCCCGGGCGCCGCGTCTACTGCGGCGAGACAGGCGGCGACGAGCAGGACGACCGAGATGCGCAGGCGCATGATGCCTCCCTCCTGCGGCAGGCGGCCAGGAGCCGCTACTTGGCCCAATCTAGGCCGCGACAGCCGCGAGTTTGACCTTGCTCGCCTTTGTGATTAATTTCGCAAACGTGCAAGTTCCTGATCGGGAGATCTTCGAACTCCAGGCCAAGCTCTGCGCCACCCTGTCCAATGCCAACCGGTTGCGGATGATCGAAGTGCTCAAGCACGGCGAGGCCAGCGTCGGCGCTATCGCCGAGGCGGTGGGCTGCACCCTCAGCAGCGCGAGCCAGCACCTCCGCCTCATGCGGGATGCCAAGGTGGTGACCGCCCGCAAGGACGCCCAGACCGTCTATTACCGGCTGCGCAACCCGAAGGTGGTCGAGTGCTGCCAGATGGTGCGCGACGTCCTGATCGAGGACCTACACGAGCAGGGCCGCCTGGCCAGGGATTACGTCGCCTCGGGGTCGGGAGCCCGGCCCTGAGCTTGAGGTAGGGAGAGCGAGGATGGGCAGCGAAGCGGAGCGAGACGAAGCCATGCGTCTGCTGGCGGCGCGGGTGGAGGCGCTGGAGGCGCAGGCACCGCGTGACTCACTGACCCTGGGAGTGATGCACGGCAGCCTGGACTACACCATGGCTGCCTTCATCATCGCCGTCGGGGCCGCGGCCTACGAC
Organism: Acidimicrobiia bacterium; assembly: GCA_016932695.1. Classification (GTDB taxonomy): domain Bacteria; phylum Actinomycetota; class Acidimicrobiia; order Spongiisociales; family UBA11373; genus VGBK01. The sequence continues at coordinate 11,666 of JAFGCH010000036.1, read as the reverse complement.
ATGGAAGTCGACATGTTCTTCACCTTCTGGGCCACGGCGTCGCTGCGCGACCCGAAGAAGTCGGCCGAGAAGGGGCTCATGGACAAGATGTTTGGGTTCATGCTCCCGCGCGGCACCCGCAAGCTTCCCCTCTCCAAGATGCAGATGCTGGGCATGGGTCCCGCAATGATCAAGCAGGTCATGAAACAGCACGGGGCGAAGTCCCTGGAGGAGCTGGTTCGGGAGGCGGCCGACCTGGGTGTACGCCTCCACGTCTGCACCATGTCGATGGATCTGATGGGCATCAAGAAAGAAGAGCTCATCGACTACCCCCACATGGACTACGTGGGAGTAGGCACTTTCGTCGACCTGTTCTCCAAATCGAGGCAGTGCTGGTTCATGTAGGCCGGAGGGCGCGGCTTACAGGAAGGAGTGGTGGATGGACACGGCTGAGTTGGGCGCCCTGAGCGTCGCCAAGCAGGTAGATGCCCGGGGCACCGCCTGTCCCGGCCCGCTGCTCGAGGCAAAGCGGGCCATCGCCGTTTGCCCGGTCGGCGGCGTCATGGAGATCCTGTCCTCCGACGAGGGGACTAAGGAAGACATCTCGCGCTGGTGCGCCAAGATGCAGCACGAGTACCTGGGGCACATCGAGGCCGGTGGTTACTGGCGCGTCTTCCTACGTCGGAAGAAGTGAGCGATGTCGGGTGACCTCGCTGCCCTAAAGGCCAAGGCGATCCTGGTCTTCTCGACCAACGGTATCTCTGATCCCGGCATCGACCTGGCGGGCAGCGCACACATGCACTACCCGACCGCGGTGCAGACCATCCCCCTTCCCTGTTCCAGCGGAATCCGCCCCGCGTGGATCGTGCACGCCTTGGAGAGCGGCTTTGCCGGGGTGTTCGTCGCCGCCTGCGGCACGGACTGCCCCTACCTGTCGGACTGCACCGAGCGCACCGGGAAGGTGGTTGCCAAAGCGCAGGAGATACTGCGTGAGCGCGGCCTCGAGCCCGGGCGCCTGAAGATGGCCGCCATCTGTTCGGTGTGCGCCGAGCAGTTCGTTTCCCACATGGAGAGTTTCGAGAAGGAGCTGGCCCGCCTTGACGCCTCCTGACCCCGCCCCGCCCCTCAACCACGAAGTCCTCATCGTCGGTGCCGGCACCGCCGGGATGGAGGCGGCGCTGTCGCTGGCCGACATGGGCCACCGGGTACTGCTCGTCGAGAAGAACCCCAGCGTCGGCGGCCGTTCGGTGCTGCTCAGCAAGGTCTTCCCCACTCTCGACTGCGCCAGCTGCATCGCCACTCCCAAGATGGCCGCTGCCGCGCACCATCCGGGGATCTCTCTGCTCACCTACAGCGAGGTCGACGGGATCACCAAGAACGGCAACGGCACCTTCCATGTGGACCTGCGCCGCAAGGCGACCTACGTCCATCTCGATGCGTGCATCGGCTGCGGGCTCTGCGAAGCGGCCTGCACGGTGCCGATAGTGGACGAGTACAACGAGGGCATGATCGCCCGGCGGGCCGCGCACATCCCCTTCCCTCAAGCGGTGCCGAAGAAGGCGGTCATCACCCGCAGCGGCAACGCCCCGTGCATGGACACTTGCCCGGCGGGGGTGAAGCCCGCCGGGTACATCTCGCTGGTGCGGGCGGGCAGGTATGAAGAAGCCTTCAAGCTGCACCTGGAGGACGTTCCTCTGGTCGGCAGCCTGGGCCACGCCTGCTACGCGCCGTGTGAGGGCAACTGCACGCGGGCCGACATGGACGGTACGGTGCACATCAGGGCGATCAAGCGCTTCATGGCGGAGTGGTACTACGAGCGGCATCCCGAGCCGGACTACGGCCCGCCCGAGACCCTGCTCGACACGCGCATCGCCGTTGTCGGGTCGGGCCCCGCCGGGCTCACCGCCGCCTACCACCTGGCCCTCCAGGGGCACCGGGTGACCGTGTTCGAGGCCGACCCGCGTCCGGGCGGCATGCTCCGCCACGGCATTCCCGCCTTCCGTATGGCGCACGGCGTGCTCGACCGCGACATCAAGAACATCACCGCCCTCGGGGTGGAGATCAAGTGCAGCGCCCCCATCCAGTCGCTCGCCGCTCTCAGAGAGCAGGGCTTCGATGCCGTCTTCGTAGGGGTGGGGAGCCAGGTACCGCGCGTCATCGTGATGGACGGGCAGGATCTCACCGAGGTCACCGACTGCATGGAGTTCCTGCGCACGGCCAAGTGCAGTCCTGAGATGCCCGACATCTCCGGGCGGCACGTGGTGGTCGTAGGCGGCGGCAACGTGGCTCTCGACGTGGCGCGCTCGGCAATCCGCCTGCGTACCGCCAGCACCACCATCCTCTACCGCCGCAGCCGGGAGGAGATGCCGGCGCATGCCTTTGAGGTAGACGAAGCGCAGGACGAAGGAGTGCGCCTCATCACCCAGGCGCTCCCCAAGAGCCTCCTGCCGGGAGAGGACGGCAGGATCCTCCTGGAGTACCAGGAGGTGGCTCTGGTCGATGCCGGAGACGACCGCCGCCGCGCCACCTTCCGTCCCGTGGAGGGTTCGGAGAAGCGAATCCCGGCCGATGTGGTCATCCTGGCCGTCGGCCTGGATCCCACCACCGCTGCTTTCGCCGGCGAGGTGGAGTTGACCCCTCAGCAGAGCATTCGCGTGGACCCCGAGACCATGGAGACCTCAATCCCCATGGTGTTCGCCGGCGGCGACGACGTGCTCGGTCCCTCGACCCTGGTGGAGGCCATGGGCCAGGGGCGCCGCGCGGCGCATTTCATCGACGCGGCCTTGCGCGGCCACTCCCCCATCGTCCGCTTCTGGGAGAAGCCACCCATGGTGGACAAGGCGGCAGTCATCAAGGAGGCCGAGGGGTCCACCATGCTGCCCCCCTCCACCTTGCGGCGGCGGCCGCCCCTCGAGCGCATCCAGAGCTTCGAAACCTATGAGGACGCCTTGACCGAGGCCGAAGCCCGTTTCGAGGCAAACCGCTGCCTCAGCTGCGGCGGGTGCTCCCAGTGCCAGGAGTGTGTGCACGTCTGCCCGGCGCACTGCATCGACTTCACGATGCGCGACGAGCACCTGGAGGTCAACGTCGGGGCGGTGATACTGGCCACGGGGTTCCGGGTCCTCGACCCCGGCCGCAACGAACTGCTGGGCTTTGGGCGCTATCCAAACGTGATCACCGGCCTCCAGATGGACCGCCTGCTCGCCCCGACCCGGCCCTACAACACGGTCCTTCGGCCTTCCGACGGCAAGGTGCCCGACAACATCGCCATCGTTCTGTGCAACGGCTCGCGCGATCACACGGTGGGGAACCCGCTCTGCTGCCGCATCGGCTGTATGTACTCCGCCAAGCAGGCGGAGTTGCTGATGGGGGCGTTGCCCCTCGCCGACATCACCATCTACACCATCGACGTGCGGGCCTTCGGCAAGGGCTACGACGAGTTCTACGAACAGTCCCGGGCTATGGGCGCGCTCTACGTGCGGGGGAAGGTTGCCCGCATCGAGGAGGAGGAGGGCGGCGGCCTCCTCGTCCACTTTGAGAACCTCGCCGGTGGAGGTATGCAGACCGCGAGGCACGACCTGGTGGTGCTCACCGTGGGCCTGATGCCCGACGTGGACTCCCTGCACCTCTTCAAGGGGGTCACCAGCCCGGAGGTGGACGAGTACTCCTACATCCGAGAGCCGTACCCCATCGTGGAGCCCGGGGTCAGTTCGGTGCCGGGGCTCTTCGTGGCCGGGAGTGTCATTGGGGCCCGGGACATCCCAGACACCATCCTTCACGCCGGGGCGGCGGCAACCCAGGTAGCGGCGTATCTCGAGAGAGTGAGGGTCTCCTGATGGCCGAGGGGCATGTGCCGGAAACCCCCGAGGAGCTTCCCCCCGAGAAGAGGCGCATCGGCGTGTTCGTCTGCCACTGCGGCGGCAACATCTCCGACTACGTCGATGTCGCCGAGGTGGCGGAGAAGGCGGCCGCCGAACGAGGCGTGGTGGTCTCCCGGACGCAGATGTTCAGCTGCTCCGATGCCGGCCAGGCGGAGATGATCGAGGAGATCCGCTCGAAGGGGCTCGACGCGTTGGTGGTCGCTTCCTGCTCTCCGAAGCTGCACATGCTCACCTTCCGCACCACTTCGGAGCGGGCCGGGCTGAACCCCTACGAATACGTCCAGGTCAACCTGCGCGAGCAGTGCTCCTGGGCCCATACCGACGACCGGGACGGGGCCACCGAGAAGGGGACCTCGCTGGTGAGGGCCGGCATCGCTAAGGCGGCGCACACACATCCCCTCGAGGCGCTTCGGGTGGAGACTGCACCTCGGGTGCTGGTGGTGGGGGCCGGGGTCACCGGCCTGCGCGCCGCCCTGGCCCTGGCCGACCTGGGCCTGGAGGTGCACGTCGCCGAGCAGGCGCCGGAAGCGGGGGGCGCCGTGCGGCGGTGGGGCGCTATGGCCCCGGGGGAAGAAACCGGAGTCGACATCGTGGGCGGCCTGCTCTCCCGCATCCGAGCCCACCCCGGGGTGTTCCTGCATATCGGGACCGAGCTGGTCGCCAAGCAGGGCAGCATCGGCGACTTCCACCTGACCCTGCAGGATCGCGAGGGGGCGGCGACGCCTCTGCATGTGGGGGCCATCCTGGTGGCTACCGGCTTCGACAGTTACCGTCCCAAGCCGGGCGAGTTCGGCTACGGGATGGAAGGGGTGGTAACGCTGCCCGAGTTTCACGACGGGGCCGACCTCGAGGGGCCGTCGCTGACCTTCCGGGGCCGTCCCATCGGGAGCCTCGCGTTCATCTACTGCGTCGGGAGCCGGCAGCTGGAAAGCGAACTGCACCCCGAGCCGAATACCTGGTGTTCGCGCTACTGCTGCAATGCCACCACCCATCTCGCCGGTCGGCTCATCCGGCAGGAGCAGCGGGGAGGGGTGCCCCTGCACCAGTTCCATCTCTATCGCGACATGCGAACCTACGGAAGTGGAGAGGTGCTCTACGAGCAGGCACGCCGGGGTGGGGCCCTGTTCCTGCGTTACGGTGACGATGCCCCGCCTACCGTGGAACAGGACGCCGGCGGGCTGCTGGTGAGAGTGCGGGACGAGTTGACGGCGGAAGAGGAAATCGAGATCCCGGTGGATCTCGTGGTCCTGGTCACGGGGATGGTCCCCCGGGCCAATCCCCGGTTGATGGAGGTGCTCAAGCTGCCGCTCAGCAAGGACGGCTTCTTGGCCGAGATCCACCCGAAGTTGCGGCCGGTGGAGACGATGATCGACGGGGTCTTCATCGCCGGGACGGCACAGGGCCCCAAGACCATGGCGGAGAGTGTGGCCTCGGCACTGGCCGCAGTCAGCAAGGCCGGGGTGCTGCTGAAGAAGGGCTTCGTGGACCTGGAGCCGCTCATCGCTCGGGTGGATACTGAGCGCTGCATCTGGTGCGAGGAGTGCCTCAAGGCCTGCCCGTACGGAGCCGTGGAGCGGATCATGTGTGACGGCAAGGAGATCGCCCACATCCTGGCATCCCAGTGCAAGGGGGAAGGCGCCTGCGTGCCGGTATGCCCGTACGGCGCCATCGACATCGAGGGGTATACCGATGCTCAGATCACGGCCATGATCGACGCCTGCGCTCCCGCCCGGGTGGGGTCATGAGCCCCCGCCATCGGGCCGAGATGCTGCGCGACGAGATGGTGATGCACGACCGCATCGTCGCCTTGGTGCGCGACAACCCGAGGACCATCCCGGCGCTGGCCGAAGCCCTCGGCCACCCGTCGCCCGAGGTCGTATGTTGGGTCATGGCGATGCGCCGCTACGGGGTGCTGGAGGAAGACGGGCCGGCCGACGGCGACGGGTACTTCTCCTACACCCTGACCGAGAAGGCGCGCGGCGAGGGAGGCGCGCCGTGAGGGTCTCCACCGCTCTTGCCGCCGAGACGAGGCAGGTCGAAGGGTTCGACGCTGCTGCCTGCCTCAACTGCGGGGTATGCACGGCGCTCTGCCCGCTGGGGTATGAGATCCTGCCGCGCCGATTGTTCCGCTTGGTCCTGCTGGGCCTGGAGGAACGCCTTGCCGAGCACGTGCCCCAGATCTACTCCTGCTTGCTGTGCCGCATGTGCGAGGCCAACTGTCCCGCCGGAGTGCACATCGCCGAGAACATCCGGGCCCTGCGCACCATCGTGGGGCGCCGCCGACTGAGCTGAGGAACAACTATGCCGCTTCCTACCGCCACCGTTCTCGGGATCCTGGGCGACAATCTGGCTCGCCGGGGCAGCGTACTTCCGCTGTCGAAGCGCACCGCCACCCGCTGGGCCGAGGGGCTCGACCTGCCTAAGGGCGGCGACACCGTGATCTACACGGGCCACTTGTACCAGCTGATCCCGGCCATCGACCTGATGGCGGGTTTGCTGGCGCGGTTCGAGGAGTCCTGGGTCACGCGCTTGTTCGGTCTGGGGCGGTTCGTCAACCGGTTCATCAGCCTCACGTTCTTCATACAGCTGCTGGTGCCCCGGAGGAAGCGGGCCGAGTACAACGCCATGCTGCATGCCATCGCCCGGCTGCTGAAGGATGGCGGGGTGTCCTTCGGGTACCTATACGAGGACGACCTGTACAGCGGCACCCTGGCCTACGACGAGGGACTCGACGAAGCCTTCGCTCCCCATGCCCGGCGCGTGGCCGAGGCCTTCCGGCGCCACGGAGTGCGGCGGGTGATCACGGTCGACCCGCATACCACCCACATGCTCCAGGAGGTCTATCCCCGGTTCGTGCCGGGCTTCAAACTCGAGGTGGTGTCCTACTTGGACGTCTTGGCTGAGGCCGGCGGGGGGTTGCGGGCTCGCCGCGACGGTCAGGTGGTCATCCACGACTCCTGCGTCTATGCACGCTACGTGGGCGTCATCGAGTCTCCCCGCACTCTGCTGCGACGCGCCGGGGTGCCGTTTGCCGAGCCGGAGCTCACCGGCGCGGCGACGCACTGTTGCGGCGGACCGGTGGAGGTACTGTTCCCCGGCGAGGCGCACCGAATTGCCCTGGAGCGGGTGGCGCAACTCACCAAGGTGGGACGGCGTATCACCACCATGTGCCCCATTTGCCTGGTGAACCTGCGCAAGGCGGCCGGTGATGAGGCCGAGATCCTCGACATCTCCCAGGTGCTGGCGGGGGCGAACGACGGGCGGTAGGCCTCAGCGGGCCTTGCGGGCCAGCCGCCGCTCGCTCTCGGTCAGGAAACGCTTGCGGATGCGGATGGCGGCCGGGGTCACCTCGACCAGTTCGTCCTCGGCGATCCACTCGATGGCCGTCTCCAGTGTGGGCCGGCGTGCCGGGGTGAGACGCACCGCTTCGTCGTGGTCGTGGGTGCGGATGTTGGTGAGCTCCTTGGGCCGGGTGGGATTCACCAGCATCTCGTCGCCCCGGGAGGTCTCCCCCACCACCATGCCCTCGTAGACCGCCTCGCCGATTCCCACGAACATGACGCCCCGCTTCTGCAGGTTCTCCAGGGCGAACCCGGTGGCCGGGCCGGCGCGATCGGCGATCATGGCCCCGCCGGTGCGGGCGGGCAGGTCGCCGGCCCAGGGCTGCCACCCGTCGTGGTGCTGGTGGATGAGAGCCGTGCCCCGGGTGGCGGTCATCAGCAGCGAGCGCAGCCCCAGCAGGCCGCGCGCCGGGGCCAGCACCGTCAGGATGGTGCGCCCGGAGTCGCCGGGGCGTAGGTCGGTGACCCGTCCCTGGCGGGGGGCGATGGCCTGGGTGACGGTGCCGACGTGCTCGGAGGGGATGTCGATCACGGCCCGCTCCAACGGCTCGTGGGGTACCCCGCCTATCTGGCGGATGACCACCTCGGGCCGACTCACTTGCAGCTCGAAGCCCTCGCGGCGCATGGTCTCGATGAGGACGGCCAGCTGCAGTTCGCCCCGGCCGGAAACTTCGATGATCTCGGGCGACGTAGTGGGGCCGATACGGATGGACACATTGCCCCGTACCTCGCGCTCCAGGCGCTCGCGGATCTGGCGGGAGGTGAGGCGAGAGCCATCTCGCCCCGACAACGGCGAAGTGTTCACGCCGAAGGTCATGCGCAGCACCGGTTCGTCCACCTGCAGGCGGGGCAGGGGCCGGGGGTCCTGGGGATCGGCCAGGGTGTCGCCGATTTCCACCTCGGGGAACCCGGCGACCACGAAGAGGTCCCCTGCCGTCCGCGCCTCTACCGCGGTGCGACCCAACCCGGAGAAGCCCAGCAATTGGGTGAGCCGACGGCGAATGGGCGGCTCCTCCTCGTTGGAGTGGCACAGGGCCACCTGCTGGCCGGCGCGCAAGGTGCCCTGGGCCACCCGGCCGATGGCCAGGCGCCCCAAGTAGTCGGAGGCATCCAGGTTGGTCACCAGGGCCTGCAGCGGGGCTTCGGGATCGCCGCCGGAAGCGGGGATGGTCTCCAGGATGGCGTCCAGCAGGGGGGCCATGCCCGAGCCCTGGGGTGGGAGGCCCACGCCGGCTACGGCGAGGCCGGCCCGGGCGTCGGTGGAGACGATGGGGAACTCGATGTGGTGGTCGGCGGCACCGAGGTCCAAGAACAGCTGGTAGACGTCGTTGATGACCTCGTCTGAGCGCGCATCCTGGCGATCCACCTTGTTCAGCACGACGACGGCGGGCAAGTTGCGGGCTAGGGCTTTGGAGAGCACGTAGCGGGTCTGGGGCATGGGGCCGTCGGCAGCATCGACCAGGAGCAGGATGCCGTCCACCAGGGCCAGGGCCCGCTCTACCTCACCGCCGAAGTCGGCATGGCCGGGGGTGTCGACCAGGTTGATGCGGACGCCCTTCCACTCCACGGACACCGCCTTGGCCAGGATGGTGATGCCCCGCTCCCGCTCCTGGTCGTTGGAGTCGAGCACCCGCTCCACCCGGGTCTCGTGGGCGGCGAACACCCCGGTGGCGCCGAGGATGGCATCGACCAGGGTGGTCTTCCCGTGGTCGACGTGGGCGACCAGGGCGACGTTGCGGAATGAGGAGGCGGGCACGGAGGTAACGATGGTAACGGGCCTGGCGGGTTGCCTATCGCGTCGGAGAGCCTTCGGAAGATGGGTCAGAGCCCGATTGGCGACTGAGGCCTTGGGCTTCGGTGGAGTCAGGGGGCGAGGCTGGGGATGCCTGAGCAGCACTCCGGCCATCGAAGGTCTCTGGAGGAGGAGATTGCTGCTCTCACTCGTGCGAGGAAGCTTCTCCTGGAGGCCGTACCAGCGGCCGCTGAGCGGGCTCGGAGGGCACAGGAGGAGCGGGAGCTCGAGAAGGGCCGAGATGGGCTTCTGTCCGACCGAGACGCTAAGTTACGGGCGTGTAAGTCCCCGGAGGACGAAGGGAGGTAGCCGATGGCCGGACCGACGACTCACGTGGTGCGTCAGGGCGACGCTCGGGATCTCTCCTTCATTTCTTCGGAGTCGGTGCACCTCGTGGTGACCTCTCCCCCGTACGCCCACCTCATCGAGTACCCGGACGGCGACGGCCAGCTCGGGAACATCCAGAACTATGAGCAGTTCCTCGATGAGCTCGATCACGTGTGGCGTGAGCTGTTCCGAGTGCTGGTGGCCGGAGGAAGGGTCGCCTGCGTAGTGGGCGATGTGTGCCTCTCTCGCCGGCAAGCCGGTCGGCACCATGTGTTGCCTCTCGGTGCCGACATTCAGGTTCGAGCACGTCGGATCGGCTTCGACAACCTCACCCCGATCCGCTGGTACAAGGTCGCCAACATCTCTCTCGAGGCGTCCCGGTCGAGCCGATTCCTCGGGAAGCCCAATCTCCCGAACGGGATCATCAAGAACGACGTCGAGCACATCCTGTTCCTGAGGAAACCGGGCGGCTACCGAAAGCCGACGGCCGAGCAGGAGCGGCTCTCCCACATTCCGACTGAGGAATACGCCAAGCTGTTCTCCTCGGTTTGGACCGACGTCACCGGCCAGCAGCGAAAGGATCACCCGGCCCCGTATCCGGTGGAGATTCCTCGCCGGCTCATCCGGATGTTCTCGTTCGTAGGTGACACGGTGCTCGACCCGTTTGTCGGTACCGGCTCAACCCCGGTCGCTGCCCTGGAACTCGGGAGGAACTCGGTCTCAGTCGATATCGAGCGGAGCTACGTCGAGATGACCGAGCGCCGTCTACGGGACAGCGAGCTTGCCGGGAAAGTCATGGCCCTGTTCGGTGACCAGGACCCGGTGCAGAGGCAAGAGGAGTCCGCCGAGACTGCGTAGGAGAGCATGTCGAAGATCGACGAGCCGATAGGCGTTCCGGAGATCGACCGAGGCAACGAGAAGGCCCGGCCCGAGCTCGCCGACTTCGTGGTCGCTGCCTCCGAGTATGTCCTCTCATCGAGCGGTTGGACCGACAGCCTCAAGAAGAAGGCTCAGCTTCGCTTGTCCTACATCCTCGCCAAGGTCGTGGTGGCCGACCTGCACGATGAGCTCGGCTACGAGACCGGCGCTGCGGCAGGTGAGACAACGGTCGGCGGTGGGCTTAGGTCGGTCAACGCCGACGTCTCAGAGTTCACCGAGATCGACGGGCTTCGCTTGGCCGTCGAGATCAAGCCGATCAACCTCGCCGTGGGTCGGGCGATCTGGAATCGCTTCGGTGACATCCGAACGTTTGCTGTCAACCTTCATCTCAAGTTCCCGTTCGCCGTGGTGGCCGGAATCCTTACCGTCCCGGTGTTCGAGATCGGCAAGACGAAGGACGGAGAGACCCGGAAGGCGACAACCCACCTAATCCAGCGAGCCGAGAAGCGGCTGGTTCGATCCGGCAACCGAGAGCACGAGGGAGAAGCGGCTCACCTGCTCGAGGCGGTTGGGCTCGTCGTCTTCGATCCTGACACCAAGCTCGTCGATCCGGATATCCCAGAAGCCGGGAACGGGCTTAGGTGGGAGGAGTTCATCGGACAACTAGCGGCCGCCTACGAGGGACGGTTCGGCGAGTAGGTAGGGCCGATCTCCTCGGTCACTTCTTCTTCGGCGGCTTACGTGGGGGGTCGACCTTCGGCGGCTTCCTGTCCGGCTTCGGCTCAGGGTCGTATCCCCTGCGTTCAGGGGCCGGAACCGGGTCGTAGCCTTCCTTGACTCGTTCGTGCCGGTCGGTCATGGGTCGCTCCTAGACATTCAGGATGGCAAAGCTGACAAGGCTGGCGAGGCCGCCCACGAGCACCCACGCTGCCAACGTTGTTGCGAGACGGGTGGCAAACCTCCAACGAGTCTTCTCGGGCTCACCCTGATCGACCTGGCGGATCCTTGCCCGGATGTTGCTTGTGCTCGCCTGCATCGAGAGGACGGTCAACGCCAGGCTCACACCAAGAAAGAGCCACGACAGCCTGAGGAGCCACAGCCCCTGGTGTGATCCGGAGAAGTCGCCGAGGAACGTCAAAGACAGGGCGAGTGCGCCGCCGGAGATGGTCATGACGGCACGGTCCTGGTCACGAGCGTTCCGCTCGAGAGCATCCCTCAAGTGGGAGCGGTGAGCCTCGGCTTCGGGGCTGCTGCCTTCGGAGTCCTTGTGCTTGGTCATGGGGATTGGGTGCGTGCTCTGTATCACAGCACCCTCAAAATGCATCGTAACGGCGGACCCTGACACGAGTTGCACTCTTGTCATTCGTACTGTCTAGAATGGCAGTATGCCAGATGATGATCTTCGCCACGAGCGCTCCGAGACGGCCGAGGGGAAGGGCCGTGCTCGTCGGGCGTGGGATGCCTACG
>JAFGCH010000159.1 GCA_016932695.1 Acidimicrobiia bacterium | reverse complement strand
GTCGATCTCCGACTGGCCGGCGGTGCCCACCTCGTGGTGGTGGAACTCCACCTCCATGCCGGCCTCGAGCAACAGACGCGTCATCTCGGACCGCAGATCGGCGAAGTGATCGGTAGGCGGGACGGGGAAGTAGCCCTCCTTGTAGCCCGGCTTGTAGGCCTTGTTGCCCCCGGGCTCGTCGGCCCCCGAGTTCCAGGCCCCCTCCTCGGAGTCCAAGAAGTAGTAGCCCGAATGCTGGTTCTGGTCGAAGCGGGCCGAGTCGAAGATGTAGAACTCGGCCTCGGGCCCGAAGTAGGAAAGGTCGGCTACGCCGCTTCCGGCGAGGAAAGCCTCGGCCTTCTTGGCCACGAACCGGGGATCCTTGTCGTAGGGCTGGCCGGTGAGCGGGTCCTTGACAAAGCAGTAGAGCAACAGGGTCTTCGCCTCCCGGAAGGGGTCGGCCCAGGCGGCGTCGGGGTCGGGCACCAGCACCATGTCCGACTCCTGGATCTGCTGGAAGCCGCGGATGGAGGACCCGTCGAACCCGAAGCCTTCCTCGAACGATGCCGCGGTGAGGCCCGAAGCAGGGATGGTGGTGTGCTGCACCTGGCCGGGCAGGTCGCAGAAACGCAGGTCGACGAACTCGTACCCACCGTCTTTGACCATCTGCAGCACGTCATCGGGCGTGGCCATGTCTCCTCCGCGCTCGGGGCAACCCGATATTGGTACCCCTAACGGGTTTCTCCGTGGTTGCCGGATGGTGAACGCTGTGTTTCGGACGGCGCCGAAGCGTGGGGCCCCAGGGGCCCTGCCGGTGCCTCTACCGGTGGCGGCGGAAGCGGTTGACCGCCAGGGGGGCGAACACGGCGATGATCACCAGGATCCAGATGACGGTATAGAGCACCGCGTTCTGCAGCGGCCACACCGCCGGCTCCGGGGTACCGGCCGGGAGGTTGCCGAACAACTCCCGGGCCGCCTGCGTGACCGCCGACACCGGGTTCCACTCGGCGAAGGCCCGCAGCACGCCGGGCAGGTTCTCCGAGGGCACGAAGGTGTTGGCGATGAACGTGAGCGGGAAGATGACGATGAACGAGGCGTTGTTGATCACCTCGACGCTGGGCACCAGCAACCCGACGTACGCCATCACCCAGGAGAAGGCGTAGGCGAAGGCGAGCAGGAGAGCGAACCCGAACACGGCCTCCCCGGGGCTGGTGTGGATGCGCCAGCCGACCAGCAGCCCCGTCAGGGCCATGATCGCCAGCGACAGCACGTTGTAGACCACGTCGCTCGCCGTGCGCCCCACCAGCACCGCCGCCCGCGACATGGGCAGCGACCGGAAGCGGTTCATGATTCCCTTCTGCATGTCGTCGGCCAGGCCGGCGCCGGTGAAGGTGGCACCGAACACCACCGTCTGGGCGAAGATCCCGCCGATCAGGAACTCGCGATACGAGCCGCCGGCGATGGCGATCGAGTTGCCGAAGACGTAGGCGAACAGCAGCACGAACATGATCGGCGAGATCAGGACGAAGACGAGCACCTCGGGCACCCGTTTGATCTTGATCACGTTGCGCTTGGCGATGATGTGGCTGTCGAGCAACCCGCGGAGCAGGCCGTTCACGGCGTCACCTCCTCGGCCTCAGCGTCCTCGGACTGCTGGGCCGGGTGGCCGGTGAGGGCGAGGAACACGTCGTCGAGGGTGGGCCGGCGCATCCCGATGTCGTAGACGGCAACGCCGGCTGCTTCGATCTCCCCCAGCAACGCGCGGAAGACCGGAGCCCCACCGTTCAGAGGGGCGGAAAGGGTCCGCGATCGCTGCTTCACCCGGTCCTCCCCGCCGCAGAACCGGGCCAGGATCCCGCGGGCCGGGCCGATCGCGTCCAGCGAGGTGACCGTCAGTTCGATGCGCTCCCCCCCGACCCGCGCCTTCAATTCGTCGGCGGTGCCGTGGGCGATCGCCCGGCCGTGGTCGATGACCACGATGTCGTCGGCCAACTGGTCGGCCTCCTCCAGGTACTGGGTAGTGAGCAGCAGCGTCGTCCCCTTGCCCACCAGGGCGCGGATCACGCCCCACATCTCGGTACGGCCGCGCGGGTCGAGGCCGGTGGTGGGTTCATCGAGGAACAGCACCGGGGGCTCGGCGACGATGGCCCCGGCTAGGTCGAGGCGGCGGCGCATGCCGCCCGAGTAGGTTTTCACCGGTCGGTCGGCAGCCTCGGCGAGGTCGAAGCGGTCGAGCAACTCCCGGGCCCGGATCCGGGCCGCATCCCGGCGCAGGTGATAGAGCCGCCCGATCATGTCGAGGTTCTCGAAGCCGGTCAGGTGCTCGTCCACCGCGGCGAACTGCCCGGACAAGCCGATCCGCCGGCGTACCCGGCTCGGCGACTTGACCACATCCGACCCGGCGACCATGGCCGAGCCCCCATCGGGCCGCAGCAGGGTGGCCAGGATCGACACCGCGGTCGTCTTGCCGGCGCCGTTGGGCCCCAGCAGCCCGAGCACCGTGCCTTCCGGCACGTAGAGGTCGAGACCGTCGAGTGCGGTCACCTGCTTGTAGCGCTTCACCAGCCCGGTGGCTTCTACGGCGGCGGTCATCGCCCCTCTCGTGTTCGAGTTCGAGGTCCGGGAATGTAGCCAGCCGCATGCCCAACCGCGAAGGGCCCGGGTCGGTGACCCCGGCCCGGGCCCCCGGCCGGGCCGACTAGTGTCACCCCCCGTACCTTCGAGTCGACACGACGAGGGAGCCATGCCCGAAACCAAGTTGCGTCGCTGGCCCGTGGTGGTCGGCGCCGTCCTCATCCAGTTGGCCCTAGGGGCCATCTACGCCTGGTCGGTATTCACGACGCCCCTAAAGGACGCGGGATGGTCCAAGGCGCAGACGCAGATCGTCTTCTCCGTAGGCCTGGCCATGTTCGCCTTGGTGATGGTGTTCGCCGGGCGCAAGCTGGCCACCTGGGGCCCGTTCCGCCTGGCCGCTATCGGGGGCATCCTGCTGGGAGCCGGCTACGCCGTCGCCGGCATCGGCGGGGGCGACATCTTCTGGGTGGTGCTCCTCGGAGTCGGGTTCATCGGCGGCGCCGGCATCGGCTTCGGCTACGTGGTACCCATCGCCGTTGGCATGCGCTGGTTCCCCGACCGCAAAGGCATGATCAGCGGCGTCGCGGTGGCCGGCTTCGGCTTCGGCGCCCTGCTGTGGATCAAGCTTGCCGGCAACTGGGGCCAGTTGCTGGACAACATCGGCCTCGGCTGGACCTTCGTCATCTACGGGGGCATATTCACCGCGCTGGTGGTGATCGGCGCCACCACCATGAAGATGCCGCCGGCAGGCTGGGCTCCCGCCGGCTACACCCCGCCCGAGAAGACGGCCGCCGGCGGGGCGGGGTTCAGCCCCAAGGAGATGCTGCGCACCCCGCAGTTCTATTTGATCTTCCTGACGTTCGTGGCCTCGGCCGGCGTGGGCCTCATGGCCACCGGCGTCATGAAGCTGGCCCCGGTCGATGAACTCATGGGCTCCGGCTTCACCGAGGACCGTGCCGAGGCCATCGCCGAAACGGCCGCGGCGGTGTTCTTCGCCCTGGCCAACGGCATCGGGCGGCTGGTCTGGGGAGCGGTGAGCGACCGCCTGGGCCGCAAGACTTCGCTCTTCATCCTGACGGCCACCCAGGGCGTGGTGCTACTCCTGTTCATGACCATGGCGCAGAGTGAGGCCTGGCTGTACGTGGGCGCCACCCTGATCGGCTTCAACTTTGGCGGCAACTTCGCCCTGTTCCCCTCCTTCACCGCCGACAAGTTCGGCAACGACACCGT
>JAFGCH010000158.1 GCA_016932695.1 Acidimicrobiia bacterium | reverse complement strand
GCCGGCGGCATCGCCCCTCTTGTCCCTGCCCTCCGCGCCGCGTACCTTGCCCCTGCCCGACCCCCCGAGGTCTGCATGCCGGCTCTCGCCCTGTGGACGCCGGAGGACGGACTGCTCGGTGCGCTCGCGCCCCTGGGCCTCGCCCTGGCCGCCGGCACCGCCCTGGTGGTCGACCTCGACCCTTTGGGACCGCACTACCCGGGAAGCACCTCGCTGGCCGACCTGGCGACTGAGGGGCCGCGCCGGGCCGACTTGAGCCCTTCCCGCCGGGGGGTGGCGGTGCTGCGCAACGGGGGCGTCGCTCCGGGGGAAGCCGGCGAGGTGGTGGCCGCGCTGCTGGCCGGCTGGGAGCGGGTGGTGCTGCGCCTGCCACCCCGGCCCGCCCCGGCGCCCGGTCCCGTGCCCGTCGTGTCCGTGCGGCTGCTCATCCCCGGGGGCCTCTTTCCACAGGACCGCCGACCCGCCGTCTACCAGGCCACCCGGGCGGCGATGCGCCTCCCCGGGTCCGGGGTGCGACTGCCGCTGCCGGGGACCGGCACAGTGGCGGCCCTACTGGCGGGGCGCCGTCCGGCGGCGGGGGACCGCTGGGTCCGGGCCTGGCGCCGAGTGTGGGAGGCGCCGTGGGGGCGCTAGAGCGGGTGGTGGAGCGCCTGGTGGCCTCCGGGGTGCCACTGCGCCGGGGCGAACTCCTGGCCGAGGCGCGTCGGGTCGCCGCTGAGGAGGCGCCTCTCGAGGCCGATCGGGTCGCCGCCGAGGCGGTGGATGCCCTCGCCGGACTGGGCCCTCTCGAAGCCCTGCTGGCCGACCCGGCGGTGACCGACGTGCTGGTGAACGCCCCCGATGAGGTGTGGAGGGAACGCTCCGGCCGGCTGGAGCGCACCGCGGTTCGCTTCCCCGACGCCGCCGCGGTGGTGGCGGCGGTGGAGCGGGCGATCGCCCCGCTGGGGCTGCGCCTCGACCGGGCCTCCCCGGCGGTGGCGGCCCGGCTGCCCGATGGCTCCCGCCTGCACGCCGTCATCCCTCCGGCAGCGGTGGACGGGCCGGTGGTGGCGGTGCGCCGCTTCACCCCGGCGGTGCCCGACCTGGCCGCCATGGTCGCCGCGGGGTCGCTGCGCCCGGAGGGGGCGGAACTGCTGGCGGCGGCGGTGCGGAAGCGGCGCAGCCTGCTGGTGAGCGGGGGCACCGGGTCGGGGAAGACCACCCTGCTCAACGTCCTCTCCGCCGAGATCCCCGCCGGCGAGCGGGTGGTGACCATCGAGGACGCCGCCGAACTGCACCTGCGGGGCCACGTGGTCCGTCTGGAGGCCCGGCCTCCCAATGCCGAGGGGGCGGGCGAGATCACCTTGCGCACCCTGGTGCGCCACGCCCTGCGCCTCCGCCCCGACCGCATCGTGGTGGGGGAAGTGAGGGGGCCGGAGGCCCTGGATCTCATTCAAGCGATGAGTACCGGCCATCCCGGTTCCATGGGCACGGTGCATGCCAACGGCCCGGCGGAAGCGCTCTGGCGCCTGGAGACCTTGGCCCTGTCGGGGGAGACTCGTCCGGCAGCCGACGCGGTGCGGCGCCAGTTGGAGGCGGCGGTCGACCTGGTGGTGCACCTGGCCCGGCGCGGGGAGCGGCGCCTGGTGGAGGTGGTGGCCGAGGTGACGCCGGAGGGCCCGGTGGAGGTGTACCGATGCTGAGCGCCGTCCTGATCGCCGTTGCCCTGGTGGCCGGGGCCCCGCTTCCTGCAGTGGCGGTGGGCGCCCTGGCGCTGTGGCAGCCCTTGTTCCTGCTGGCGGGCGCCGGCGCCTGGGCGGTGGTGGCCCACCGGAGACGGCGGCGGCTGCGGCCCGGGCCGGGCGACGAGGCCGTCTTCCTGGCGGGGCTGGCGGCCGAGTTGGAGGCCGGGGCCTCGCTGCGCGCCGCGGTAACCGGCGCCGCCACGCGGGCACCGGCCCTCGATCTCTCCCGGGCCTGCCGCTTGGCAGAAGCCGGCCTCTCGGCCACCCGGGTGGGGGAGGCGCTGCGGGCCGCTCTGCCGGTGAACGGTCGCCTCGCCGCGGCCGCCTTTCGCCTGGCCGCGGAAGGGGGAGGCAGGGTGGCGGCGCTGTTCCACACCCTGGCCGCCCGGGCCGCCGAAGTGGGCCGGCTCGACCGGGAGCGCCGGGCGCTCACCGCTCAGGCACGGGCCTCCGCCTGGGTGGTGGGTGGCGCCCCGGTGGCGCTGCTCGCCCTGCTGGCAGTCACCGGGAGGATGGGTCCGCTGCTGGCAGACCCGCTGGGAAGGGGGGTGCTTGCCCTGGGGCTGGTGCTGGAGGCGGCCGGGGCGTTGGCGGTCTGGCTGGTGGTGCGGGGAGCGGAGCGATGACCGCGGTGGCCGCCGTCGGACTGGCCGCCGGGACGCTGGCGCGGCGCTTGCCCCGCCTCGGGCATCCGTGGATGGTGGGAGGCTCGGCGGCGCTGGCGGTGTGGTCCCCCCTGCTGGCGATGGCGGCGCTGATGGCCCTGGGGTGCTGGCGCCTCTCCCGGCGGTTCCGGCAGCGGCGGCTCGCTGCCGAGGCGGCCGAGGCAGATGTCGTGCTCCTGGCCGATCTGCTGGGCCTGGGGTTGGGCGCCGGGCTCAGCCTCCCTCTTGCCCTGCAGGAAGCTGCTGGGGAGGTGCACCCCGCCCTGGCGGGGGAGGTGAGCACCCTGCGCCGGGCCATGGACCGCCTCGGGATTGCCGGCGCGCTGGCCGCAGCCCCCGGGCGCGGGGAGCCCTTGTATCGCCTGACGGCGCGGGCGGCGGCCACCGGGGCCCCGTTGCTCACCGCGGTGGAGGCCTTCGCCGCCGAGCGCCGCCATGCCGAGCACGCCCGCCGGGTCGAGGCGGCCCGCCGCCTGCCCGTTCGGCTGCTGCTGCCCCTGGCCCTGCTCATCCTTCCGGGCTTCGTGGTGCTGGTGGTGGGGCCGGCCCTGCTGGAGTCGCTGGCGCGGCTGGAGGTCCTCCGGTGAAGCCACAAGGATCGAATCCATCGAAAGGATTGCCTCATGCATCGCGACCAGTCCGGCCAGGCCACCGCCGAGTACGCCCTGGTGATCGTCGCCGCCGCCGTGATCGCCCTGGCCCTCATCGTGTGGGCCTCCTCCAGCGGAGTACTCCCCGAGTTCTTCGAGGCGGTGGTGCGCAAGGTGCGGGGGATGGTGGAGGGGGCCTGAGCGCGGGGAGCACGGTGGTGGAGTTTGCCCTGGTGCTGCCCCTGGTGCTGGCC
Organism: Acidimicrobiia bacterium; assembly: GCA_016932695.1. Taxonomy (GTDB): domain Bacteria; phylum Actinomycetota; class Acidimicrobiia; order Spongiisociales; family UBA11373; genus VGBK01. Next base: position 24,428 of record JAFGCH010000158.1, on the reverse strand, counting down.
GTGCTGCTCGGGGCGGTGGAGGTGGCGGTGCTGGCCCGGGCCCAATTGGAGGTGAGTCAGGCGGCCCGGGAGGGCGCCCGGGAGGCGGCCGTTACCCCGGACCCGGCAGCGGCGGTGGCCGCGGTGCGCCGCTTCCTGGGAGATGAGCGTGGGGCCGAGGCACGAGTGTCGGTCTCCCGGGATCACTTCGTCGGTGGCCGGGCCGAGGTGGTGGTGCGGGTGCCCTACCGGGTGGCGGCGCCCCTGTTCGGGGGCTTGGCGGTCCACCTCGAGGGCCGCTGCACCATGAGGGTGGAGCGGTGAGGGAACGCGGCGCCGTCGCGATCTTGCTGTTGGGGGTGGTGGCGGTGGTGCTGGCACTGGCGGCGGTGTTGGGGGCGGTAGGCACCTACCTGCGCGCCCGGGTGGAGGCGGTGGCCGCCGCCGATGCCGCCGCCCTGGCGGCGGCGCCGGTCACCTTCCTTCCCTTTGGGGCGGCGGGCACCCCCTCCGAGGAGGCGGCGCGGTTCGCCTCGGCAAATGGGGCCCGTCTGCTGTCTTGCGCCTGCCCGGTGGATCATTCCTGGGAGCCGCGCACGGTGACGGTGCGGGTGGCCCGGGAGGTACGCCTGTGGCCGGCCGGGTCGCTGACCGTCACCGCGGTTAGCCGGGCCGAGTTCGAGCCGGCCCTGCTGCTGGTGGAGGAGTGAACCCTCGTTCGCCACCCCGCGCCCACATCGGCCAGAATGGGGCACGGCTATCCCACGAAAGGAGCCACCCATGGGTGTCGCCGTCATGGGCGTCGGGATGTGCGGAGCCTTCCCGACGTCCGATGGGCTCTCCTACCGGGAAATGATCGCCCGGGCAGCCCAGATGGCTTACCGCGACGCCGGCATCGTCCCCGCCCAACTGGACGGCGCGGTGTCGGTGGAGGAAGACTTCGTCAGCGGCTACTCCATCGCCGACGAGTACGTGCCCGACCAACTGGGCGTCGCCCGCAAGCCGGTGTACACCATCTGCGGCGACTTCCTCCACGGCTTCGGTTCGGCCGTCATGCAGATCGAGACCGGCCGCTTCGAGCTGGTGGTGGTCGAGGCCTACTGCAAGGCGAGCAACATCCTCCACAAGGACGAGTTGCTGCATTTCGCTTTCGACCCCATCTCGGAGCGCCTCGGGGTCAGCCCCCACTACCTGGCCGGCCTGGAGCTGCAGCACTTCCTGGCGGGCTCGGGCTTCGACCTCGACGACGTGGCCGAGGTGGCCCGGCGCAACCGGGAAGTCGCCCTCGACAACCCCCTGGCCCCCTACGGCGGGCGCACCACGTTGGAGGACATCCTGGAGGGCCGCCCGGTGGCCTGGCCGCTGACCGAACCGATGCTCGCCCGCCATGCCGACGCCTGCGTGGTGGTGGTGCTCGGCACCGATGAGGCGGCCCGCCGCTCGGCCCGCAAGCCGGTGTACGTCGCCGGCACCGGGTGGGGGTCGGCCTCCAGCATCGTGGCCCGCCGCGACCTGAGCACCTCGGAGGGCACCGAGGTGGCCGCCGGCCTGGCCCTGGCCGAGGCCGGCATCGAGGACGCCGCCGCCGACTGCGACGTTTTCTACGTCAGCGACCTCTACGCCCACCGCCAACTGATGCATATGGACGCCCTGGGCCTGGGCGATGCCGAACTCCCCGCCCTCAATCCCGACGGGGGCTGCCTGGGCATGGGCGACCTCATGGAGGCCAACGGCGGCGCCCGCCTGTACGACGCCGTGCTGCAGTTGCGCGGCGAGGCCGGGGCGCACCAGATCGAGGGCGCCGAAGTGGCCCTGGTCCACGGCTGGCGCGGCCTGCCCACCGACTCCGCCGCCGTGGCGGTGCTGGAGCGGGAAAGGAGGACGGCATGACCCGCGTCGCCGTGATCGGTGCCGGCATGACCCGCTTCGTGCGCCGTGCCGAGGAGACCCCCGGCGAGCTGACCTCCCGGGCGGTGGCCATGGCCCTGGCCGACGCCGGCATGGGCATCGAGGACATCGACGCCGTCTGCCTGGGCACCGCCCCGGACGCTTTCGACGGCATCCACATGAACGGGGAGAACCTCATCGCCGGAGCGGGAGGCACCCGCAAGCCTTACCTGCGCCACTTCGTGGGCGGGGGCACCGGGGTGATGAGCCCCATTCACGGGTGGATGCACGTGGCCAGCGGGAAATTCGACACCTGCCTGGTGGTCTGCGAGGAGAAGATGTCGCCCTGCGTCCCCCACCCGGCGGGCGCCTTCCTGACCATCTTCGACCACACCACCGAGCAACCGCTCGACCTGACTCTCATCCACATCTTCGCCCTCGAGATGGCGCGCTTCATGCACGCCTACGGCTACACCGAGGAGGAGATCGCCCGGGTGTCGGTCACCCACAAGCGCAACGCCCTCGACCACCCGGCGGCGCAGATCCCCGAGGACATCACGGTGGCCGACGTCATGGCCTCCAAGCTGCTCTCCTGGCCGGTGAAGCGCCTGGACATCAGCCCCACTTCCGACGGGGCGGTGGCCATCGTGCTGGCCTCCGAGGACGTGGCCCGGGCCCGGGGCATCACCCCGGTGTGGATCGAAGGGGTGGGCTACCGCCTCGACACCGCCTACTGGTGCACTCGCGACCTGGCCTTCCCCGAGTACGTCGCCCTGGCCGCCCAGGACGCCTACCGCATGGCAGGCATCACCCGGCCGGCCGAAGAGATCGACGTCTGGGAGCCGTACGACCCCTTCGACTACAAGGCCTTGCACCACATGAACGGTCTGCTGCTCGACCGCACCGGGCGCACCGTGCACCGGCTGCTCGATGCGGGCGCCTTCGAGCGCGACGGCAGCCATCCCATGTGCCCCTCGGGTGGGGCGCTGGGGGTGGGCAACCCGATCGCCGCCACCGGCCTCATGAAGATCGCCGAGCTGTACTTCCAGCTGAGCGGCCAGGCGGGGAGGCGCCAGGTGGCCAAGGAGGTGCACCGGGGCCTCGCCCAGGCTTGGGGCGACCTGATGCAGGTGGGCACGGTGGTGATCATGTCGTCCGAGGGCTCGCTGCCCACTCGCTACTCCAACTGGAGCGACGTGACGGTGGAGGATCTTCCCGGCACGCCGTTGAAGAGCGTGGCCGATGCTCCCCACGTGGAGTACCACCCGGAACTGGAGTACGCCTGGGACCACGGCTACGCCCTCACCACTTACCTGGAGGGCTTCCGCGCCGGGAAGATCCGGGCCTCGTACTGCGCCGGGTGCGACCGGATGATGATCCCGGCCCGGCCCTTCTGCGAGGTGTGCGATCTGCGCGCCGTGGACCGCTACTTCGACCTGCCCGACACCGGCACGGTGCAGACCTACACCATCTCCCACGTGGACTGGGCCTCGCTGCCCCTGCCCGAGGGGAAGGTGAACATCTTCGCGGTGGTGGCCATCGACGGCGCCGCCGAGAAGATGGGCCTGGTGCACCTGCTGGGTGAGGTCGACCCGGCCGACGTCCACATCGGCATGCGGGTGAAGGCGGTGTGGAAACCGGAGTCCGAGCGCGAGGGCAAGGTGACCGACCTGGCCTACTTCCGGCCGCTGGCCCCCGAAGAGGAGGCGGGCGAGGTCGAGGCGGTCATGATCAAGCCGGAGGAGCTGACCCGGGCCACCGCCAAGGCGACGCCGGGGCGCATCCCCCTGGACTACGCCTACACCGCCGGCCTCGGCGGGCGGCGCTTCTACACCGACCTGGCTGAGGGGAGGCTCAGCGGCACCTGGTGCCCGGAGTGCGAGGTGCTGATGATCCCGCCGTCGGCCTTCTGTGAGGAGTGCCTGGAGGTGCTCGACCCGGAGGCCCAGGCCCGATCGGTGGATGCCGGCTCGGGCGTGGTCACCGCCGCCACCCTGGTGTTCGAGGACCGAATGGGCCGTCCGCTGGATGCCCCGGTGTGGGTGGTCCAGGTGGAGTTCCCCGACGCCGTCGGCTCGCTGATCGGCCGGTTGCTGGGCGACCCGGAGGACGAGGCGCTTCTCGGCCTGCCGGTGGAACTGGTGGCCACCAAGGAGGTGGGCCCGGAGCACGTCGCTTTCCGGGCGGTCGGGTAAGCCGGGCTCTCCCGGCGGCGGCGGCATGCGGCCGAGGCGGCCGGGGCTTTGCTGCCTCTCCCGGCACAGTGTCAAGGCCGGGGTGAGCCGCCAGCGGCGGCGAGCGGTGAGGGCGTCCGTCGGCCTCTCCCGCGGATGCAGGAGAGGCGCGAGGGCCGAAGGCCCGAGCGGTGAGGGCCAACAGCAACGGGGCCTGGGTCGTGAGTTTGCCCTCACCCGAACCCTCTCCCGGCAAGCCGGGAGAGGGCGCGGGCCTGCCTCGCCTGCCGGAGGCGCCGCCGCTCCCGGCTGTGGTTGTGGCGTTGCCGCTCACCCGCCCCATACTGGGAGGCGGTGGAAAGGAGTCTCTCTTGAATGATCGGAACTGCTCGCCGTTCCTGGCCGGGATCATCGGGTTCGTCCTCGGGGTCTTGGTGGCGAAACTCGCCGAGCGCTTCTGCCCGTTTTGCCGCACGCGCTGCTGCTGTGACGAAGCAGAGTGCTGCGGCGACTACGAGGCGCCCGAGTCACCCTCAGGCGGCGAGAAGGGGACCCCGGCCCAGTAGACGGGGGCGCGCCCGGGCCCACCGGCCGACCGTGCGGTCTGTAGACGTCGCCGCATGCAGAATGTAGACTGCTCCAATGGGCACAACCACGATTCGCGTGGACAGTGACACGCACGCCCGGCTTCAGGAAATCAGCCGGGAGTTGGGGATGACGCTGATCGAGACGGTGCGCGCCGCCACCGAGGCGCTGGGGCGGCGGCGCTTCGCCCAACAGGTAGCGGGCGAGTTGGCCGGCCTGCAGCGGGACGCCGCGGCGTGGGCGGACTACCTGGCGGAGGCCGAGGCGACGTCGGTGCCCGATGGCCTCGGTTGACGACCTCTGGCTGGTGGACTTCGGAGTGCCCTATCCCGGGGAGCCGGCGACCCGCCGCCCCGCCCTCGTCGTCGGCCCGCCGGAGATCTTCGGTCCCGCCTTCCCCTTCATCATCGTGGTGCCTCTGACCACCGCCCGTCGCGGCCTGTCACTCCACATCGAGGTGGAGGCTTCGGCCGCCACCGGGCTCGAACGCACCAGCTACGTCCAGTGTGAGTTGCTCCGCTCGGTCAACCGGAACCGCCTGGTGCACCGCCTCGGGGGCATCGACAGCGCGACCAGCCTGAAGGTGGCCGCCGTCATCGGCACCCTGCTCGGCCGGTGAGGCGGCATCGAAGTGGCCGCCGGGTAGCCCCACGGGTGCTTGTGGCGTAGCGCACCCCTTCGCGTAAGCTCGCCCGCTCGTGCGCACCCGCTCGGTAGGGCCGGGTGCGACCATGAGGAGGTGTGCCCCAGTGGGTGGGGGCGCACCTCCTCCGCTTTCGGCCCGGCGTGCCTCAGCTCGCCGCCCGCAGCACGGTGCAGGCCCGCAGGGTGACCCACTTGGAGGGCTTGCCTGGAGCCTCGATGGGCACCGTGGTCTTGCCCGCATACGCGTAGCGGTTCGCCCAGCGCCCCCGGACATCCTGCTGGTTCACCAGCCAGGCCAGTGCGTGCTCCAGGCGGGGATCGCGAGCGTGGCCCAGCTCGGCGAGTACTTCGAGCACCTGCAGGACATCGGCCACGTAGCCGGAAGGGAACCCCAGCTTGAACCAGGAGGACGAGGGCCGGGTGTTGCCGTAGCCCATGGGGTAGTCGGCCTCGGCCGGGTCGCGAGAGAGCAGGAATTCCACCCCGAAGGCGATGGCCCGCTTCACCCGGGCGGTGCGGCGCCGCGGCGGGATGGCCGCCAGGGCCCGCAGCTCTTTGACTGCCCCCCAGGCGCAGGGCAGGTTCTCGTTCACCCCGCAGGCGAAGCCGGGGCCCGGGGTGACGGCATACCAGCGCTCGACGTCCTCGCCGAGGATGGTGCGGGCCGCCCAGTCGATGGACGCTTGGACCCCGGGGTCATCGAAGCGGCCGAAGCGGATCGCGGCTCGGGCCAGGTTGCCGTTGAGGCAGTGGATGGCGCTGGAAGGGGGAGGCAGACGTTCCAGGTGGGAGCCGGAGCAGCCGAAGCCGCCGACGGCAGTCGGGGTGTGGTCCAGCACGTAGCGGCAGGCCATCTGCACCCGCTCGTCGTCCGGGTCGGCGCCCAACTGCTCTAGGAACATCAGGTTCCACACCGTCCCGGTGTACTTGGGGCCGTAGCCGGGGCCCGGCTTCACCCAGAACCCTCGGGGGTCCATGGCGTCGAGGATGCCCTTGATGGGGTCGGCTCGCATGGCCGCGGCCCGGGCCTCCACGACCTCGGGATCTCCGACCGACCGGCCCAGCAGTCTCACCAGCGCTTGCGCCCGCACCGCCGCGTCGGACTCCTCCAGCAGCCAGGGGCGCGGGTCCGAGTTGAGGCGACCGAGCCAGGCTGCGGTCATGTCGGCTCCTACCCCAGCGCCACGTCGAGGATCATCATCACCATGAAGCCGCCGATGGTGGCCAGGGTGGCGATGTCCTCGTTGCCGTTGCGCTGCGACTCGGGGATCAGTTCCTCAATGACCACATAGACCATGGCCCCGGCGGCAAAGGCCAGCGCATAGGGCAGCAGGGGCCGGAAGGCAAGGACGGCGGCCGCGCCGATGACCGCGGCGATCGGTTCCACTACCGCCGACAGCTGCCCGTACCAGAAGGAGCGGAGCCGGGAGACTCCCATGGCCCGGATGGGCATGGCCACCGCCACTCCCTCTGGGAAGTTCTGGATGGCGATCCCGAAGGTGAGGGCCACCGCCCCGGAGAGAGTGATCGCCCCGTTCATCTCCAGGCCGGCGCCCACCGCCCCAAAGGCCACCCCCACCGCCAGGCCTTCTGGGATGTTGTGCAGGGTGATGGCGGTGACCATGAGGGTGGTTCGGTGCCAGTGGGTGCTCACCCCTTCCGCCGCGGTGCTCGGGTAGCCGGGGTGGAGGTGGGGGAGGATGGCATCCATGAGGCGGAGGAAGAGGCCGCCCAGTACCAGGCCCGAGGCCGCCGGCAGCCACGAGGGGACCCCCTGCGCCTCGGCGAGGTCGATCGCCGGGCTGAGCAGGGACCAGAAACTGGCGGCGAGCATGACTCCGGCGGCGAAGCCCAGCATGATGTCCAGCAGGCGCTGGTTCATGCGCCGCAGGAAGACCACCCCGGCGGCGCCCAGGGCGGTGACTCCCCAGGTGACCAGGCCGCCCAGGAGCGCCTGCATCACCGGCGACTGCGCCTCGAACCAGACCACCAGGGAAGGTTAGGGCAGAGACTGGGTCTCCCCCCTCTAGGGGGGAGCGCCGAGTCCTCGAGGCGAGGGGGGTCGGTCCCTCGTCCCGGGCTTACCCGGCCGGCGGCCCGGCCCAGCGAGCCGCCAGTCCCCGCACCGCCTGCACGAAGCACTCCATGGGGGCCTCCACCAGGCCGGCGCCCACCATGCCCACCCCGGCCTCCCGGCCGGCGATGCCGGTGTTGATCTGCGGGGCGATGCCGGTGCGCGCCACCAGGGTGGCGTCGATGCCCGCCGGAGTGCCCCGACCCTCCAGGATCGGAAGGCGGTACAGGGGGTGCTCTCCCCGGGTGATGGCATACATCTCCAAGGTGCGGCGCACCGCCCCGGCGGCGGTGCCGCCCACGAACCCGACGATGGCCGGCGAGGCGGCCATAGCCATGCCCCCCAGGCCCACCGTCTCGGTGATGGCCGAGTCCCCCAGGTCGGCATTGGCGTCGGCGGCGGAGAAGCCGGGCAGGTACAAGCCCTCCACCTCGGGGGCCGGGGCGGTGAACCAGCGGTCCCCCGTCCCCGACAGGCGAATGCCGAACTCGGTGCCGTTGCGGGCCATCACCGTCACCAGGCTCGACCCGGCAATGCCCGAGGCGGCGTCGGAGGCCAGTTTCCCCGCCGCCATCACCAGGTTCAGCATGAAGTGGTCGTTGCCCTGGATGAAGCGGAACACCGCCCCCCGGTCCGCCGCCGGGCCCTCCCCCTCGACCAGAGCCGGGCCCAGCGCCCGCAGCAGCAGGGAAGTCCCCGCCCGGTTGCGGTTGTGGCCGTCGTCGCCCATCTGCAGCGCCTGGGCGATCAGCGCCCCGAGGTCGATGGGGCCGGTGCGGGCCAGGGCGGCGGCGAGCACGGGGCCGAGCACCGCCTGCATCCAGTGGAGGCGGTCGATGACTTCCGGGGCGAAGGCGCCGTAGCGCAGCACCTTGCCCAGGCCTTCGTTCAAGGTGGAGTAGGCCCGCCGCCCGGTGGCGGCGTCCTCGACCACGGCCAGGGGCATCGAGGCCGAGATCACCCCGGCCATCGGGCCGGCGGCGTGATGATGGTGGCAAGGCTCGAGGGGCACACGGGCGGCGAGGCGGCCGGCCTCCTCGGGATCGGCGGCCCGGCCCTCGTAGAGCAGGGCGCCGATGAGAGCGCCGCGCATCGGGCCGGAGCAGTCTCCCCAAGAGAGGGGAGGCCCGGCATGGAGCAGCAGGCCCTCGGCCAGCTCGGGGATCGCCTGGTGAGCCGGCACCATCCCCACCAGGTGAGGGCGGGTGCCGGTGAGGGCGGCCAGGGCGGCGTCGTCGGCCGAGGCCTTCGCCGGGTCGGCTGCCAGGGCGGCCAGGGCCTCCTCGGTGCCGGGGACCGGGGGCTGCCATTCCACCCGGGTGACGGCGGCTCCTTGGGCGGCCAGGGCGTCGGCGAGGAGATCGATGCCGGCCGCTGCCACCACCGGGTCCGTCTGCAGCAGGCCTTGCAGGTGGTTCATGGGCGCTCTCCGGCCAGGCGGGCGGCGAGGCGGGCGGCGGCGGCGTTGGAGAGCAGCACCGAGGCCCCGGCTTCGGCGATGGCGGCGGCCTGGCGCTCGCGGCCCTGGGGGTCGGCGGCCGTCCCGCAGAGTGACACCACCGCCGCAGCCCCGGCCGTGGTTAGGTTGGCTACCGCCGGAGCCAGGGCGCCGGCCGGGTCGGGGTGGGCGCCGTAGCCGAGCACCACGTCGAGAAGCACGACTCCCACCGAGGCATCGGCGGCGGCCTGGGCCAGGAAGTCCAGGCGGGTGCGATGGTCGATCATGGGGTGGGGCCGTCCCCGGGTGTACTCCTCGTCTCCCAGGTCGAGCATGGCATGGCCCGCGGCTCCGGCCTCCGTCGCGATCTCCCGCAGCACCGCCCCGGCGACGGCCCGGGCTTCGTCGCGCAGGGTGCCCCCCGAGAACAGGCCCAGCAGGTGGCCCGGCCGGTGGGGGCCGTCCACGATGGCCCAGTCCGTGTAGGCCTGGAGGATGGGGCGTCCCAGCAGGCCGAGGACCTCCCGGGCCGCTTCCTCGAGGGTTACCTCGCCCATGAAGGCCACTGCCGCCGGCTTCCCGCAGCCGGCCGCCGCCGCCCGTACCTGCTCTGCCGCCTCCGGCCCCGGGGGCTTGGAGACCACGGCGATCACCTCGACCTCCGGGTCGGCCGCGAGGGCGTCGATTGCGGCCAGGGTGGAGGCACCGCCCACCTCGTCGTGCAGGTCCCGGCTGCCCGTTCCCAGGGCGTGGCGGACCCCGACCCCGGCATCGTCGAGCAGGCAGCACAGTTGCTGGATGCCGGTGCCGGAGGCGCCCACGATGCCTACCGGCCCGGGCCGCACCGCGTTGGCGAAGCCGAGGCCGACGCCGTGGACCAGGGCCGTGCCCGCCCCCGGGCCCATGACGAGGAGGCCGCGCCGGATCGCTTCCTGTTTCAAGGCGATCTCCTGGGGGAGGGGCACGTTGTCGCTGAACAACATCACCGACATGCCGGCCCGCAGGGCGTCCATGGCCTCGACGAAGGCGTAGGGGCCGGGCACCGAGATCAGGGCTAGGTTGGCTTGGGCCACGGCCCCTGCTCGGCGCGGCGACGGTACCTCGAAGCCGCCACCGGTCGGCGCCGGCGCCGCGGCCAGGGCGGCTCCTGCCGCCGCCAGCGCCTGGTCGGCGGCGGCAGGATCGCCGGCGCGTATCGCCAGCACCAGGTCGTCGGGGCCGAGGCCCTCCGGCACGGTGAAACCGAGGCCGGCCAGCAGCGAGCGGTTCAGGTCGGTGCCCATGGCCACCAGGGCCCGCTCCACCCCGGGAGCGGCCTCGGCGGCGGCGCTGGCCTGCATCAGGCGCACCGAGTCGTAATAGCGACCCCGGCGCACCTCGACGCGTTCGGTCACTCGGCACCTCCGGCACAGGCGGCGGCCGCCAGTATGCCCCCGGCCAGGCCCGTCCCACTGCTGTGGCCTACTTCAAGGAGGGCGGCGAGGGCGGCGGCGGCGTCACCCCTCCCGCACAGCGCCTGCAGCAGCGCGGCCGAGGCGTCGTCCACCTCACCGCGACGGGCGTGGCGCAGCAGGGTGGTGGAGAGAGCGGTGGTCCGCTCCCGGGCCAGGGAATCGAGAGGTTCGGCCAGGTCGGCCGCCAGGCTCAGGAGCCACCGGTCGCCGGCCGCCTCCCCCAGGAGCACCGCCGCCCCCATCGTCCCGGCCAGCAGGTCGTCGCCCAGCGGGGTGAGGCCTGGCCCCCTCCCGATGAGGCGCGACGCGGCTGCCAGCACCCCGCCGACGTCGTGGGCCCCCAGGGCCGCCCCCATCCCCTGATCGGCGGCGGGAACGAACCGGCTGCTCACCTCCCGAGCCCACTCCCGCAGCACCGTGGCGTCGACCCGCGGCAGCCGGGGCCGCGGGTCCCAGGAGGCTCGCACCTCCAGGCGCCATCCGGCCACCTCGAACCGACCGGCGTCGACCCGGCAGGCGGTACCCGGCTCCAACCCGACGAGCAGAGTCGGGGGTACTACGACCCCGTGGGGCGCACGGGGCACGCCGGGGGGGAGGAGCACCACCACCGTGTCGCCCAGCCGCGCCCAGGCGCCGCTCTCCCCGGCCCCGAGGATGGCGCCCTCGGCGGGACGGGCCAGGAGTGGGCCCAAGGCGGCGCTCGCCGCCACCGGCACCGTGACCCGGGCGGGGGCGGCGAGGCTCATACCGCTATCCGAAGTCCACGATGGCGGCCACGGGCCCGCCCCCGGCCGGCCCCTGGTGCATAGCGGCCACCGATACGAAGATCGCCGCGTCGCCCACCGCGGCGGCTACCACCCCGCCTACCGCCCCCTTGATGTGGCGGTGATGGTGGACGTCGGAGTCGTCGAGGGAGACCTGGCGCCGTCCCCGGAGGCGGGAGGTCGGGTCGGCCTCGCACTTCAGGAAGACGTTTACCAGGTGCCCGCCCAGGTCCTCGGCCCGCGGCCTCTCGGGGAGGTCGAGGCCCGCCGAACGGATCGCGGCGTAGACCCCGTCGAAGTCCAGGGCGTCGCGCATCACCGAGTGCCCGATGCGGTAGCGGCCCCCGGCCCCGGCCTTGTTGCCCACGAGCACGATCTGCGCCCGGTCCAACTCCACTCCCGACGAGCAGGAGGCCACCGAGGAGTAGAGCGAGGTGTCCTTGCCGATGGCTTCGGCTGCCGGCATGGGGATCTCGCCCAGGGCGACGGCGATGCCCAGGGCGGTGGTGCCGTTGGAGAGGTTCATCGACTCCAGCGGCTGGTCGGTCCACACCTCGTGACCCCGGCTGCGGGCGTCGTTGATGGTCTCCATGGTGAGCAGCGGGGTCTTGGTCTGCACGTAGTGGACGTCGGCCGGGTCGGTGATCCCCGCCTCGGCCATCGCCCGGCGCACCCCCTCGGCCACCTTGGCCACCATCGCCGGGCGCCCGATCTCCTCGGGCAGGATGCGCTCGCTCATGGCGAAGCCCACCGCCAGGCGGGGCTCGCTGCCCCCGGTCTCCTGAGTGCGGGCGAAGACGGTGGCGTGAGGGCACAGGATGCCGTCGGTGCCTCCCGACCAGACCATGGGGATCTGGGCCACCTCGCTAGCCGGGCGGCTGCCCTTGTCCATGAGCACCTTGCGGAAGGCGCCGTCGGCGAGGAGGCGGGTGAAGTCGTTCACCCCGCCGTTGCCCTCGGTCTTGCCGACCACGGCGATCACCTCGTCGGCGGCGAACACCCCCTGGTCGATGAGGGCGGCCAGGCCGGAGGCGTCGTTGACGCTCTCCAGCACCACCTTGCGTACCTCGATGGCCATCGTCCACCTCTCCGTCGGGCCGGGCCCGTCGGGGAGCCCCGGCAGGCCCGGCAGCACTCCTCGCCGGGAAGCCGCTCAGGCCGCCCGGAACACCATCCCGTAGCGCCGGGCGTAGGCCTCCCGGCGCACCACCTCGACCTCCCCGACGACCTTCATGCCCAGCTTGGGGTCGGCGATGTCCAGCTGCCCCAGCATGCGCAGCCCGTTGGACAACTCCACCACCCCCAGGCCGAGGCGAGCGACCTCGTACTCGGCGGGCAGGTTGTGCACGAAGGTGAAGGTGAGCAGGGTCCCTTCCTTGGGCAGAGGTACCGGGTCGAACTCGTGCGGGCCGTTCTCCCCGCACTCCCGGCACACCATGCGGAAGGGGTAGTGGAGGGCGCCGCAGCGCCGGCAGGCATAGGCGTGGATCTGGCGCTCCATCACTCCTCCCTCACGAACACCATGCTGATGACGTTGTTACCGAAGCCGCCGAAGTTGCAGGTGAAGCCCACCTTGGCCCCGGCTACCTGCCGTTCCCCGGCGTCGCCCCGCAGTTGGGTGACGATCTCGTGCACCTGGCCGACGCCGGTGGCTCCCACCGGGTGGCCCTTGCCTTTGAGGCCGCCGGAGGGGTTGATGGGCAGGGGGCCGCCGAGGGCGGTTGCCCCTTTCTCCAGGGCGAGGTGGCCCTCCCCCTTGGGGAAGAAGCCGGCCTCCTCACTCTCGACGATCTCGAGGATGGTGAAGGCGTCGTGCAACTCCGCCACGTGCACGTCGCCGGGGGTCAGCCCGGCCATGGCGAAGGCGGAGGCGGCGCTGCGCCGCACCGCCAGCAGGTCGGTGGGATCGGGCCGCTCGAACACCGCCAGGGTGTCGGTGGCCTGGCCGATACCGGCCAGGCGGATCAGGGGCTTGCCCAGTTCGGCCATCTTCTCCCGGCTGGCCAGGATCACGGCCGCCCCGCCGTCGCTGACCGGGCAGCAGTCGAAGAAGCGCAGCGGCTCGGCCACGTAGGGGTTGTTGGTGAAGGCTTCCGGCGAGTCGAGGATCCCCTCCACGGTGATCGGCTGGTGCAGGTGGGCGAAGGGGTTCAGCATGGCGTTGGCGTGGTTCTTCACCGCCACCATGGCCAGGTGCCGTGCCGTGACGCCGTAGCGCTCCATGTACAGCCGGGTGAACATGGCGGCATGGGCCGGCAGGGTGACCCCGTAGATGTACTCGGCCAGGGGGTGGGTCATGGTGGCCACGAAGTCGGTGGCTTCGAGGTTGTTCACCTCGCGCATCCGCTCGCAGCCGGTGACCAGCACCGCCTCGTACATGCCCGCGGCCACCCCCAGGAAGCCCTGCTTCACCGCCGAGGCTCCTGAGGCCGGGCCGTTCTCGATGCGCTCCGCCCCCGTCGGCGTCAACCCCAGCGTGTCGACTACCGCCGAGCCCAGGGCGGTCTGGTTGTTGATGCGGGCGCTGCCCATGTTGGCCACGTAGACCTGGTCGACGGCCTTCAGCCCGGCGTCCCGCAGGGCCAGCATCGCCGGGTAGGCGGCGATCTCGGCCAGGGGGTACTCCAGGCGGCTGAAGGAAGTGATGCCGATGCCGGCGACGTAGACCTCACGCATGTCCGGCCTCCAGTTCCTGGCGGCCGCGCTGCAGCAGCAGCGCGGTGCCGGTGGAGTCGTACATCGCCCGGGTGGCCGCCAGCAGGTCGGCAGGCGGCCGCGGCGGGTCGGTGGGGGGCAGTATGCCCGCCTGGGCCTGGGCCAGCAGCTCGGGCGGCACCGGCCGCCGCCCCACCACCAGGCTGCTACGCGCCCGGTCGAAGAGCGCCCGGGTGAGGCAGTACGACGGCACCCCGCCCAACTCGTGGGGGGTCTCGAAGCGCTTCTCCAGTTGATACTCAATCATCCAGCGGCGGAACCCGATGGGCGACTCCGCCACGATGAGGACCTCGTCCTGCCCCAGGATGTCGATGTGGTATTCCATCTTGGCGGCGAAGCAGTGGGCCCCGATGCGTAGGCCCCGGCGCAGCGCCAGGGTGTGCAGCGACATGCCCTGCCGCGGGCTCACGGTGCGCCCGTTGACGATGGCCGCCAGGTGGCCGCCGATCTGGCCCACCAGCACGTACTCGTCCTGCATGCGGTAGCGGTAGTGGGCCAGCAGCTCGGCGTACACCCGGGCGGCGACCACGTCGTAGAAATCCCGCTCCACGTGCAGCAGCGGCTCCACGTGGAGCAGCAGGGTGGGGATCTCGTCGCGGTCCACCTGGCGAATCACCAGCGTCTCGCCGCTGGCCACCGTCATGAACTTGGGCGGGTAGGGTGCCAGGGGGCTGTCGATGGGGCGCAGGATCTGCTCTAGGTCGACGCCCATGTGTCGGGTTCCTCCCTTCGGGCGACGGCCAGCGCCACCCGCTCGGCGGTAATCGGCATTTCGTTGAACCTGATCCCGACCGCCGCCTCCACGGCGTCGGCCACCATGGGGGCGGCGGCGATCATGGTGTGCTCACCCACTCCCCGGGCCCCGAAGGGGCCGTCGGGTTGGGGTACCTCGACAATGATCGGCACGACCTCGTCGGGGATGTCGTGGGCGGTGGGGATCTTGTAGTCGGTGAAGTTGGGGTTGAGCAGGCGGCCCGCCTCGTCGAAGCGCATGTCCTCGTAGAGCACCGTGGCCAGGCCTTGCAGCAGGCCCCCGGTTACCTGCCCTTCGAGCAGGGCCGGGTTCAGCGCCTTGCCGGCGTCCACCGCCAGGGCAGCCCGGCGTACCTCCATCTTCCCGGTCTCGGGGTCCACCTCCAGGATGATCCCGGCGGCCCCCACGGTGTAGTGCACGTTGGGGTGGCCGCCCTGGCCGGTGGCGGGGTCGGCATGGGTGGAGGAGAACTCGGGCATGAACATGCCGCTGCCCACGATGGGCCCGCCCCGGTAGGTGCCGTCGGGAGTCTCGATGCCCGCGACCACGAAGTCGCGCAGTGGCAGGCAGAAGTCGGGGTCGGTGTCGCAACGGACGCACTCGTCCTCCAGGTACAGCGACCCTTCCTCCAGGCCGTGGGCGGCGTGCACCACCTGGAAGATCTTCTCCCGGGCCTCGAGCGCTGCGGCCCGCACCGCGTTGCCGCAGGACCAGGTGATGTGGCTGGCCACCGTCTGCCACTCGTAGGGGTTGCGGTCGGTGTCGGGGGTCTCCACCCGCACCTTGTCGGGGGGCACCGCCAGCACCTCGGCCACCACCTGGGCCATCACCGTCAGGTAGCCCTGTCCCAACTCCATGCCCGAGACGGTGACGTTGATGCTGCCGTCCTCGTTGAACTTGAGGAATGAGGCCGAGGAGGCGTTCGGCGGCATTGCCGGGGCCTTCCAGAACAGGGCGAAGCCCTTACCTACCCGGTGGCCGGGTTCCCTAGGGGACTCCTCCTCGCCCCAGGCAATGGCCTCTGCCGCCCGGTCGATGGCCTCGTGGAGGCCGGAGGGGTTCATGAGGGCGCCGTAGGGCAGCAGGTCCCCCTCGACGATGGCGTTGCGGCGGCGGAACTCCACCGGATCCATGCCGATAGCCCGGGCGAGGCGGGTCATGTGGGATTCGATACCGAAGGAGAACTCGGAGTACCCGAAGCCGCGGTAAGGCCCGCCGGGGGGCAGGTTGGTGTAGACGCACACCGACTCCAGCGAGATGGCGGGGATGCGGTAGGGCCCGGTGGCCGACAGCCCGGCGGCGTTGACCACGTTGGCCCCGTACTCCACGTAGGCCCCGGCATCCCAGAACAGGTGGTGCTCCAGGGCGGTGATGGTGCCGTCGCGGCGCGCCCCCACCTTGAGCCGGGCCACCAGTCCCTGGCGCTGGTAGGTGTTGTAGAACTCCTGCTCCCGGCTCCAGCGCAGCTTGACGGGGTGGCCCCGGACCGCGGTGGCCAGCACCGCTCCCAGGATCTCCATGCTCACCCCGGCCTTGCCGCCGAAGCCGCCGCCCACGTAAGGGGTGATCACCCGGATGTCCTGGTGGGAGAGTCCCAGCGGCTCCAGCGCCTGGGCGAAGACGTGCCGCTGGGTGTAGGGGGACTGCGAGGCCGACCACACGGTGAGGCGCCCGGCCCGGTCCTGGCGGGCCACCACCACGTGGGGCTCGAGGGCACAGTGGGCGTAGCGAGGTACCCGGTAGGCGTCTTCGAGCACCACGTCGGCGGCGGCAAAGCCGGCCTCCAGATCGCCCCGGATGGTGCGGCGCCGGTGGGCCACGTTGCTCTCGGGCTCGGGGAAGAACCAGGGGACGTGCGGGTAATCGCCCAGGCCGGGATGGAGCCGGGGGGCTTCGGTAGCCAGGGCTTCCAGGGGGTCGAACACGGCGCGCCGCTCCTGGTACTCCACCCGCACCAGGCGGGCGGCCTCACGAGCGGTGCGCGGGTCGCGGGCGATCACCGCGGCCACCTGCTCGCCCACGAAGCGCACCACGTCGCGGGCGAAAACCTGGCGATCCTGCATGTAGAGGCCGAAGGTGAAGGGGAAGTCGGCCCCCGTCACCACCCGCACTACCCCGGGCAGTGCCGCCGCCTCGGAGGTGTCGATGCTCACGATGCGGGCGTGGGGGTGGGGGCTCTCCACGATGGCGGCGTGGAGCAGGTCGGGCCCGAAGTCCATGTCGTCCACGAAGACCGCCGCCCCGGTGACCTTGTCCAGGCCGTCGATGCGCACCTCGGAACGGCCTACGTGGCGAAGGTCCTCCATGGCGTTGGCCCGGTCGGCCCGGCCCACGATGCCGCTCATGGCTCCTCCCCGGCGGCCAGGATGGCCTGAATGATCGGCTCGTAGCCGGTGCACCGGCAGAGGTTCCCCGCCAGTGCCTCCTGCACCTGATGGCGAGTGGGATGGGGGTGCGCAGCCAGGAGTTCCACCGCCGAGAGCACGATGCCCGGGGCGCAGAACCCGCACTGGAAGGAATTGTGCTCCAGCAGGGCGCGCTGCACCGGGGCCAAGCCTTCGCACCCGATCCCCTCCAGGGTGGTGATCTCGGCCCCGTCGGCCTCCACGGCCAGCACCAGGCAGGAGCGCACCGTCTGCCCGTTCAAGAGGACCGTGCACGAACCGCAGTCGCCCCGTTCGCAGCCCACCTTGGGGCTCTTCACCCCCACCCGGCCGCGCAGCGCCTCGAGCAGGGTCTCGGCGGGGTCGAGGTCCAGGTCCCACTGCTCGCCGTTCACCCGGAGCGTGACGCGATGGCCCATCAGAGCAGCCTCTCCCCGTACGGGGGACCGTCGTCGGCGAGGCGCTCGGCGGCGGCGCGCAGGGCCCGGCGCAGCATCACCCGGCACATGTGGGTGCGGTACCCGGCCGAGGCGCGCAAGTCGCTGATGGGGGAGATCACCTCCGGCACCAGGTCGGCGGCGGCGGCCAGGGTGGCCTCATCGAGAGGGCGGCCTTCCAGCGATTCCTCGATGGCGGCGGCTCGCACCGTGGCCGGGGCCACCGCCCCGAAGGCGATGCGGTAGTGGTCGCCGGGCAGGGCCAGGACGGCGACGCTCGCCTGGGCCAGGTCCTCGCCCCGGTAGCGCCCCAGCTTCAGGTAGCAGCCGCCGTGGCGGTCCGGGAGAGGGACGGTGATCCGAGTGACCAGTTCCCCCCCGCGGAGTGCGGTGCGGCGCGGGCCCCGGAACCACTCCGCCAGGGGGATGGTGCGCTCCCCGTCGGTTGCCGCGATCTGCACCAGGGCATCGGCGGCCAACAGCACCGGCCCGGCGTCGTTGCTGGGCACCGCCGAGCAGAGGTTGCCTGCGACGGTGGCCCGGTTGCGGATTCCGACCGAGGCCACCACCCCGGCCATCTCGGCCAGCACCGGGAAGGCGGCCGAGACCACCGGCGAGCGCAGCACGTCGCTGAAAGTGGCCAGGGCCCCGAGGCGGAGGGTGCCGTCGACCAGGGTGATGGCTTCGAGGCCGGGGAGGCCCTTGATGTCCACCACCACCTCGGGGGCCACCAGGTCGTCGCGCATCCAGGAGATCAGGTCGGTGCCCCCCGCCAGGACGGCGGCGGCGCGCCCGTGCTCGGCGAGCAGGGCCAGGGCCTCGTCGAGGCTCCCCGGCTTCACGTAGGTGAAGGATCGGGTGAGGGTCATGCTGGGGCGAACCCCCTCAAACTAGCCGCCCACCCTCCCCGTTGCCCGCCTCTTGGGACTCGTCGGGGTTCGGAACCGGCCGGGAACTGAATCACCCAAGCTCCTCGGCAGCTTCATGGGCGCTTCATCGCCGCGGTCCATGATCACTACCGAGAAAGGAGCACACGAATGAGAAACCCCTCTACTCCATCTCGCCGGTGGCCGTGGCTCAGGCTGCGCCTGCGGGCGATTGTGTCCGCCTCCATGGCGGTCGGCTGGGCCTTGGCGGCCGTCACCGGCGTGGTGCCGTACCTTTTCCTGCCCCGGGGTCAGGGCTCGAGTGGCGCCGAGTTTCTGAGCCTGGCGCGCTCGGCGTGGCTGAGCCTGCACGTGTGGTTGAGCTTCGGGATGGCGGCTTTCACCCTGGCCCACGTGATGCTCAACCGAGGCGGCGTCGCCCGGGCGTTCCGCGTGGTGTCGGGCCGTCGCGTCGAGAGGCGGGGCTCCGCAGGAGGGGCACCGGGTCAACCCCGGCCCCGACCCGGCTGGGCGTGGCTGGCGGTCACGGCCGTGCTCGCCGGCCTCATCGTCGGTGGCTTGGCTCTGGTTCCCGACCACGGCTCCGGCGGCACGCGTGCTGCGGGACGCGATCACCAGGTCGAGAGGGGCCTTGACGTGCCGGTCGCCGAAGGGAGCCTCGGGGCCGGCTGATGCCGCCAGGGCGGGCGGCCGCGGAGGGCCCGGTGGCAACCGGGGGAACTGGCGGGGCCCGGATGATGGCAGAAGGGCTATCGGCGCGGGAGAACCGCGACAGAGTGGGGCGCCGGGACGCCGGCCGCTTGGCAGTCGGCCTCGCACGGAGTCTGGGGCGTGGGGGCATGGTGTTCGCGCCCACCCCCGTCAAGCCGGCCGATCGGGCTGCGCGGGGCTTGGCCCTAGGCCGGCAGCAGCCCGCCCGGGCCCGGTTGGGGGCCTTCCCGGAGGGGCTGCTGCCCCAGGCGCGGGGATAATCCACCCTGTAGAGATGGGCCGAGCGTCTCGGCGGCCATCGAGCAGGAGGCCTGACCATGGCGGGCAGGGTGAGCCGGCAGGGAACTGGGCGGGTGGTGGTGGTCTGGGCAGTCTGCCTGGCCACCGCCCTCAGCGCCGGGTGCGGGGGCGCCCCCACGGCATCGTCGACCACGGCAGTGGTGACAACTGCGGCGACCACCACCCCGGCCACCACCACGACGACTGCGCCGGTGACGACTACCACGCCGGTGCCCACGGGCATCCCGGTGGTGATCGACACCGACCTGGCCATGGACAGCGTCATGGCCGTCCTCTACCTGCTGGGTCGTCCGGAATTGGACGTGCAGGCGATCACGGTGAGCGGCACCGGCGAGGTGCATTGCGCTCCGGGGGTGCAGATCGCCGCCGACCTGGCCGCGCTGGCCGGGCATCCCGACGTCCCGGTGGCCTGCGGGCCGGAGGAGCCGCTGGCCGGGGACAACGTCTTCCCCATCTCCTGGAGGCAGGCGGCAGACGACGCCTGGGGGATGGAACTGCCGGCCGGCGCGGAGCCCTCGCTGGTGCCGGCCCCGGAACTGCTGGTGTCGGTCATCTCCGCTTCGCCACAGCCTGTGGTGGTGTTCACCGACGGCCCGCTCACCAACCTTGCGGTCGCCTTGCGGCTGGACCCGGCGCTTGCCGGCAACATCGCCATGACCTTCGTGATGGGCGGGGCGGTGGACGTGTCGGGCAACGCCGTCCGCAACCCCGACGCCGAGTACAACATCTGGGTCGATCCCCTGGCCGCTGCCGAGGTGCTCGCGTCGGGCCTCCCCATCACCCTGGTGCCGCTCGACGCCACCAACCAGGTTCCCATGGGCAGCCTGCATCTGCGGGTCCTGCGAGAGCATGGGCGCACGCCGGTGGCCGAAGCCGTGGTCGCCATGTTGGAGGCCAACGCCGGCTTCCTGGACAGCGGCGAGATGTTCTTCTGGGACCAGGTGGCGGCGGCACTGGTGGTGGACGAGAGCCTGGGCGGGTTCGAGACGGTGCGCCTCGAAGTGGTGACCGAGGGCGGGCGCGACGAGGTCGGGCAGACGGTGCGATCCGACGACGGCGCCGAAGTCCGGGTTGCGGTCAGGGTGGACGTGGAGCGCTTCGAACGGGAGTTCCTGTCGGCCCTCGCCGGAGAGGACGTCGGCCCGGTGGAAGCGCCGCGCAAGACCCCGATGGCGACAATCGGCGATCTGGTGACTGCGCTGTTCGCCGCCGCCGAAGCCGGGGACGCCGACGCCTGGTTCGCGTTGTGCCGAGATGATGCCCCGCAAGCGGTCTACCTCGTCACCGAGGGGGTCGGCCGATTGCTGGACAGCTACCCCATGGCAGGCTGGGACCCGGGGGCCGATCCGTTGGAGGGGATGGAGGTTCTCGGAGAGCCCCTGGTATCCGGCGACGCCGCTGCCATCCCGGTCCGCTTCGCCGACCCGCGGGTCGGAGCCGGGCAGGTCGAGGGCTTCCTGGTGATCGTCGGCGCCCGGGCCACCGACGGCGTATTGGTGGCCGGCAGCGCCAGCTTCTTCGCCGAGGACGGCACCGCTACCGACCCGGCGACGGTCCGGGATCTCATGGAGGCGCAAGCCACCGCCTGGAACGCCGACGACGTCGATGGGGTGCTGGCGACGATGACCGAATACGTCGTCGTTTGGGGAAGCCCGTTCTACTCCGAGACGATGCACTCCGGCTCGGTGCTGCGCGATCTATTGACCGGGGTGCTCTCCATGACTGTGGAGGCCATCGGACCGCCGGTGGTCTCCGGTCCCTTCGCCGTCGTGCCGCTCCGCTTGACCGATGAAGCATCGGGGGAGGGAATGGACCTGCTCGGCATCCTCTGGGTGCGGGACTCGATGATCGCCCTCCAGGCCTTCGCCGTGGGCGAGGTGTCGGACGACTGAGCGCCGGCCCGGCCTCTACTTCCCGACGGCCATGCCCATGGGGTCGATGGCGTGGGGCAGGCAACTTCGACGGCCAAGGCACCGGCAAGGGGCTTGCCTCTTCATACCTGATAGTTCATACTGCCGGCATGGCCACCGTTCGCCGCACCATCTCGCTACCCCCGGCGGTCGCCGAGCGCCTCGATCGTGAGGCCGAGCGGCGCGGAGTTTCGTTCTCGGCCGTGATCGCCGAACTCGCCGCCGACGGACCGGCTGTCCTGCCCTACACCGGTCTCATCGATGATGACGAGGACCTCTCCCACAAGGTCGAGGAGGTCCTGGCACGCCTCGCCGGCTGATCATCTGTGACACCGGCCCCCTGGTGTCGGCGCTGAATCGGGGGGAGGGGAGTCGCCACCGCTTCGCGACCGCGCTGCTCGCACGCTGCGGTCGGGATGTCGTGGTGCCCTGGCCGGTGTTCGTCGAGGTCGACTTGCTGCTCCGTTCCCGCGGGCACGCGGCAGCCGCCGTCACCTTCGGGCGGGCCTTGCTCGATGGGGTCCATCAACTCCGGGCACCCAGCGACACCGAGCTCGGCATGGGCCTCGACCTGGCAGATCGGTACGCCGGAACCGGTGTGGACCTTCCCGACCTGAGCGTGATGGCCATGGCGGCGTCACGCGGCGCCTGGGTACTGACCTGGGACCATCGCCACTTCCGGTCGGTGGTCCTGCGGCGCGGCCACCATTGGGACCTCCTGGTGGAGGAAGCCCAGCTGCCGGGGGTGTAGAGGCAGAGCGATCCTCAGCAAGCCGGGGCCGGTGGCATGTCCGGACCCACATCCTCAGTAGGCGATGTCCAGGGCGAAGCGCAGCGCCCGGTCGAGTTCGGCCCGCTTGGCCAGGCTGAGTCTGCCCACCGGCCGGGGACCGAGAGCATCCTTGGAGACTGTCAGGATGTTGTCGCAGTTGATGACGCCGGCGTGGGGAAGGCCTTCCTCGCGACCGACCTCGACCTCGGAAGCAATCCCTCGGATTCGTCGCGTGATGGGCGCGCAGGTCACGCTATGTCGGGCCGCGATGACCGCAGTGCGAGTCAGGATGCACACCGGCCGCCGCCCGCCGGGCGGTCCCAGGTCGGCCCAGTAGACATCGTTGCGGGCTACCACTCCGGCGTCATCTCCGCAGCCAGGCGAGAGGCGGTAGCGACCCAGACAGGATCCTCCGGCAGTCTCCGGTAGGCCTCCACCGCGACGCGTTCGGCCTCTTCGATCCTGGCCGCTTCGAGGACGGCGAGGGCTCCCCTGCGCAGCAGCTCTGATCGGCTTACCTCCATGCTGTCGGCGAGCCGGTCGAGGCGTTCCACCAGGTCGTCGTCGAGTTGCACTAGCACTTGCTTGCGAGGCATGAGCATATGGTAGAGCATATGATGCTGCGGGAAGGTCGGCAAGGGGCCGCTTCGCGCCTCTGTCTCGATCGGGCGCAGGTCCCGTCGGTGCGACTATCCAGTGCTCAGCAAGCCGGCCTTGCTGTGCCGGCGGCGGGCGCCCCCTACTTCCCGACCGCCATCCCCATGGGGTCGATGGCGTGCAGCAGGGCCCGCTCCTCCGGCGTGGGAGGGACGGTCTCCGTCACCTCGGGGGCGAGCAGGATCTCGAACTCGCTCTCGGCCTGAACCTGGTCCACCGTCACCCCCGGGTGGAGGGCGATCAACTGCATGCGCTTGGTCTCTTCCTCGAACCCGTAGACGCCCAACTGGGTGATGACCCGGTAGGGGCCGGTGTCGGCGGGAAGGCCCGCGGCTTCCCGGGCGCCGGGTCCGGTGAGGTAGCCGGGGGTGGTGAGGAAGTCCACCTTCTCGGCGAAGCGGCGCTTCTCCTGACGCATGATCACGATGGTCTGCCAGCAGAAGGAGCCCACGTCGTTGGCCCCGCCCGATCCGGGCAGGCGGGCCTTGGGGTGGGCGTAGTCGCCGATGACGGTGGTGTTGATGTTCCCGTAGCGGTCGATGGCCGCCGCTCCCAGGAACCCGTAGTCCAAGTACCCGCCCTGGGAGAGCGACATCACCTCGTGCATGCTGGAGGCGGCCACCCCCTGGTAGAAGGTCTTGGACTCGGCCACCGAAACCGGCAGCACCGGTACCCGGGGCCCGATGCCCCCGGCCTCGAAGACGATGAGCAGGTTGGGGGCGTGGGTGCGCTGGGCGAACACGGCGGCGATCATCGGCAAGCCGGTGCCCACGAAAACCGACTTGCCGTCCTTCAGGGTGCGGGCGGCCACCACCGCCATCAGTTCGGTGGATGAGTACTCGGCCATCGCCTACCTCTTCCTCTCCAGCCAGGGGGCGGGGTTGGGAGCCTGGCGGTGCTCGGCGTCGACTAGCTGCTCCATCTTCTCCCGGCCACCCACCAGTTCCAGGTAGGCGGTGAAATCGGGCACCCCGTGCACGTAGCGGGCGAAGTACGCCTCGACCCCCTCATCCGTCCGGGACACCTCCAACCACTCCCCGATGTGGTCCTCGTCGAAGGCGTAATGCAGGGGGAGGTGGCAGGGATGGCTGCCGAAAGGAACCTCGACCACCGCGTCCACCAAGAAAAAAGGAATGGCGGTGCGCCAGGGCTGGCGGCGGATCTCCTCTTCGGAGATGATCTCCTCGGTGGTGAGCACCACCCGCCGTGCCGCCCGGGCCAGTTCGAAGTCCTCGATGAGTATGCCACCGATCTGGGCGTTGCCGCTGGGGTCGCAACGGGAGACGTGGATGAAGGTGACGTCGGGGTACAGGGCCGGCACCAGGCACACCGGCTTGCCGCTGAAGGGATCGGTGACGACCATCGCGGCGCTCTCCGCCAGCGTGTCGGTGGCCAGCATGCCGCGCATCGGCATGAAGGGCACTCCCATCATGGCGGCCAGGAAGCGCCACTGGTGGGCGCCGTTGGAGGACTCGCCCACCACCCGGCAGCGCCCCGCAGCGAGGGCGCGACGTGAGGCGGGGGAGAGCCCGCGCAGTTCGTGCCCGAAGGTGTAGGCCACCTCGACCTTGTCGATGCACCCGGCAGCGATGAGCAGGTCGGCGTCGTGGGTGGCGGTCTTCCCCACCAGCGCCAGGCCCCGCTTCTGCTGGCGGATCATCTCGTACGCCGCCGCCATCGAGACGCGCACATGGCCGAAACCGCCCATGGCCAGCAAGGCGCCATCGGGCACGAAGCGCTCCACCGCCTCCGCCATGGTCATGCGCTTGTCGTGCAGGTCGCGAGGCTTGTTGGCCCGCACCCAGGCGCGCTGCTCGTCGGGGTCGTGCCACCCGAGGCGCTCGCCGCGGCCCTCCGCCAGTACGTCCAAACCCGGCCTCCCTTCGTGCGTCGGCGACAGT
>JAFGCH010000157.1 GCA_016932695.1 Acidimicrobiia bacterium | reverse complement strand
TGTTCGACAGGATCACGACGGTGTGCGCCGTTTCGGGGTAGATGCCGAGAGACGAGCAGATGCCCGGGGCCCCACCTCCGTGGCCGACTACTCGCCGGCCGGCCTCGAGCCGGTCGAAGAAGCCGAAGGCATACATTGCTCCCTCCCTGACCTGCACCTTGCCGGTGATCAGGAGATCCACCGATTCGGCGCTCAGGAGGCGCCCGCCGAACAGTGCCTGGCGGAACCTGAGCAGGTCCCCTGCCGTTGAGTAGCCGCCCCCGGCGGCGAAACCCCGGCCCGGCATGAGGTCGGTGTGGGGGCGCAGCACCCCGGTCTCCTCACCATTGATGTCCTGGGTGGTGTAGCCCAGGGCGAGGTCGGGCACTTGGTCTTCGATGTCGTAGGCGGCGGTGTCGAGCATGCCGGCCGGCTCGAAGATGTTGTCCTGTACGTACTGGTCGTAGGTGAGACCGGTGACTCGCTCGATGACCAGGCCGAGGACGACGAACCCGGCATTGCTGTAGGAGAATCGCTCTCCCGGGGTGAACTGCAGCGGTTCGTCCACGAAGAGGGGCAGGTAGTCGGCGTTGCTGCGGTAGCGGTGGGGATCGGCGGCGAACTCCTCGGTGAAGACGTCCCCCAGCCCGGAGGTGTGGGTCAACAGCTGCTCGATGGTCACCTGCCGGGCAACCTCCTCGTTCGGATAGTCGGCCAGGTAGTCGGCGATGGTTCCGTCGAGCGCCAGTACCCCTGCCTCTATGAGTTGCAGGATGGCCGTTGCGGTGAACATCTTGTTCATGGAGCCGAGGTTGAACTTGGTGTCCGGCTGGACGGGACGCTCGGCGGCGCGGTCGGCCCACCCGGCGGCGGCCTCGTAGAGGACCTCCTCGCCGCGGGCGGCCAGGACGACCCCGGAGAAGCCGTCGTTGCCCATCAGATCGTCGACGAAGGCGGCCAGCGCCTCCACGCCGTCGGTGGGTGCGGCGGTGGTGGAGGGGGAAGTGGTCCCGGGCGTGGGAGCGGGCTGAGCATCGCCGGATACCGGAAGGTCGAGCGGGAGGGCCACGGGGTCCTCACCGTAGCGGTACAGCCGCACCGTGAGAGTCAGTTGAAGGTCCTCCACGGCCACCACGCGCTCGGGATCTCCGAAGAACCGGCTGCGGAAGGTGGGATCGGAGGCGTCGTCGAGGTGGAAGAGGTGGAGGCTGCCGGAACGGGCCGGTGGGGCGCTGCCGGGGAGAGCCATCAGGGAGGCGTAGGGAAGCCGGCTTTCGGGCACGATGGACTGGAGTCTGCCGTCGACCTCGGTGTAGGTGGCCCCGGCATCCACCACCGCCCGGGCCGTCGAGTCCCCAGAGAGATGCCAGCCGAGCTCACCTCCGGCGTCGTCCAGGCGGATCTTGTGGAAGGAGATCTCCTGGCCACCCAGGCGGTAGGACATTCCCAGCCTCCCCCCTTCCGTGTCCAGCGGCCCCTCGTAGGGGAGCTGGGTCGAGTCGCGGGTGGTGGTGAACGTTCCCTCGATGACGTCCTCGGCGGGGTAGAGGAGGAGCTGCGCGCCGCCGGACGGGTCGGCGTCGGGGAACTCAACCGTGAAGACCCCGGGAGCTGCCGAGGTGGTGTACTCGGCGGTGGCCGTCGCCTGGGACCCGTTCGGCAGCCGGAGCACCCAGTGAGCGCTGCCGAGCCCGGTCGTCTCCTCGGGGTCGGCCCCCGGGAGAACCGTAGTGGTCACCACCACGTAGAGCTTGCCTCCCTGGCGGAAAGCCGCGACCGCTGCGACCGTGACGTCGCTGACGGCGATCGACGCGGGCGCGCTGGTGGAGGTAGTGGCCTCCGTGGTGGCCGGGGGAGCCTCGTCGGTGGAGGCCCTTTCCAGGGCGCGGACCCCGGCGCCCACGCCGAAACCGCAGCCCGCCGCGACCAGCAGGGCGGCGACCGCCGCCCAGGCGCTGCGGTGCGACGGCGGCAGGTCGTCGAGCGGGGAGCGGAGCACTTCGCGCAGGGCAGCGTCGCTCATCGTGCCATTCCGTCCAGGTCCACGGGCCCTCCTCCGGGCACCTCGATCCAGGCCAGCCCGCGTACCGTCAGGCGCACCGGGTCGGGCAGAGTCTCGCCGCGGAAGTCGAGGGTCCAGCGCTGGCCGCCGATCTGCGAATAGGAGGACGACTGCCAGTCCCGGCCTTCTCCGGCTATGGCGAGGTGCTCGGTCAGGATGGCGTCGGCTTCCAGTTCCACCACCACCAGGTAGTTCGCCGCCTGCTCCAGCACCTGCAGGATGCGGGCCCGCACCCCGGGAGCGGCGGGCACCCAGGCGCCGGACGAGGGGGAGAGCTCGATGGCGTAGCCCCCGGGGACGGGTAGCCAGTAGGAGTCGATGTTGATTGCCTGCACCTGGTCGGGGGAGACACCCGCCGGCACCTCGAAGCGGGCGGCTCGCTGGGTCGGGCCCAGCACCCGGTACGAGACGACTCCTCCGGGGTAGGTGAGGGTGAACGACGCCGGGACTGCGCCGGCCGCGGACCCACGGGCCTCCGGGCTTGCCTCGGCCAGAGGGGTGATGGGAAAGAGGTCGTAGGTGAAGAGCAGCCGATCGCCCTCCGTCTCCAGGCTCAGGGGGACGAGGACCGTGGGGCCGATCCGCGTCTCGTGCCGGCCGATCCAAGGAGCGACGGTGGTCGTGGTGGGCGCAGTGGTCGTTGCGCTGCCGGCGGCAGGGCCCGCGGCCCCGGGCAGCAGGAGAAACGCCGCGGCCGCCCCGGCGGCGAGGCCGGCCACGGCGAGAAGGGCCAGACGGGACGACCGCATGGCCAGACACTAACCGGCGCCCCCATCTGTTCGGTAGGCGGTGGCGTCCCATAGCATGCCCCGTTCAAAACCAAGGAGAGACATGGCGGTCGAATCCACGATGCTGGCCCTGGGCACCTCGGCCCCGGGCTTCACCCTCCCCGAGCCCCTCACCGGCAGGTTGGTCTCGATCGATGACTTCTCCCAGCCGGCCCTCCTGGTGATGTTCATCTGCAACCACTGCCCCTACGTGCAGCACGTGCGCTCCGGGCTGGTGCAGCTGCGAGCCGACTACCCGGAAGCCGACTTGGGCATGGCGGCCATCAGCCCCAACGACCCCACCACTCATCCCGGCGACGCTCCCGAGCGCCTGGCGGAGGAGGCCCGCACGCACGGCTACCGGTTCCCCTACCTCTTCGACGAGGCCCAAGAGACGGCCAAGGCCTACACCGCTGCTTGCACCCCGGACTTCTTCCTCTTCGGGCCGGATCGCCGCCTTGCTTACCGCGGCCGCCTCGACGGCAGCCGCCCGGGCAACGGCGTGCGGGTTACCGGGGAGGATCTGCGGCGGGCCATCGATGCGGTGCTGGCCGGTGCCCCGGTGCCGGCGGATCAGTACCCGTCCATGGGCTGCTCGATCAAGTGGCGCGAGGGCAACGCACCCGCCTACGCCTGAGGACCGCGGGCCGCTACTGGCGGCGGATGAGCGCAAGGCTCGACCCGGCGTGAAGTCACGTTGGCACACTGAGGAGACAGTCCCTCGCCACGGTGGCGGCCGCGACCGCGAGGAAGGGAGCCACCGTGGGGGAGACGAGCGAGATCCGTGAGCTGATCCGAGCGGCGGCGGAGGGGGCCACCGGCGGGCTGTCGGCCCTGCGCGCCGCCGGCATCCCGGCCGCCCTGGGCGCCTTCGCCGTGGAGATCGACTACAGCGGCGGCAACGCGCACGGTCCCGAAGTGGGGGCGGTGGTGCGTGTCAGCATCGTGGCCGGGGGCGAGGCCGAGGCGGGCGGCGCGGGGCTGTCGGCCGGGCCCTGACCCTCGGTTGAGGAGAGGGCCCCGGGGCTACCTCCGCCGCCCCACCGCCCAGGCGGCCAGCGCCCAGGCCGCCGCGGTCCACGCTGCCAGCACGGCGTAGGAGACCCAGACCTGCTCCACCAGGCCCTGGGTCAGCGCCCCCCGCACCACGTTGGCCATGTGCCAGAAGGGGAGCACGCGGTGGGCCGTCGCCAGCCACCCGGGGAAGTTCTCGATGGGGAAGGCGATGGGGGAGAACATGAGCACCACGAAGATGACCAGGTTGGTGATCACGTTGATGAGAGCGGGGTCGGCAACGGCGTGGCCCACGGCGAATCCGACCGACGCCGCCATGAGGGAAGACAGCAGCACCGCGGGGATCACCCAGGCGGTGAGGTGCAAGTCGAGGTCGTAGCGCCAGGCGGCAATGGCCAAGGCGGCCGCAAAGCCGGGGGCGGCCAGCAGGGTGAACAGGGTGAAGGAGGAGAGCGCCGCGGTGAGGCGGGGCACCGGCAGCGACCACATGAAGTCGTACGTGCCCTCGATCCTGCGGCCGGCGATCAGGCTGGGGGCCAGGGCCATGCCGAGGGGGATGACCGCCAGGGTAGGGGC
>JAFGCH010000156.1 GCA_016932695.1 Acidimicrobiia bacterium | reverse complement strand
GTCCCGGAGCGGTGGGCGCTACTGGGATTGAACCAGTGACCTCTGCCGTGTGAAGGCAGCGCTCTCCCGCTGAGCTAAGCGCCCGGCGACGGCGAGTGTAGCAAGGGGCGTTCTAGGCTCACCTCGTGCGACGCGCCCAGTTCGAACGCATCGTGGATCGCGCCCTGGAGGATCTGCCACAGTGGGTGCTGGAGCGCGTCGACAACCTGCACGTCGTCGTTGAGGACTGGCCCACCCGGGAGCAGGACCCCAGCGGTGAGGGGATCCTCGGGATCTACGAGGGCGTGTCCCTGCTGGAGCGGGGCGACTGGTACTCGGGAGCCTTGCCCGACCGCATCGTGATTTTCATGAGGCCCCACCTCGAGCTGGATCTGTCGCCGTCCGAGCTGCGCCGCGAGATCCGCCGCACCGTGCTCCATGAAGTGGCCCACCATCTGGGGATCGACGACCCCCGGCTCGAAGAGCTGGGCTACGACTGAGCCGGAGCCGGCCATCTGAGTCAAGGCGGCCCGCCGTCGTGCCGATGTCTCCGGCATGGCCGAAGAGCCGGTCGTCGACCCGTATCGAAACTGCGAGCACCACTGCTCCCACGACCTCGGTGTCGGGGTGCTCCTCTCCGAGCTGCTGGGCAGCGACGGCCCTCACCCGCCGGGCTACATGCTGGTCACCTTGTCTCCTCGCCCGGCGCCGGTCCTCTACGACGACGATCTCCGGCCGGCCGCCTCCGCCGCCGCCCGCTGAGGCCGCTCTCACTCGGCGGCCAACCAGGCCGGCATATCCTCCACCCCCGCCAGGTGCAGATCGGCGTCGGGCTCCAACGCCGCCACTTCGGCGTCGGTCCGGAGCCCGCTGCGGCGGGCCAAGCCGCTGACGAGCACCACCAGGCCGAATCCGTGGCGGCGCGCCCCGGCCAACTCCCCACCACCGCCGTCGGCCACGAAAGCCGCGCTTCCCGCGTCGGCGCCCAGGGCGGCCAGGACCGCCCGGTAGGCCGCCGAGTCGGGCTTAGCCGCGCCCAGGAAACAGGAGAAGCAGGCGACGTCCAGCAGCGACTGCAGCGGGGAGCGGCCCCAGGAGCGCACATCCCTCTCATGAGCATTGCTGAGCAGCCCGAGCCGCAGCCCCCGGGAGCGAAGCTCTCCCAGGGCGGCCAGGATCTCCGGGCGAGGGTGCTCCAGGGCCAGGTCCTGGTACCGCCCCAGGATATCGTCGACCTCCTCGTACTGGGCCGGAGTCACCGGCATACCTCGAGAGACCGCGTAGGCCACCGCCCGGTCGGCCGGCCGATCGGGGCAGGCCACCAGCTCGGCCAGCTGCCCCTCCCAGTGACCTCGGAAGGCCACCGGGTCCACCCCCAAGACGGCGGCGATGCGCTCCCCCCGGTCGAAATCCCGGGGGCGGAAGTCCTCCGGATCGACCAGGGTGTGGAACAGGTCGAAGACGACCGCCCGGATCGGGGAGAGCCCGCTCACCGGCGGCAGGCTAACGCCCCGCCCCGGGCACGATCACCCTGCGGGCGGCGGCACGGCGTACTCCAGCAAGGCACGGGAGCCTCCCCCGGCACGTACCTCCATCGCGAGTTCCAGGCGGACGCGATCGACCAGGCACAACTGGGTTGCCCCCGTCTCGCAGTAGTAGAGGGTGAGATCGGCCGCCACCACTCCCGAGCCCGAAGCGAACTCCACGGGGATCGCGATGGGGAACTCGGGGGACACCACCGAGAGGTCGGCGTCGGGGCCCAGCCCGACGACACCTCCCCCCACCGACCAAACCAGGGAGAAGGGCGCTACGTCGTTCACCTTGTACCCCGGCGGCAGCACTACATCCACCTCCAGGAGCCCGGGACCCGGGGCCACGACTGCAGGGTCGAGCCGGAGCACGGGAGCGTCCCCCGCACCCGAGTAGGGGAACTGCTCGATGCCGAACAGGACCAGCGTGCTGGCCTCCCCGGTACCCGGGTCGACCACGCGCACGGTGTGGTTGTTCGTGTCGGCTACATAGAGCAGCCCGTCGGCGAAGTGCAGGCCTCCCGGTTCATCGAAACGGGGCGAGGCTCCATCGGCCCACCCCGCCTCGCCACCGGCGAGCGTGGAGACCTCCCCGGTGGCCGCGTCGATGACCTTGATCTTGTCGTTGTAGGTGTCGGCCACGAAGACCCGGGTGCCGTCCGAGGCTACGCCCAGCGGGTGCTGGAAGCGGACCTCCCGGCCCACCCCGTCCACATCACCGAAGTCGAAGAGGCCGTTGCCGCTGCCGGCCAGGAGGGCGGTGCCGCCACCCTCGCCGATCTCGAGGTAGCGAACGGTGCTCGACTCGGCGTCGGCCCAGTACAGGCGCCCCCCGTCGTCCAGGGCCAGGCCGGAAGGCTGGGCCAACTCCGCCTCGAGAGCGGCTCCTTCCACCACTCCCTCCCGCCCGCTCCCCGCCGCCGGCCGGGCCTCCCCGCCGTCGAGGTCGATGACCCAGATCTGGTGTGAGCCGGCCATGGCCACATACAGGCGGGAACCGTCCAGCGCCAGGTCCCACGGAGAGTTGAGCGCCACCCCGGG
>JAFGCH010000155.1 GCA_016932695.1 Acidimicrobiia bacterium | reverse complement strand
GGACTGGCTGGCGGAGCACGGCTACGACCCGGCCTACGGGGCCCGGCCGCTGAAGCGTCTCATCCAGAAGGAGATCGGCGACCGCCTGGCCGTCGCCCTGCTCGAGGGGCGCTACGGCGACGGGGACGCGGTGCGGGTGGAAGCCGGCGACGACGGCCTGCGCCTGGCCGCGGCGGACTGAGGCGGGGTGCGCTAGCGTCGGCGCGGCCACCTCGAGAGGAGGCCCGCGGTGACCACCGACCCTCGTTCCGACCGCTTCGGCATCAGCGTCGCCATCCTGGGGGGGCTGCTGGTGGCGGCCGTCACCATCCTCGTGGTCTTCCTGATCTCCGGCAACGGGGGCGGCGGTACCACCACCGCAGCCAACGGGTCGACCACCAGTGCTCCCGGCACCACCGGGGTCGTGACGACCGTCGGCCCGAGCCCTTCCACCGCCGGGCCCACGACCACGGAAGCCACCACGATCACTGAAGCCACCACCACGACGGAAGCGACCACCACCACCACAACCACAGACCCTCCCTTCGCCGGCACCCTGGACGACAAGACCGGCCCGGCGCAGGGCACCCCGGCAGGGCGCCTCACCGGCATACGCTCCGCCCCTCACGACGGGTACGCCCGAGTGGTGTTCGACTTCGCCCCCGGCGGCATCCCCGGCTACTGGATCGGCTACACCGGGTCCGACCGCCTGAGCGTGATCCTCTACCCGATCAGTTGGGGCAACCCCTACGACGACGGCATCTTCGACGCCGGCGGTAACCACTCGGTGGCGGCGGGCAGCGTCATCGCGGTGAGCGACGGCGGCATGGGAGGCGGCAGCGGCGAATGGGTCTTCGAGATCCTGCTCGACGGGCAGAAGCCCTTCCTGGTGGGCACCCTGGAGGATCCACCCCGCATCTACGTGGACATCGGCGACTGACGGCCTCTGCTTGCCCGCCATCCGGCCCTTCCTGCGATAATCAGCCGGTCACCGGACGGAAGGCCTCACATGGACACGGAATGGTGGCGCTGGGTTTGGCTCGGGGTAGCCGCCGTCTTCGGCCTCGGGGAGATCTTCACCGCCGGGTTCTTCCTCCTCCCCTTCTCGGCCGGGGCGCTGGTCGCCTTCGTGCTCGCCTGGTTCAACGTCGAGCCCACCCTGGTGATGATCATCTTCCTGGTGGTCTCGATCATGACCCTGGTGGTCATCCAGCGCCTGGTGCGCAAGGGCGACGAGCGTCAGTTCCCGGTGGGCTCCAACCGCTTCGTCGGCCGGCGGGTGCTGGTGCTCGAACGCGTCGATCGCCTGGCCGGCACCGGCCGGGTGCGGCTGGACACCGAGAGCTGGCGGGCCACCACCGACGGCGAGCCCCTGGAGGAAGGTACCGAAGCGCTGATAGTCGAGATGCGGGGCACCCGCCTCGTGGTGGTCCCAGAGGATTGAGCAAGCACAAGGCCGGAACGGAGGAGTAATGGAAAACGCCCAACTCCTGGTGGTGATCATCGTTGCCGCCATCGGGGTGTTCATCGTCGTCGCCGCCGGGTTGAAGATCGTCAGCCAGTTCGAGAAGGGCCTGGTGGAGCGGTTCGGCCGCTACGACCGCATGGTCGACCCCGGGCTGCGCTGGATCTGGCCGTTCATCGAGCGTATCCGCCGGGTGGACATGCGAGAGCAGGTGGTCGACGTACCGCCGCAGGAAGTGATCACCGAGGACAACGTGGTGGTCACCGTGGACGCCGTCGTCTACTACCGGGCCACCGACCCGGTGAAGCTGCGCTACAACGTGGCCAACTTCATCCTGGCAGCCACCAAGCTCGCCCAGACCAACCTCAGGAACATCGTCGGCGACATGGACCTCGATGAGGCGCTGACCTCGCGGGAGGCCATCAACACCCAGTTGCGCCAGGTGCTCGACGAGGCCACCGACGTCTGGGGCACGCAGGTGGTGCGCGTCGAGATCCAGCGCATCGACCCGCCGCCGGATGTCACCGAGGCCATGCACCGCCAGATGAAGGCCGAGCGCGACCGGCGGGCCATCGTCACCGAGGCGGAGGGCGACAAGACGGCCCAGATCCTGCGCGCCGAGGGCGTCAAGCAGGCCCGCATCCTGGAGGCCCAGGGCCAGGCTCAGGCGATTCGCGAGGTCGCCGATGCCGACAAGTTCAAGCTGCTCACCGTGGCCGAGGGCGAAGGGCAGGCCATCGAGCGGATCTTCGGGGCCATCCACATCGGCAACCCGAGCCCGGACCTCATCGCCATCCGCTACCTCGACGCCCTAGCCCGCATCGCCGACGGCAAGGCCACCAAGTTGTTCCTGCCGGTGGAGATGAGCGGCATTCTCTCCAGCATCGGCGCGATCAAGGAGATCTGGGCCAAGGAGGAAGAGGCGAAGGGCTAACTGAGGCGAAGTCTCTCCCTCTCCCGGCCGCCTCGGCCGGGAGAGGGTTGGGGTGAGGGCAAACCCGCGACTCAAGCCGGCCGGGAGAGGGTCGGGGTGAGGGCAAACCCGCGACCCAGCCTCCGTTGCTATTCGCCCTCACCGCTCGCCGCCCCAGGCGGCTCGCGCCTCTCCCGGCAAAGCCGGGAGAGGCTGTAAGGGTTCGCTCCCTCTCCCGCCCGCCTCGGGCGGGAGAGGGT
>JAFGCH010000154.1 GCA_016932695.1 Acidimicrobiia bacterium | reverse complement strand
CCCAGCACGTCGGTGAACCACAGGCGGATGAAGCGGATGCCCCGCTCCTCCACGGTGCGCAGCACGTACTCTTCTTGCTTGCCCATGGGTTGTTAGGACCTCCCGGGCGTCATGGTAAGGCCGCGGCGAGCACGAGGGGGGTGCGCTAGCGTCCGGGCCGCCCCTTCGAGAGCGGGAGAGACACCGTGGACGAGCAGGAACGCCGCGAGGCGGCGGTCAAGCGCCTGAAGGCGAAGCGCGAGTTCTGGC
Organism: Acidimicrobiia bacterium; assembly: GCA_016932695.1. Lineage (GTDB taxonomy): Bacteria > Actinomycetota > Acidimicrobiia > Spongiisociales > UBA11373 > VGBK01. The sequence continues at coordinate 3,361 of JAFGCH010000154.1, read as the reverse complement.
AGCACCTGGTGGTCTACGTGCTGGTGAACGCCCTGCTGATCGTCGTCTGGTGGGTCACCAGCAACGGCGACTCCCATTTCTGGCCGCTGTGGCCGCTCCTTGGGTGGGGCATCGGCCTCGCCCTGCACGCTTGGGATACGTTCCGGCGGCCGATCAGCGAGGAGGCCATCCGCAAGGAGATGGAGAAGGGCGGGGCGTAGGGGCGAGCGCGCGGTAGAGGCCGCGCTGCGGCGGGGTGCCCGTCTGCTCTGGGGTTGCCGGGGAAGACGGCTGCGCTATCCCTTCAACCGCTGTCCGAAGGCATCCCAGCCGCGCGTCGAGGAGAAACGGTCGGTCGCGAACACGACCAGGTACTGGCCGGCGGAGGCGCCGTAAACCACCTCCGGCTCGGCCTCGTCCGTAGTGGCCGCCAGGCCGCTGATGCGGAAGTCGGGCCCGGTGGGCCGGGCCTTGTCGGTCAGCCGCTTGCCGAAGATGTCCACACCGCGAGTGGGATTGCGAGTGTCCGCCCACACCACCACGTAGGTGTTGGCAGTCGCGTTGTGCGCCAGGCGGGGGTGGTACTCGCTGCCCACAGCGTTGCGGCCGCTAATCCGGTACGACGACCCGGCGGGAGTTCCGTCCGCTGCCAGTTGGCGGGCGCGAATGTCGACGCCGCGGCCGGTGACGGTGGGCCGCTCGTCTTCCCAGACGACGACGTAACCCCCGGCGGGCATGGCAGCCACCGCTGGGTTCGAGGTACAGAAGCCTGTGGCAGTGTTGGTGATGGGGAAGGCGGGCCCTACTGCGGTGCCGCCGGCTTTGAGGGCGTGCCCCCAGACCTGATAGCACCCGTATGGCGCCGACTCATCGCGTGCTTGCCACGCAACCAGGTACTGGTTGGCCACTGAGTCGTAGGCGACGGCCGGGGAGTTCTCGTACCAGCCGGTGTCCCACGCGCCGACCAGGAAGTCGGCGCCCTGCAGCGAGCCGTCGGCGTTCACGAGCTGCCCGTGAATGAACACCCCAACCCACTCCCAGTCGCGTTCGTAGGCCCAGACGACTAGGTACTGGTGGGTTGCGCCGTTGTAGGCGACCGCCGGGGTGCTGTCGGCGGCGTCGGTGCCTGGGTCACTCGTGATCCGGATGCCGGTGCCCAGGAGGGTGCCGTCGGCCGCGATGCGGCGTCCGTAGATGTCGTAGCCGGTGGTAGCCCAGTTGCGGCCGTTCGACCAGACAACGAAGTACTCGTTCGCGTCCGGGTTGAAGACGACCGCCGGTGCTTGGTCGTCGGTCGTGCGCCCGGCGATCCTGAAGTTGGCCCCGATGCGGGTTCCGTCGGCGGCCACCAGCTGGCCGAAGATGTCGTTGCTGCCGGTCGAGGCGTAGCTGCGGCCGTCTTCCCACACCACGAGATACTGGTTGGCCGTGGAGTTGTGCGCCACTGCCGCCGTCCGGTCGTGGCCCGGGGAGTAGCTGATGCGGAAGTTCGGCCCGGTCGTCGCCGCTCTGGGCTCCACCCCAGCGAGCTGTCCGGCAGCGCCCGCCGCCGGCAGCAGAAGGAACCCGGTGACCACGAGGAGAACCACGAGTCGTTTCCTGAGCCCATGCCGGCGCACGGCCCCCTCCCTTTGGTAGACAGGTGGTGCAGACTACTTGGCTCTCCCCAGCGCCGGCGGCTGAGGTCCTGGGTTCCGAGGGGCGCCGCCGTGGTAGGCGAAGCCGGGAGTGCGCTTCTGGCTCCTCGGCCGCGGCAGGGCGCGCCGGCGCCCCGGCTGCCGGGCTCGGCCTACCCGACGACGAGCCTCCCCCATACGTCCAGGTTGACGTTCTGGCTCTCCAGGCGGTAGTCCACCCAGACCACGAGGTAGCGGTTGTTGGCGCCGTCCCAGGCCAGCTGCCCGCCCCGGTCGTCGGTGAGGTCAGCCTCCGGGCTCCCCTTGGGGGGGATGATGCGGAAGGCCTTGCCCTGCCGTTTGCCCTCTGCCGACAGCCGCTGCCCGAAGACGTCCCAGCCGTACTTCCAGCCCCCATCGGATGTGCTGAGCGTCAGCAGGTACCGGCCGGTGGTGGCATTCCAGGCCAACCCACCAACGAAGTCGTCGCCGACGTCGCCGGGGCCCACCAGGCGCACGTCCCCGCCGAGGCGAGTGCCGTCGGCACCCTTGAGGCGCACCCCGTAGATGTCGGTGCCCCGATACCAGGCGTCGCGCTCGTCGCACCAGACCACCAGGTACTGGTTCAGGGCGGCATTCCATTCAACGCTCGCCCCCCACTCGTTTTCCTCGGCCTTGGCGCTGGAGACCCGGAAGTCGTTGCCCAGCCGAGTGCCGTCGGCGTCCACCCGGCGGGCGTAGAGGTCGAGGCCGCGAGTGGCGTAGTTGCGGGAGTCCTCCCAGAGCACCAGGTACTCGGTGTTGGTGGCATTGAACGCCACCACCGGGCCCGCGGTGTCGTTGGCCTTGGCGCCGCCGATGCGGAACTCGGCTCCCAGGAACACCCCGCTGCCGTCGATCCGCCGGCCGTAGATGAAGTCCTCACCATCGCGGTAGTCCTGCCACACCACCAGGTACTGGTCGTGCACGCTGTTCCACGCCACCGTCGGCTGGTACACCCCGCCGAAGTCGATAGGGCCGCTGATCTGGAAGGCCGGCCCGGTGAACGTGCCGTCGCCCTTGATGCGGCGCCCGTAGACCTCTTCTATCCGGCCCGGGTCCCAGATATCGGCGGCCCGCACCCACACCACCAGGTACTCGCTGCGGGCCGCGTTCCACACCACAGCGGCCGACTCGTCGTCGTAGATGTCCTCGGCTCGGCTGATGCGAAAGGCCGGGCCGAGCCGGGTGCCGTCGGCGTCTATCCGACGCCCGTAGAGGTCGATGCCGCGGGCGCCCAGGTAGTCCCGCCAGTCCGCCCAGACCACCAGGTACTCGGTGTCGGTGGCGTTGTAGGCCACCCGGTGGCCCACGTCCCTCGCCGGCCCGGTGCTGATGCGGAATCCTTTTCCCGCCATCTGCGAGCCCCGGGGCTCCTCGGAGGGCGGCGCCGGGTCGGCCGCGCCGACTCCGACCATCCCTGCCCAGAGCGCCCCGATCAGCAGCCAGCCCAGGAACCGGCGACGCACTTCATGCCCCGACATCGCACCCTCCCCTCGGGCGACGGCCTCGCGGCCGAGTGTACGCGAGCCGATCCCCACGCGGCGGGGCCGGGAGCAAGAGCTCCCGGCCCCGATGATGCTCGTGTGACGGCGGCCTACGCTTTGCTGCGCGCCGGCAGGTTCAGGTTGCCGACGAAGCGCTTCCAGGTGAAGGGCTTGGCGGCTTCCTCGTGGCTGGGGGTGAACACCAGGGAGATGAGCACCGCGGCCACCAGGCAGGAGATG
>JAFGCH010000153.1 GCA_016932695.1 Acidimicrobiia bacterium | reverse complement strand
GCATCTGGCGCACGATCATCTCGATGTGCTTGTCGTGGATGTCCACGCCCTGGCTGCGGTACACCTCCTGTACCTGGTCGACCAGGTACTGCTGGGCCGCCCGCACTCCCTGGACGTCCAGGACCTCCTTGGGGTCGAGGGGGCCCTCGGTCAGCTGCACCCCCGGGTCGATCTTCTGGCCCGACTCCACCCGCGGGCGGCCGAAGCGGGTCAGGTGGTACTCGTGCTCCCCGCCGTCGGCTTCGGTGATCACGATGCGGCGGTTGCCCTCTTCTTCGATCAGGGCGACGGTGCCGCCCTGCTCGGCGATCGTGGCCTTGCCCTTGGGGGTCCGGGCCTCGAAGAGCTCGACCACCCGGGGGAGGCCGTGGGTGATGTCCTCCCCGGCCACGCCGCCGGTATGGAAGGTACGCATGGTCAGCTGGGTACCCGGCTCGCCGATGGACTGGGCGGCGACGATGCCCACCGCCTCTCCGATCTCCACGGCTCGCCCGGTGGCCAGGCTCAGGCCGTAGCAGGCGCCGCAGATGCCGTAGCGCTCCTCACAGGTGAGCACCGAGCGCACCCGCACCGAAGTGATCTCCCCTTCGGCGGTGATGGCTTCCAGCTCGCGCCGGCCGATGGTGACTCCGGCATCCAACTTGCCGCCGCCGGGCACCTCGACCACCTTGCGCTCCACCTTCACCGGATCGGCCAAGACCCGGCCGAAGAGGCGATTGCGCAGATTGCGGATGACCGGCTCCCCCTTGCGGCCCCGCACGGTCAATACGATGCCCCGGTCGGTGCCGCAGTCCGGTGAGGCGACGATGACCTCCTGGGACACGTCGACCAGGCGCCGGGTGAGGTAGCCGGAGTCGGCGGTGCGCAGCGCGGTATCGGCCAGGCCCTTGCGGGCGCCGTGGGTGGAGATGAAGTACTCCAGCACGGTCAGCCCCTCCCGGAAGTTGGCCCGGATGGGCCGCGGGATGATGTCGCCCCGCGGGTTGGCTACCAGGCCGCGCATACCGGCGATCTGGCTCACCTGGGTGATGTTGCCGCGGGCCCCGGAGCGCACCATCATGTCGATGGGGTTGAAGCGCTCCGCCTTGAGGGCTTCCTCCATGGACTCCTTGACCCGGCCGGTGGCCTCGGTCCAGATCTCGATGAGCTCCTGGCGCCGCTCGTCGTCGGTGATGATGCCGCGGCGGTAGTTGGACTCCACCCGGGAGGCCCGCTCCTCGAATTCCTGCAGGATCTGCGCCTTGTCGGCCGGGGTCTTGACGTCCTCCAGGCCGATGGTGAGCCCGGCCCGGGTGGCGAAGCGGAACCCGAGGTCCTTGATGGCATCCAGGAGCATCTCCACCGTGGTCTTGTCGTACTCCTCGATGACATCCTCGATGAGCGCCTTCAGGTCGTTCTTGAGGATGGGAGCATTGACGTAGGGGAAGTCGGGCGGGAAAGCCTGGTTCACCAGGGCGCGGCCCAAGGTGGTGCGCAGCGGCCGGCTCCCGTCGACGGGATCCGGGTCGAAAAGCCGCTGCAGTTGTGCCGGCATCTGCGGGCGCCGTGCCGGGTCGCCGGCCAGCGCCCCCACCCGCAGGTGGATCGGGGCGTGCAACCCCAGTTCCCCGAGGTCGTAGGCCATGAGGGCCTCGTCGATGTCCACGAAGTAGCGCCCCGTACCGGGCTCGCCGTCCACCTCCTCGCTGAGGTAGAAGATCCCGATGACCATGTCCTGGCTGGGGGTGACGATGGGGCGCCCGTGGGCCGGGGACAGCACGTTGTTGGTGGAGAGCATCAGCACTCGGGCCTCGGCCTGAGCCTCGGCGGACAGCGGCACGTGCACTGCCATCTGGTCGCCGTCGAAGTCGGCGTTGAAGGCTTCGCAGACCAGCGGGTGGATCTGGATGGCCTTGCCCTCGACCAGCACCGGCTCGAAGGCTTGGATGCCCAGGCGGTGCAGCGTGGGGGCCCGGTTCAGCAGGACGGGGTGCTCCTGGATGACTTCCTTGAGCACGTCCCACACCTGGGGGCGCTGCCGCTCCACCATGCGCTTGGCCGCCTTGATGTTCTGCGCCACGTCCTGGTCCACCAGGCGCTTCATGACGAACGGCTTGAACAGCTCGAGGGCCATCGCCTTGGGCAGGCCGCACTGGTGCAGGCGGAGCTGAGGCCCGACCACGATGACCGAGCGGCCCGAGTAGTCCACGCGCTTGCCCAGCAGGTTCTGGCGGAAGCGCCCCTGCTTGCCCTTGAGCATGTCGGAGAGCGACTTGAGGGGACGGCTTCCCGGGCCGGTTACGGCACGGCCGCGTCGGCCGTTGTCGAACAGGGCGTCGACCGCTTCCTGCAGCATCCGCTTCTCGTTGTTCACGATGATTTCTGGAGCGCCGAGGTCGAGGAGCCGCTTCAGGCGGTTGTTGCGGTTGATCACCCGGCGGTAGAGGTCGTTCAGGTCGCTGGTGGCGAAGCGGCCGCCGTCGAGCTGCACCATGGGCCGCAGGTCGGGCGGGATCACCGGCACCGCCTCGAGGATCATGGCCCGGGGATCGTTGACGCCCTGGGCGAAGGGGGTGAGGACCTTGAGGCGCTTGGTGGCCCGCTGCCGCCGCTGCGCCGAGTTGGCATCCAGGTCTTCCTTGAGCTGGGCGATCTCACCGTCGAGGTCGAGGCGGCCGAGCAGGTCCTTGACCGCTTCGGCCCCCATTCCGCCGGCGAAGTACTCCTGGTAGCGATCGCGCACCTCGCGCCACAACTGCTCGGACTCGATGAGCTCCTTCACCTTCAGGTTGCGGAAGGTGTCGAAGGCCTCGATCACCAGCTGCTCCTCGTAGTCGGCCCGCTCCTTGCGGTCGCGGATCTCGCGCTCCGCCTCGCGGCGGGCGGCGGAGAGCTCCTGGCCCTTGGCCCCGGCCTGCTCCATCTGCGCCAGTTCGGCCTCGAGGCGCTCGAGGCGCCCCTGTTGCCACTCGTCGAAGTCGCGCTTGACCAGGCCCACCTCGGTCTGCATGGCCTGCTCGAGCTCGGGGAGGGCCTTGTGACGCTTGTCCTCGTCGACGAAGGTGATCAGGTAGGCGGCGAAGTAGATCACCTTCTCCAGGTCCTTCGGCGACATGTCGAGCAGGTAGCCGAGGCGGCTCGGGACGCCCTTGAAGTACCAAATGTGGGTGACCGGGGCAGCCAGCTCGATGTGGCCCATGCGCTCCCGGCGTACCTTGGAGCGGGTCACCTCGACACCGCAGCGCTCGCAGACCACGCCGCGGAAGCGGACGCGCTTGTACTTGCCGCAGTAGCACTCCCAGTCGCGCGACGGGCCGAAGATGCGCTCGTCGAACAGGCCGTCCTTCTCCGGCTTAAGCGTGCGGTAGTTGATGGTCTCCGGCTTCTTGACCTCACCGTGCGACCAGGCCCTGATCTGGTCGGCGGTGGCCAGGCCGATCCTCAGCTC
>JAFGCH010000152.1 GCA_016932695.1 Acidimicrobiia bacterium | reverse complement strand
TCCCACTAAGGTAACGGGGTTTCTCGACCCCTGGAGAACGTGCCCGTGGACGAACAGATCATCGCCCGGCGCGCCCTGCGCCGGCCGGAGGGAAGGACGACCCTCCTCGCCGCTTCCTCCGAGCCCCGCATCCGCACCGAGGTGCTGCACTTCCACACCACGGGCAGCGTGGAGTTCTGGGATCTCACCGATCTCGCCCGGGAAGTAGTAGCCCGTTCCGGGGTGCGCCACGGCCAGGTGACGGTGCACACCCTGCACACCACCACTTCGGTGGTGGTGAACGAGGCCGAGACCGGCTTCTTCAACGACTTCCGCCGCCTGATCCAGGAGGCCGTCCCGGCGGAGCGCTACTACGAGCACGACGACCACGAGCTGCGCACCGAGAACATCCAGGAGGACGAGCTGGTCAACGGGCACGCCCACTGCGGCCAGCTGCTGGCGGGTAGCGCCTCGGTGACGTTGGCCGTGGTGGACGGCGAACTGCTGCTGGGCCGCTGGCAGCGGGTGATGTTCCTGGAACTGGACCAGGCGCGAGAGCGCCGGGTAGTCATTCACGCCCAGGGGGCGTAGGCGCGGCACAGGGGTTCGGAGGTGTTCCCGGGAGGCGGGAACGGCCCACGAGGTCCAGTCTTGCCCGGCAGTCCCGTAACACCACCGGGGTCCAGCCCCACCATCCCTGGGGTAGGGACGCCCCCGGTTGGCCGCGGAGTCAACCTGGTCGGCCACCTGCGGGCCGAATTCGGGATGGGAGAACAGGCGCGGCTGGCCTACGCGGCCCTGGAGGCTCTCGGAGCACCCTTGGCCACGCTGACGGTGCCGGCGCCCCACGTGCGGCAGGAGCACGCCTTTGCCGACCTGAAGCCTGTGCCCGGCCTGCCCAACCCGTACGACGTGAACCTGGTCGTCCTGAACCCTCCCGCCCTCCGCCGGTTTGCCGGGCAGGTGGGCCCGGGCTTCTTCGCGGGGCGCTACACCGTGGGCTACTGGGCCTGGGAGACCGCGGAGTTCCCCGAGCCGTGGCTGAGGGCTCTTGAGCTGGTAGACGAGGTCTGGATGGTCGGCGAGCACGCGGCGAGCGGGTTGCGCCCTCGCGCTCACCGGCCGGTCGAGGTCTTCCCGATCCCGGTGCGCATCCCGGCTCCGGCGACGGTGCGACGCGAGACGCTGGGCCTCCCCGAAGGGTTCCTGTTCTTGTTCATCTTCGACTACGGCAGCGATGTCGAGCGGAAGAACCCGGCGGGAGTGTTGCGGGCCTTCACGCGGGCCTTCGCCCCCGGAGAGGGCCCGCTGCTGGCCCTGAAGTCGATCAACGAGGGGCGCGCCCCGAGCGCGCGGGAGCAGTTGCGCCGGGAGGCCGGCAGCCGCCACGACATCCTGCTGCTCGAGGGCTATCTCGCGGCGGCCCGGAAGGACATGTTGATGGCCGCAGCCGACTGCTACGTGTCGTTGCACCGCGCCGAAGGCTTCGGCATCACCCTCGCCGAGGCGATGGCCCTGGGCAAACCGGTCATCGCTACGGGCTACTCGGGCAACCTGGAGTTCATGACGCCGGACAACAGCTACCTGGTCGGCTGGAGCGAGGTCGAGGTGCCGGCTGCCGGCCGCCGCCGTGCGGCCGGGGCCCGGTGGGCCGAGCCCGACACGGACGAGGCGGCGGCTTTGATGCGCCGGGTTTACCAGAAGCCCGAGGAGGCCCGGCAGGTGGGCGAGGCCGCCCGAGCCGACCTGGCCCGCCTCCACGGGCCGGAGGCGCGGGCCCGCCTGCTGGGAAGCCTCCTGGAGCGCATCCGTAGTGAGCGGATGGGGCAGACGGGCATCGGCGCGGGTGGGAAGGCGGTAGCGTGGCAGCCGCAAGGAGGACCGATGGCCGACGACGCCGACCAACCCGTTGCCGTCCCGGCGCAAGCCGCGGAGATCCCCGGGCCGGGAGCCGGGCAGCCGCCGGGCGGGGGCAGGAAGCCCGGGGCCCGTCTCGAGAAGGTGCGCCGTGAACGGGACGACTACAAGCGTCAGGTACAGGAGCTGCGGGCCCAGCTGCTGGCCCGACCCCCTGGGGTGGGGGCCGGCGCCGGTGGGGCCCCGCCGGGGAAGGTACTGCTGGACCAGGAGGGCTACGAGGAACTGCGCCAGGCCAAGCGGGACCTGGTCCGCTTGCTCCGCCGCCTGGGCCGGCCCCCGCTGGGCTGGCTGCTGCGCCGCCAGTCGGGCTACCGCCGGCTGCGGCAGCGCTGGCTGCGGGAGGGATGAGGCGGGCGGCGCCCGGGGGAGGTGAGGTGGCCGAGCCGACGGTCATCCTGATCGCCAACGACGTGGTCCCCGGCATGGGGCTGCCGGTGGCCGCCCCCGGCCTGCGGGTACACGGCCTGGCGGAGGGACTGCGCCGCCACGGCATCGAGGTGCTCACGGTGGTGGACCGCCGCCCCCTGCGGGCCCTGCGCCCGAACGGAGTGCCTCCCGCCCTGCCCCCCGCCACGGTGGTGCTGGACGGCACCGAGGTGGGCGACTTCGTGGCCTCGAGCGCGCCGGCCGTGGTGGTGATCACCAACAGCAACCAGATCGACCGGCTGCGGCCCGTCCCCGGCTTGCGGCTCATCGTCGACTTCTTCGCCCCCAAGATGCTCGAAGTGGCCGACAACCCCGAGAGGGGCAACCCGGCCCGGGCCATGGCGGCGCTGCGCGAGCGCAAGCTGCGGGCCATTGCCGCCGCCGACGGCTTCATCGTCAACGGGGCCAAGAAGGTCCCCTACTTCCTGGGCTGGCTGTTGGCCGCCGGCCGCGACCCGGCCGCCACTCCCCTGGAGGTGGTGTGGATGGGGGTGCCGGCGAACTTCCCGCCCCCAGGCCTTGCCGGGGCGAGTCGGCGCCTGGTGGTGGCCGGTTACCTGCAGGGCTGGAGCACGCCCGGCCCGTGGCTGGACCGTCTGGTGGATCGCCTGGACCCGCCCCGGGTGGTCCTCGACCTGCTGTTGCCGCGCCACTGGGGCCGCCGCCGGGCCGGGGACGCTGCCGATGCGCGGCTGGCCGCCCTGGCCGAACGGCCCGGGGTGACCCTGCACGGGCTCATGCCCTACGAGGCCTTCCTGGGCTTCATGGGAGGGGCGGAGGTGGCGGTGGACCTGTTCGGGCGCACCCTGGAGCGGGAGTTCGCCGTGGTTACCCGCACCGTGGTGGCGCTGGCCTGTGGCGTGCCGGTGGTCCACCCGCCGTTCACCGAGGTGTCGCCGCTGGTGGCCGCCTACGACGCAGGCTGGCTGGTGGACCCGGAGGACCCGGCGGCGGTTGCGGCGGGTTTCGAGGAGATCCTGAGCCACCCGGAGGCGGTCGCGGCCAAGGCGACCCGCGCCCGGCGCCTGTGGCAGGAGGTCCTCGACCCGGCGGTGGCGGTGGCGCCGCTGGCCCGCATGGTTCGGCGGCTGGCGGCGGGGTGAGCCGATGAGCCGCATCTTCTTTCTCATCCCCGGCTTGCGGCCCACCGGCGGCGTGGTGAAGTTGTTCGACTACGCCGGGCATGCGCGACACCTGGGCTACGAACCGGTGATCTGCGCCGGGAAGCACTTCCGGCCCGAGCTTCCGCTGTTTCGTATCGAGCGCTTTGCCGAGCTCACTCCTGCCGAGGGCACCCGCTGGGTGCGGGCCTTCGGCTACAGCATGGTGGAGGGCGATCGGGCTTTCTTCAGTTGGCCGCTCCAGTACGAGGTGGCCGCCGAGCGGCTGCCCCCGGGGGCGGCGCCGGAGACGGTGATCCACCTGGTGCAGAACACCCGGCACGCCAACCCGGAGTGGCTGGAAGGGTCGGCCGCCCGGCTGCTGGCACGGCCGATGGCGCGCATCATGATCACCCGGGAGGTGTACGAGGCCTGCCGGCCCTTGTTGAACCCCGGTTCGCCCACCCGACTGATCCCCGAGGGGCACGACTGGGGCTTCTTCTATCAGGAACGCCACGGTGGGCCGTCGCGACCGATCAGAGTGGCCTACACCACCTGGAAGTCGCCGCTGGGATTGCAGGTGGAGCAGGCTCTGGCCGATGACGGGCGCTTCGTCTTCCGCTCGATTCGCGGGACGGCGGCCTGGCCCGAGTTGCGGGACCTGTACCACTGGTGCGATGTGTTCCTGGGGTTCCCCAACCCCCAGGAGGGCTTCTATCTGGTGGGTCTGGAGGCCATGGCCGCCGGGGCGCTCTTCGTCACTCCCGACGTGGAGGGCAACCGGGCCTACTGCCGCTGGGGGGAGAACTGCCTGAGGGTCCCCTTCGGCGGGGCCCCCGGCTATGTGGGAGCGCTGGAGGAAATCGCCGCCATGGACACCGCTGTGGTGCAGGCGATGCGCTCCGGCGGCTATGCCGTCCTGCAGAACCACACCCTCGAGCAGGAGCGGCGCGGGTTCGGGGAGTTCCTGGAGGAGTTGGGGAGATAGGCGCGGGAGAGCTGTCCTTGCTGTCCGCCCTCACCGCGCCCGGCTGCCGCCGGGCGCGCCTCTCCCGGCAAGCCGGGAGAGGCTGTGGTTTTGCTCCCTCTCCCGCCCGCTTCGGGCGGGAGAGGGTTGGGGTGAGGGCAAGGGCGCGACATAGGTCTGGTTGCTGGTTGCCCTCACCGCTTCGGCCGCCTGACGGCGGCCTGGCGGCCCCCTCTCCCGCGAAGCGGGAGAGGGCGGGGGGTGAGGGCCTCCGCATTACCGGCAAGCCGGGAGAGGCTGTGTTCGCTCCCTCTCCCGCCCGCTTCGGGCGGGAGAGGGTTGGGGTGAGGGCCAGGGCGTGACTAGAAGCTCGTCCAGCCTCGGCAGATCTCGGTGGTGGCCGCCTGGCAGCGGTCCGACCCCGGTCCCTTGACGGCGCGATCGGGGGCACCGAACTGGCCGATGGAAGTGTCGTCGCCGGTCTGGCCGATGAGCCAGTCCGCTCCGTCGCCCCCGAGCAGCCAGTCGTCGTGCTTGTCGCCGGTGAGGAGGTCGTCGCCCGCCTCGCCGACCAGGTAGTCGTGTCCCTTGTCGCCGTAGAGCAGGTCGTTGCCCGAGCCTCCGCAGATGATGTCGTCGCCGTCGAGGCCGAACACGATGTCGTTGCCCTCGCGAGCATTGATGATGTCGTTGCCCGGGGTGCCCTTGAGAAAGTCGTCGCCGGAGGTGCCGACGATGGTGGTAGGCAGGCCGGCGCAGATGGTCACCTGGTCGACCGGCGTCACCGAGTAGAACTTAACGACCTTGGTCTCTCCCATCCCGACCTCGAAACTGGTGAAGCCGCCGATGCCCTGGGAATGGTTGTCGTAGGCCATCCAGAACATCTTGCGCCGGTCGTCGGGCCGCACGAAGTCGGCGTTGTCGCACATCTCCGACACCGCCCGCCCGGTGGCGGCGATGAGTTGGTTCCCAGCCGGGACGTTGCTGAAAGTAGCCTTGCCGTTGGTGTTGGTACAGGCGTAGTAGTTCACCCCGTAGGTGTTGTCCCGGAGCCAGACTTCCACGCCGGAGACGCCCACGTCGGGGCCGGTGCGGTAGTAGACGAAGACGTTCACCTGACCGGTGCCGCCGATCCGCGGCTGAGCTGCCGAGGCGGGCACTAGGGCCGTGCCGGCGAGCAGCACTGCCAGCAGCAGGGCGAGCCGGGAACGGCGGTGGAGGCGGAAGATGCGGGTCATGCAGGTCCCCAGTGTCTTGGGGGATGCCATCGTTGCCGGCCGGGCTCCCATCGCACGGGGGCCCGCCGCCCCTGGGCATCCCTACGTTGGAGGTTCACGCTAGCCGCCACGATTGCGGCGCGACGGGGTCTGGTTGTTGTCGGCCCTCACCGCGCCCGGCTCCCGCCGGGCGCGCCTCTCCCGGCAAGCCGGGAGAGGCAGTGTTCGCTCCCTCTCCCGCCCGCTTCGGGCGGGAGAGGGTTGGGGTGAGGGCCAATACGCGGCTCAGCCCACCTTGCCCAACTCCCCCCAGCGGTCGCTCAGGGCCAGGTCGAGCACCGTCCAGGCCATGGCTAGGGCGCCGTCGCGCAGCACCCGATCCCCCTCCGGGGTGAGGGTGGCGTCGGCGAACTCCACCTGATGGTTGGTGGCCGGGGCGCAGTGCAGGTCCAGGAAGGGGTGGATGGCGGGGACCACGTGGCTGACGTTACCCATGTCGGTGGAGCCGCCGGCCGCCGGGTCGCGCTCGGACCCGCGTACCAGGGGCCGTCCCAGGGCCCGGGAGTTGGCGTCGTACAACTCGGTCAGCACCGGGTTGCTGATCAGGTCCTGGTACTCGTGGCCCACCGGGTTGATCTCCACCGTGCAGCCGGTGGCGTCGGCGGCCGCCCGGAAGCAGGCCACCACCCGGGCCATGAACTCGTCGAGGCGGGCCTTGGTGGCCGCCCGCACGTACCACTCCGACCGGGTGTAGTGGGGGATGATGTTGGGGGCGTCGCCGCCGTGGGTGATGATGCCGTGCACCTTGTCGGTGGGGTACATGTGCTGGCGGAGCGCCGAGATGCTGTCGTAGGCCAGCACGAAGGCATCGAGGGCGTTGCGCCCCTCCCAGGGTGAGGCGGCGGCGTGGGAGGTCTTGCCGTGGAACTCCACCACTAGATGGTTCACCGCCAGGATGGGCGGGTCGGCGGTGTCCTCGGTGGCCGGGTGCACCATCATCGACGCCGCCGCCCCGGAGAAGGCCCCGGCGTTGATGAGGTCCACTTTGCCGCCGATCTTCTCCTCGGCCGGGGTGCCCAGCACGGTCACCCGGAAGCCCATCTCTTCGGCCAGAGGAGCGAGGGCGAGGCCGGCTCCGATGGCGCAAGTGGAGATGAGGTTGTGGCCGCAGGCGTGGCCCACCGCAGGGAGAGCGTCGAGTTCGGCGCAGACCACCACTTCGGGCCCGGCCGCGCCGGCCCGGGCGGCGAAGGCGGTTTCGAGGCCGTAGGCCGGGTACTCGACGGTGAAGCCGCGGGCGGCGAGGAACTCGGCCAGGTGGCGCGAGGTCTCCCTCTCCTCGAAGGCCACCTCGGGGTGCTCGTACATCCAGGTGCGCAGGGCGCGCAGGTCCTGCTCGACGGAGGCGAAGTGCTGTGCGGCGCGAGCCTTGGCGTCCACGGTGGAATCCTCCGGGGTTGGTCGGGAAGGACCGTAGCATGCCGACCCTGGAGGTAACCATGGGACATTGGCACGACGTTGCCGCCGAACTGGCCGAGCCGACGCGTTCGCTGCGCTCCGTCATACCCGACACGTGGGCCGGCTTCGCCCAGATGCACCGGGAGGCGATGAAGGAGGGGGCTCTCTCCGCCGCCATGAAGGAGGTCATCGCCCTGGTGATCTCGGTGCGGGACGAGTGCGATGGGTGCATCGCCGCCCACGCCCGCGGCGCGGCTCGCAAGGGGGCTACGCCCGAGCAGGTAGCGGAAGCGCTCGCGGTGACGGTGCTGATGATGGGTGGCCCGGGCTCGGTGTACGCCCCGCTGGCCTGGCAGGCTTACAACGAGTTTCGCGAGCAGCAGGTCCCTCAGGAGCAGAAGTACGTGCATCCGCAAGAGGGCCGCTGAGCCCTGGGCGTCCGGCGGCGCGGCAGGCGCCGCCTACCATGCCCCGGTGCTTGCTTCCCGGGGAGAGAGGTAGCCGATGCTGGCATCCATCCCGTCGCCCTCGTTCAACTCCTTCGACATCGGCCCGCTGACCATCCACATCTACGGCATCCTCATGGGGATCGCCGTGGCCACGGCCTACATCGTGGTGACCCGTCGCTACGAGAAGCTGGGCGGGGACCGGAAGGTGGCCGAGGCGGCGGGGTTCTGGTGCATCGTCATCGGGTTCATCGGGGCCCGGGCCGCCTACGTGCTGCCCCGCCTCGGGGACTACTCGAACGACTGGTTGGGCGTGTTCCGCATGTGGGAGGGCGGGATCGCCCTGTTCGGCGGCCTCACCATGGGCACGCTGACGGCCGTCTACGTGGTGCGCCGCCGCGGGGGGGACTTCTGGAGGTTCGCCGACGCCGCCGCGGTGGCCCTTCCCGCGGCGCAGGCCATCGGCCGCTGGGGCAACTACTTCAACCAGGAGTTGTTCGGCACCCCCACCGGCCTGCCCTGGGGCCTGCAGATCGACCCGGAGAACCGGCCGGCCAAGTACCTCGATGCCGAGACGTTCCACCCCACCTTCCTGTACGAGATGCTGTGGAACATCGGCATCATCGTGCTGCTGCTGTGGCTGGAGCGGCATCGCAAGCTGCGCCGGGGCATGCTCCTGGGCGTGTATGCCGTGCTCTACTCCGTGGGACGGTTCCTGCTGGAGCTGATCCGCACCGACTCGCCCTACCGCTTCTGGGGCCTCAGCCGCAACGGCTGGTACTCGTTGCTGGTGATCGTGGCCGGGCTGGGGCTGCTCTGGTGGCTCCAGCGGCGCGACCCCGGGGACCGGCCGGAGGCCGAGGAGCCTGCGGCGGTCGAAGCCGCCGAGGGCGAGCCCGGTGCCGACGAAGAGGGCGGCGGGGGCGTAGTCGAGGTGTGAGCTTCTAAGGCCTCTCCCGCGTGAGCGGGAGAGGCGCGCCCGGCGCCAGCCGGGCGCGGTGAGGGCGAGACGCAAGGAGGGCTCTGTCGCGTCTTTGCCCTCACCCCGACCCTCTCCCGCCCGAGGCGGGCGGGAGAGGGAGCGAACCCTTACAGCCTCTCCCGGCTTTGCCGGGAGAGGCGCGAGTCGCCTGGGGCGGCGAGCGGTGAGGGCAATCAGCAACGGAGGCTGAGTCGCGTCTTTGCCCTCACCC
>JAFGCH010000151.1 GCA_016932695.1 Acidimicrobiia bacterium | reverse complement strand
CTGGGTGGTGCTGGTCGTCGACCCGCAGGCGCCGCTGCAGTCACCCTGCTGCTGCTGCTGTTGCTGCTGGGTGGCGTTGTCCTCGTCATCCTGACCCTGCTGCTGCTGTTGCTGCTGCTGCTGGCCGGAAGCGGTGGTCGGGGTCGGGCCGTTCTGGTTCTGCTGCGGGCTGCCGGCCTCGTCGGGGCCCTGCTGCTGGCCGGTAGTGCCCGTCTGGCCGTTCTGGTTCTGCTGCTGTGTGGTGGTCCCGGTCTGGTCGCCCAGCTGGTCGCGGTCCCGGTCGCGGATGTGGATCTGGTCGCCGGACTGGTCCTGCAACTGCTGCTGCTGGCGGTCGACGATCTGCTGTACCTCGTCGTTGCCGCTGAGGAAGTCCTGCACGGGGTCGCCGAGCACGCCGGCGGCGCCGGCCCCGGCGGTGGCCGCCGCCAGGGCGACCGCGCCCACCATGATCTTGCCGATGACGGTCGAGAGCAAACCAGCGAGCACTGTCTTTCTCCTCCAGGTTCGGGGGGCGGGGGAACCCGGCGCCGCCACCGGCGCCGGAGCTTCCCGGGAGGCGGCGGCCGCCGCGGCCACGTGCTGGTGCGCCTTTGCCGGGTCGGCGGGGAGGGATGCCTCCCGCCGGATCCGGGCGACCAGGCCGGCCAGCGGCTCCAGGCCTTCCGGAGCCCTTCCTCCAAGGAGCGCCTCAACGTCTCTGTCGTTCAAGTCGCTCATCACGCCCTCGTTACCGATGGAGAGCCCGGGGAGGATACGGGGGCCAGGGTGCGCCGCAGGGCCTCCAGGCCCCGCCGCTGCAGGGCCTTCACCGCCCCGGGGCGCCTACCCATGATGCGGGCCACCTCCTCCAGGCTCAGGTCGCCGACGATGCGCAGCAGCAGCACGTCTCGCTGCTCGGGGGTCAGGGTGCCCAACAACGCGACGACTTCTGCGGTGGCCAGGCCGGCCAGGGCTTCGGCCTCGGCGTCGCCCGTCCCGCGCGCCGTGTCGGGGATCTCCCCCGGAGTCACCGGGCGGCGGGCCCGGTAGCGGCGCTCGTCGACGAGGCGGTGATAGGCGATGGTGAACACCCACGAGCGGAAGGCCGGGTAGTCGCCCTCGAAGCTGGCGGCGTTGCGCGCCACCTGGACGAAGACCTCCCCGAGCTGATCTTCGGGTTCGGCCGAGCCCCGGGTCCGGAGGTAGCCCAGCACGGGGCCGGAGAGATCGGCGTACAGGCGCGACCAAGCCCACTCGGCCCCGGCCCGAGCGGCTTCGAGGAGTGGGGTGAATTCCGCCTGATCCAAACCGGTGTGCCGACCTCCACCTCGGTTACCGACGCCGGGCGCCGGAGGGATACTCCATCGACGCTTGTCGGCGGCGCGCCCCGCCCACCTTGAGGGACCATGGTGGTCCCCCCGGATCAAAGGGCGAGGCTCTCCAGCAGAAGGCGCACCCGGCGTTCGATGTCGTCGCGTATCAACTGCACCTCGGCCAGGGGCCTCCCGGCGGGGTCGGGCAGCTCCCAGTCCTCGTAGCGCTTGCCGGGGAAGAAGGGGCAGGTGTCGCCGCAGCCCATGGTGATGACGATGTCGGCCTCCCGGATGGCGGCCTCGGTCCAGGCCTGGGGCGTGCGGGCCGAGATGTCGAGGCCCACCTCGGCCATGGCCGCTACGGCTGCCGGGTTCACCTCGTCGGCGGGGAGCGACCCACCCGAGAGCACCTGCACCCGCTCGCCGGCGAGGTGCTCCAGCCAGCCGGCAGCCATCTGCGAACGGCCGGCGTTGTGGACGCAGACGAAGAGGACGGTGGGTCGGTTCATGCGGGCGATTCAAGCGCGGCCGGCCCGCTAGGGTGCCCGCCGTGGCGCGAATCTTGTTCGTGTGCACCGGCAACACCTGCCGCTCGGCGCTGGCCGAGGCCACCGCCCGGGCGCGCCTCGGCGGTGTGCCCGGCCTCGAGTTCGAGAGCGCCGGCCTCTACGCTCTCGAAGAAGCTCCGGCCACTCCGCACGCCGTCCAGGTGGCGGCCGACGGCGGAGCCGACCTGAGCGCCCACCGCGCCCGATCGGTGACCCGGGCCATGGTGGAGGGGGCCGATCGCATCTACGTGATGACCCGCACCCAGGCCGAGACTCTGTCCCGCATGGGGGCGGACTTGGGAGGCAAAGTGGCGCTGCTGGACCCCAACGGCGAGGACATCCCCGATCCCTACGGGGGTGACCTGGATGTCTATCGGCGGGTGCTGCGGAGGATCGAGGCCGCCGTGGCGGCGCGCATCGAGGAATGGGTGGAGGCCGCCTCGCGGTAGGCCCGCGGCTCCCGCCACGTCTCAGGCGGCGACGGGCGCTCCTTTGGTCCTTCCCATCCAGGAGAGGTCATCCAGATCGCCGAAGTGCTCCCGGAAGGTGCGGTAGTACATCAACTCCTCCCGGCTGTGCAGCTGCCACCCGTTGGACAGCCGGCGCTCGCGCCGGAAGTCGGCATCGGAGATGTGCTCCTCGGCGTAGCGGGCGACGAGATCCTGCACCCCGGCCCCGCTCCAGAACTTGTCCTTTCGCCGATGCACCACCTGGGCGGGCAGGCTGTCTTCCATCGCCCGCCGCAGGATCCACTTCTCCACCCCGTTGTGCAGCTTGTACTCGGCGGGGATGCGCCGGGCGTAGTCGACCAGATCGGGGTCGGTGAAGCCCACGAAGGCCACAGTCCCGTAGGCGGCGGCGCTGCGGTCCACCCGCTGCAAGGCGGTGTTATGGAGGCGCCCGGTGATGTCGGCCAATTCGGCGCTCAGGTCCTCCGTCGGCAGGTCGCGCAGGTAGTCGTACCCGGCAAACAACTCATCGCCGGCCTCACCCGAGAGCACCGCCGGGACGTGGTCGCCGGCCCGCCGCGACGCCAGGAAGTTCACCAGGCTGGAACGGACCAGGAGGGCGTCGAAGGACTCCAGGTGGTAGATGACTTCGGGCAGGGCCTCCACCAGGTCTTCGAGAGTGACCAGGATCTCGTGGTGGTCGGTGTCGAGGTGCTCGGCCACCGCCCGGGCGTACTGCAGGTCGGGGGCCCCGGCGAACCCGGCGGCAAAGGTGGGGAGGCGGGAGAGGTGAGGCCGGGCCAGGGCCGCCATGGTGCTCGAGTCGAGGCCGCCGCTGAGCCAGGAGCCGGCCGCGGTGCCGGCCACCCGGCGGGCCACGGCGCGTTCTAGGTGGAGGCGCAAGTCACCGGCGATGCGCTCCGGTGAGCCTTGCAGCGGGGGCTCCGGCGGGCGACCGTCGAGAGATTCGAACCGGCCCGCGGTGTAGCGGTGCCCGGGCGGGAACTCCCGCACCTCACGGGTCTCGCTTAGGAGGCCCTTGACCTCCGAGGCGAAGCAGAGGTGCCCCTCGGCGGTGGTGCCGTAGTAGAGGGGAGCCACGCCCAGCGGGTCGCGCTCCAGCAGCAGTTGGCCGTCGCTGATCTGGGCTCGGGCGAAGCGGCTGTTGCTGGTTTCGTCGGCGACGAGGTGCTCGCCTTGCAGGCGATCCCCGGTCTCGGGCTGCAGGGTGGTCCACACCACCCCCAGGGTGATCCCGTCGGCCTCCTCCGCAGCGCGGCCGGCGGGCCCGCGGTGGGAGAGAGCATCGAGCATGCGGCCCACGCGGGCTTCGGTTCGCGGCGCGGTTATCCCGGCGATACCCGGCACAAAGACCACCTCCAGGTCGATGAGGCGCGACGAAGCGGGGCCCCGGGCCCGTCTGCGGCCGGAGGAGCCGTGTCGGGGAGCGGGGCGCCGGTCCGGCCGGCACTCCACGGCGTCCCCGGCGTGCCCGTGGAAGGGGCTCGCACCTGCGCGCCTCCGCCGTCGCCGGCAGGCGGCGCGCCGCCGTTCGTCACTCCACCCATGATGGCAGAGGCAGGATCCAGGCCAAATCGAGCGGCGTGGCGGCGGGTAGATTGCCGGGGTTGTGGGCGCGGTCGTCACCGTCGAGCATCTGCACAAGGCCTACGGGCCGGTGGCGGCGGTGGAGGACGTGTCCTTCACCGTGGAGGAGGGGGAGATCTTCGGCCTGCTCGGCCCCAACGGCGCCGGCAAGACCACCACCGTGGAGTGCCTGCAGGGCCTGCGGCGAGCCGACGCAGGGACGTTGCGCGTGCTGGGCCTGGACCCGCAGACCCAGGGCCGGGAGTTGCGCGGGCGGGTGGGCTCGCAGTTGCAGGAGTCGGCCCTGCCCGATCGCATCCGGGTGGCGGAGGCGCTGGATCTCTTCGCGTCGTTGACCCCGGGCGCCGCCGACTGGCGTCGGCTCATGGAGCAGTGGGGGCTGGCCGGGAAAGGCAAGGCTTCCTTTACCTCGCTGTCCGGCGGCCAGCGGCAGCGCCTGTTCGTGGCGCTGGCGCTGGTGAACGAGCCGGAGGTGGTGTTCCTCGACGAGATGACCACCGGCCTCGACCCGGCGGCGCGCCGCGTCGCCTGGGAGCTGGTGGAGGCCATCCGGGCCCGGGGGACCACGGTGGTGCTGGTCACCCACTTCATGGATGAGGCCGAGCGACTGTGCGACCGCCTGGCCATCGTGGACCGGGGGCGGGTAGTGGCCGCCGGCACGCCGCAGGGCCTCATCGACCTCCACGCCCCGCAGGTGCTGGTGCGCTTCTCCACCACCGCCGGCGACCTCGATTTCCTCTACCGGGTGCCCGGGGTGGAGGCGGTCACCCGGCGGCGGGAGCAGGTGGAGGTAGCCGGCACCGGCGCGGTGCTGGCCCTGGTGGCCGCCGCCCTGGTGGAGCGGGGCGTCGTTCCCACCGATCTGCGCGGGGAGCGGGCCACGCTGGAGGAGGTCTTCCTGCGCCTCACCTCGCGCTCCCCCGAAGAGGAGGGGGCATGACACCCCTCTGCAAGATGGTCGTCGTAGAACTGAAGCTGTTCCTGCGCGAGCCGTTGACGGTGGTGTTCGCCCTGGCCCTGCCGCTGATCACCCTCTTCGTGCTGGGAGGGGTGTTCGGCAACACCCCCGAGGAGGGCTTCTACGCCGGGGTCGGCGCCATGGACTTCTACACCCCGGCCTACATCGGCCTGGTGCTGGCGTCCATCGGCGTGGTCAGCCTGCCGGCCCACCTGGCGGGGAACCGGGAGCG
>JAFGCH010000035.1 GCA_016932695.1 Acidimicrobiia bacterium | reverse complement strand
TCGGGGCGGCGCGCCGCCCTGCCCTACGAGTGGTGGTTCGACGGGCGGCCGGAGAACGACCAGGCCGACGTCACCAACTGGCTCCTGCTCGCCGCCGATGCCCTGGCCTACGCCCACTACCTGGGCGGGGACGCCGCCGACTTGGAGACGGCGGAGGCTCTCTTCCGGGCCGGGAGCATCGACCCCTGGTTCGAGGGGGATGCCAACACCTACTCCTCCACCAAGGAGACGGTCAACGCCCTCACCTGGGGGCACACCTTCCTCTGGGAGTGGGCCCGAGCCGGAGGATGAGCCGAAGGCGGGCTCCCGTCGGTAGGCTCACCGGGTCACTCGAGACGAGGAGGACGCGATGCGGCGTCTCATCTTCCCGGCGACGGCCGTGCTGCTGCTGGCCTTGATCCCGGCAGCCGGGGCCTACGCCCCCACACCCACCACCTGCAACGGCCTGACGGTGACCATCTACGGCACCGCGGGCAACGACATGTTGAACGGGACCTCCGCGGCCGACGTGATCCACGGCGGCGACGGCGACGATGTCATCGACGGCAAGGGGGGCAACGACACCATCTGCGGCGGCCCGGGGGCCGACACCATCCAGGGTGGCGACGGAGTCGACTACATACTCGGCCAGGGCGGCCGGGACCGCCTCGGCGGAGGCCTGGGCGCCGACATCATCCACGGCGGCGCGGGCAACGATCGCATCGACGAGTTCCTCGTCTTCGGCGGGGACGGCGGCGACTACATGTACGGGGATGCCGGCAACGACCAGATCTACGGGGGCGCGGGCTACGACATGCTGTACGGCGGCCCGGGCTTCGACCGGCTGGAAGGCAACGACGGCAACGACACCCTGCGCGGCGGCGGCGGGCCCGATTGGCTCATCGGCGGCAGCGGCTCCGACTACCTCTACGGCGGCTTGGGCAACGACCTGCTCCGGGGCGACGACGGCAGCGACCGGCTCTTCGGCGACGAGGGGAACGACCACTTGAGCGCCGGCCTCGGCGACGATCGGATGCGAGGCGGCTCGGGCGACGACACCCTGGACACCGGGGAGCCCGTCTACCCCGACTACGACAACGAGATCGCCTACGGCGAAGATGGGAACGACTACCTATTCGGGCACCAGCCGGGCTTCGAGGGGACGACGCGGCTATACGGAGGCGACGGGGACGACTACCTGTTCGGGGCCACCCTCTACGTCGGAGGGCCCGGCCTGGATGCCTGCGACGCCTCCCCCATCATCCCGGCAGAGCGACACGGCTGCGAGGTGATCTGGACCTACGACTGAGCGGCATGCTGCAGCCGGGGCGGCCGTCGTTGCCTACGGCTCACCCGCCGATGTAGGACATCTCCACTTTGGGAAGGCCCAGGGTGTCGGCGGAGCGGATCTCGGAGTAGCGGTCCGCACGGGCCTGCCAGACGGCGGTGAGCGCCGCGGCGATGTCGGCGTCGGTCGCCTCGCCCCGGACCAGGGCCCGCAGGTCGTGCCCCGAGGTGGCGAACAGGCAGGTGAAGAGCTTCCCGTCGGCCGAGAGGCGGGCCCGGGTGCAGTCGCCGCAGAAGGGCCGGGTCACCGAGGCGACGACGCCGATCTCCCCGGAGCCGTCGCGGTAGCGAAAGCGCCGCGCCACCTCCCCCGGGTAGTTGGCCGGGAGGGCCTCCAGGGGCATCTCGGCATTCACTGCGGCCAGGACCTCGGCGGCGGGCACCACGTGCTCCAGGCGCCAGCCGTTGCTGTGGCCCACGTCCATGTACTCGATGTAGCGCACGATGTGCCCGCTCCCCTTGAAGCGGCCGGCCAGGGCGGCTACCTCGCCCTCGTTCACTCCCCGCCGCACCACCACGTTGATCTTTACCGGGGTGAGGCCGGCGGCGGCGGCGGCTTCGATGCCTTCCAGCACTTGGGCTACCGGCACCGGGCTGTCGTTTCCTGCGCTGAAGGTGGCGTCGTCGAGAGAGTCGAGGCTCACGGTGACCCGGTGCAGGCCGGCGGCGGCCAGGGCGGCGGCGTGGCGGGCGAGCAGGGCCCCGTTGGTGGTCATGGTCAGGTCCTCGATGCCGGGCACGGCGGCGAGCATGGCCACCAGGCGGTCCAAGTCGTGACGCAGCAGGGGCTCGCCCCCGGTGAGACGCACCTTGCGCACCCCGAGGCCGGCGAAGATGCCGGCCAGCCGGGTGATCTCCTCGAAGGTCAGCAGCTCGCTGCGGGGGAGGAAGGGATAGTCGGCGCCGAAGACCTCCCGGGGCATGCAGTAGCGGCAGCGGAAGTTGCAGCGGTCGGTCACCGAGACCCGCAGGTCCCGCATCGGCCGCCCGAGGGTGTCCACGGGGTGTCCGGGCATGGGTGGAAGGCTAACGGGGGTGGGAAGGCTGACTAAGCGAGCGGCTCAGCCGGAGTAGCCCAGGCGGCCGGCGACGTTGCCGCGGGGGTCGAGGAGCAGGGCGGTGTCCCCGCCGTTGTTCCATACCGGCCCGTCGGCGCACCAGTAGAGGTCGGGAGGGGCGTCGTCGCCGCAGCCGGTGTGCAGCCGCAGCTGCTGCCCGGGGCGGAGCAGCGTCCCGGGGCGGAAGCGGTAACGGTGCTGCGACGACTCGTCGCGCAGCACCCACCCGGTGAGCAGGGCATCCTGGTCGCCCAGGTTGGCCAGCAGCACCCATTCCCCGTTGGGGTCGTCCTCGTCGGGGCCCGGGGGGTCCGGCTCGAGCCCCACCAGGGTCACCGGGGCGGAGGAGGGGGCGCCACAGGCGTCGGCGGCCCACATGCCGACCCCGGCGGCGAAGGCCCGCTCGTCGGCCTGGAGGAAGTCGGCGAGGCGCGGGTGCTCCGTATGGAGGGCCAACGCATAGCCGTCCTCGAGCAGAGCCAGGTTGAGCAGGGCGTCTCCGGCGTACGCGTAGGCGAGCAGGCGGCCGTACTGGTCCCGCTCATCGAGGGGTTCCAGGCGCAGCGGGCCCGCGCCCAAGGCCGCCTCCAGGGCCCCTGTTGCCTGCACCCCGAAGCATTCCTCCCGCTCGGGGGCGTTGATCCCCAGCAGGCGCGCCTCCTCTTCGGCGCCTTCGGTTGAGACCAGGAAGGTGTCGCCGTC
>JAFGCH010000034.1 GCA_016932695.1 Acidimicrobiia bacterium | reverse complement strand
CGGTGGCGGTACGCGCCGTCAAGGATGCCGCCCGGGCCGCCGACCCCGGCCAGACCATCGTCCTGGCCGGGCCGGGCCTGCCGGTGCCCCCCGAGCTCAAGGGGGTCGCCCTGCCCTGGTCGCTGCAGCCTCCCGGCGACGAAGAGCTGGCCGACCTGGTCCGCGGCCTGCTGGCCGACCTGGCCGTCCGGGGTCTCGCCGCCATCCCCGACCCGGCGATGGAGCGGGCTCTGGTCGAAGCCCTGCGCGGCCTCACCCTCGCCGACGCCCAGGGCCTGCTGCAGCGCACCGCGATGGGCAACGGCGGCCTCTCGGAAGCCGACCTGCCCCGGGTGCGCGCTGCCAAGATGGAACTCCTCGACGCCGACGGGGTGCTGGAACTGGTTCCCGCCACCGCCGGCACCCTCGACCGGGTCGCCGGCCTCACCGGCCTCAAGGGGTGGCTGATGCTGCGCGGCCGGGCGGTGGGGTCGGACCGGGCCCGGGAGATGGGCCTCGACCCGCCCCGCGGCATACTGCTGACCGGGGTCCCCGGATGCGGCAAGTCGCTGGTGGCCAAGACCCTCGCCGCCACCTGGGGCCGGCCCCTGCTGCTGCTCGACCCGGGCCGCATCTACCGCAAGTACGTCGGCGAGTCCGAGCAGCGCCTGGAAGCGGCCTTGCGCACCGCCGAGGCCATGGCCCCCGCCGTGCTGTGGATCGACGAGATCGAGAAGGGCTTCGCCACCGGGGGTGAGGCCGACGGCGGGGTCTCCAACCGCCTGCTGGGCACCTTCCTCCGCTGGATGCAGGACCGCCCCGACGGGGTGTTCCTGGTGGCCACCGCCAACGACGTCTCCGCCTTGCCCCCCGAGTTCCTCCGCAAGGGCCGCTTCGATGAGGTCTTCTTCGTGGACCTGCCCGGTCTCGAAGCCCGGCAGGCCGTCTTTGAGATCCAGTTGCGTTCCCGCAAGCACGACCCCGCCGCCTTCGACCTGGGCCGACTCGCTGCGGCCACGAACGGCTTCTCCGGAGCCGAGATCGAGGCGGTGGTGGTGGGCGCCCTCTACCGCGCCTTCGCCGCCGGAAGCGGTCTCACCACGGAAGACCTCCTGGCCGAAGCGGCCTCGGTGGTGCCCCTGTCCGTGGCCCGGGCCGAGGAGGTCACCGCCCTGCGCGCCTGGGCGGCAGAGCGCACCGTCCCGGCCGACTGAGCCGTCACCGGCCTCCCCCTGAGACCAACTCGGGCGGGAGGAACCGGGCGGCCACCACCCGGTAGGCGGGCCGGTAGAGGATGCGATACCCCTCCGAGTGATGCGCCGCCGGGTAGCCCTGCGCCTTCATCCGCCCGGCCAGCTTCGTCACCTCGCCGGGCGGCAGGCCCAGTTCCCCGGCCCGGGCCCCCAACCGCCGCAGTGCCTCCTCGAGTTCGCCCGGGACCTCCTCCCAGTTCGCCGCCGTCTCCAAGAAGGCCGCCAGCAGGAGGTGCGGGTCGAACCCGGCCGCCAGCCAGGCACGCAGATGCACCCGGGCGATCGCCCCGTCCGCCCGGATGGGGTCGACCAGCGGTTCCGCCGGCCCCGGGCCCATCTTCCCCAGTTCCCGCTCCAGCGCCTCCCCGGCCGCTTCTTCGCTCGGGGCGGCATGCTCGCTGCCTCGCGTCCCCTGGTGCAGCAGCTTGTACAGGTCTACCGCCTCCCACCGCGGGTAGCGGCGGGCGTGCGCCGCCATGAGGGCGAGAGGAAAGGGGTCGAGAGTCATGTTGCGCCGTCGCCGCCGACCCTAGCCCTGCCTCAGAGGATGCCGGGGATGAGGCGCCGCCGCACCCGGGCCCGGTAGGCCGCATAGGTGGCGAACCGCGTCGCCAGCATCCCTTCCTCGACCCAGGACTTCGCCCAGAAGAGCCCTCCCAGAGCGGCCGCCAGCACCAGGCCGGGCCAGTTGCCGTCGGCCAGCGAAACCCCGAGCGCCCCCAGCAGGATGCCCCCGTAGATGGGATGGCGCACCAGGCGGTAGGCGCCCCGCTCCACCAGGGCACCCCCATGCAGCGGGGCGGGGAAGGGGGTGAGCTGGCTGCCCAGCGCCGCCAGGCCCCCGGCCACCAGGGCACCTCCTGCCCCGGCGAGCGCCGCCCCGGCGACCAGCGCCACCGCGCCCCAGCCATCGCCCCACAGCAGCCAGAAAGCCAGCAGCCCGCCGAAGAGCGGAACCTGTGCCGCCACCCACCAGCCGCCTCTAGCCGTGAAGTCCCTCACGGCGAGCGATGGTAAGCGGTAGTCCCCTCCTACCACCGCCGGCCTCGGCGCGGAAGGCCGGGGGAGGGCGCCTCGGGCGCCCTCCCCCATGAGGCGGCCCGGAGGCGCTTTCGCCTCCAACGGAGTCAGTGTCCAGAACGCCGGGCGGGTCACCCACCACGGCACTTGCCCTGGGAAGGCGTGACCCCCGGGCCGGTGCGGACACATAGAATTGTGAGGCGGCCCTTGGGGGAAAGCCGTGGCAGATCGGGAGGCGGAGCGGCGGTTCGAGCGGATCTACGGGGCGTACCAACGCCGGGTGTACGCCTACTTCCGCCGCCGCACCGACCCCTCGGCTGCTCAGGAGGGTGCCGCCGAGACCTTCCTTATCGCCTGGCGGCGCCTCGACAAGGTACCCGACGGCGACGCCGCCCTGGCATGGCTGTACGCCACCTCCGCCCGGGTGCTGGCCAACCAGAACCGCGCCTCCCGCCGTTTCGCCCGTCTGCTCGGCCGCGTGGCCGGGCTGGGAGGGGCCGATCCCCCGGGCCCCGACACGATCTTGATCCAGCGAGAAGCCGACCAGGAGGTCCTCGAGGCCCTCGACCGGCTCTCCAACGGCGACCGTGAGTTGCTCCGGCTGGCGGTGTGGGAAGAAGTGCCTCGTGAGCAACTCGCCGAGATGTACCACTGCTCCCCCCACGCCCTGAGCCAGCGGATCCACCGCGCCACCGGCCGGCTGGCGAGACATCTGCCCGCATCCGGACACAAGCAGGGTGAGGTGGCCCCACGACCGATGCAGAGAGGCATCGCGCCATGAGCGACCACGAGAGCGTCGTGCGGCGGCTCCGGGAAGCCAACCCGGTGATCTCACTCGCCGCGCTGCACGAGGAGGAACTCGAGGCGCTGCGCTCCCTGCTCGACCGGAGGAGGGGGAAGATGACTGCCACGAGTACACCTTCCGGGACTGCTCCCCACTGGCGCCGGCCGGCGTTGGTGCTGGGCATGGCCTTCGTGCTGACTCTGGCAGTGGTGGGCACGGTGCTGCTGCTGGCTCGAGGCGGCCAGGAAGCCCCTGTCATCGCCACGACCACCACGCCGCTGCCCACCACTACGCCGGCGCCCACCACCACGACTGAGGCGCCGACCACCACCGCGGCCCCGTTCGTTCCGCCGGGCCTGGCCATGACCTGGACGCAGGCGCCGACGCAGGATGCGTTCGGTCTCAACGACGCCATCTCGACTGTGATCGAAGGCGGCCCCGGTCTCATCGCCGTCGGGTGCGTGCTGGACACCTCACGCGGTGAGACCGAGATGGGCCCCGCCGATGCTGCCGTGTGGGTTTCGGCCGACGGTCTCACCTGGGAACGCGTGAGCGATGCGGAAGTCTTCGGCGGAGCAGACAGCCAGAAGATCAACGACGTCGTTCGGGGACCGAACGGCTATGTCGCCGTGGGGTGGGGGGCGGACCCCGCCATATGGTTCTCGCCGGACGGAATCGAATGGGAGCAGGCAAGCGGGCAAGTCCCCGGTCTGGACTCGGTGATCGCCGACGCCGACGGCTACCTCGCCCTCGGCGAAGGATTCTGGCGATCCCCCGACGGCCGTACCTGGGCCCGCATCGACGAGCACGGCTTCAGCCCCAACTGGGTAGAGGCGATGATGGGCAACACCATGTGGTCGGTGGTGGCCCTTCCCGACGGGTATGGCTTCGTCGCCGATGGTGACGGCGACTACTACTACGGGGCCGACACCCTGTTT
>JAFGCH010000033.1 GCA_016932695.1 Acidimicrobiia bacterium | reverse complement strand
TCCTCGGGCACCTGCTCTTCGGCCACAAAGGCGGGCGGCTCCTCGGGCACCTGCTCTTCGGCCACAAAGGCGGGCGGCTCCTCGGGCGGCGCGGCGGGAGCAGGGGCGGCGGGCTGCCCGTCTTCCGGCACGTCGGTGGCGGGCGCGTCGTGGATGTCGTCGGTCATGGGTTTGTGTGTCTCCTGGAAGTGGGCTTCCCCGCGATCGCGGGATCGCCGGGGAGCGGGCAGAAGGGTAACACACCCGTTGCCGGCAGCCGTCAGGCCTTGGCGTCCGCCAGCGTGGGGCCCATGCCCAGGTCCACTTTGAGGGGGACGCGCAGCTCGGCGCCGCCTTCCATTATCTCCCTGATCAGCCCGGCCGCTTCGTCCGCCTCCTCGAGCGGCACCTCGACCACCAGCTCGTCGTGCACCTGCAGGAGCAGAGTGGCTTCCAGCCGCCGCTCCCCCAGCGCTGCGTCGAGGGAGACCATCGCCTTCTTGATGATGTCCGCCGCCGAACCCTGGATCGGCGCGTTGAGCGCCATTCGCTCCGCCGCCTGCCGGATCCGGAAGTTATCCGAAGACAGCTCGGGCAAATAGCGACGGCGCCCCAGGATGGTGGTCGTGTAGCCGTCGGCCCGGGCGCGAGCCACCATCCCCTGCATGAAGGCGGCTACGTCGGGGAACTGGGCGAAGTAGGCCTCCATGTGCTCTTTGGCCACCTCGGTGGGGATCTCGAGGCGCTGGCCCAGGCCGTAGGCCTCCATGCCGTAGAGAAGGCCGAAGTTGATCATCTTCGCCCGGCGGCGCAGGTCCGGGGTCACCTGTTCCGCGGCCAGGCCGAACACCCGGGCGGCGGTGGCGGTGTGGATGTCGGCCCCCGAGGCGAAGGCCTCCAGCAGCCCGGCGTCCCCGCTGAGATGCGCCAGGATGCGCAGCTCGATCTGGCTGTAGTCGGCGACGACGAACGTGCACCCCGGCGCGGCGACGAAGGCTCGCCTGATGGTGCGCCCCTCCTCGGTGCGCACCGGGATGTTCTGCATGTTGGGGCGCTCGCTGGAGATCCGCCCGGTGGCCGCCCCAGTCTGGTTGAACACGCAGTGGATCCTGCCGTCGCGCCCGATCAGCGGCAGCAGGCCGTCTACGTAGGTGGAGCGCAGCTTCTCGAGCTCCCGGTAGGCCAGCAGGTGGCCGACCACCGGATGCTGATCCACCATCTTCTGCAGCACCGAAGCGTCGGTAGAGGGGGCCCCCTTGGGAGTCTTCTTCAGCACCGGCAGGTGTAGCCGCTCGAAGAGCACCTCGCGCAGTTGCTGGGTGGAGTTGATGTTGAAGGGATCGCCGGCCGCCTCGTGCACCTGCCGCTCCAGCATCGCCAGCCGGTCGCGCAGGTGCTCCCCCAGTTCCACCAGGTAGTCCCGGTCGACCAGGATGCCCGCCTGCTCCATACGCGCCAGGACCCGGACAAGCGGCAGTTCCACCCCGTGGTACAGGTCGAAGCCCCCCCGCTCCTGCAGCAAGGCGTGCAACGGATCGGCCAGGCGGGCCACCGCCACGGCGCGCCGGCCGGCACGCTCGAGGTCGGGGCCCCCGGCCTCGAAGTCGAATGCTCCCTGGGCGCCGCGCCTCGTGGCCGCCGCTCCTTCCGGGTCGATCTCCAGGCCCAGCACCTGGGCAGCCAGGCTGCTGAGGTCCGGCGCCCCCTCGGTGGGGTTCACCAGGTACCCCGCCAGGGCGGTGTCGCCGGTCAGGCCGGCCAGATCACTCCCCCCTTCCAGCAGGGCCCGGATCAGCGGTTTGGCGTCGTGCAGGGCCTTGGGCACCGCCGGGTCGGCCAGGGCCGGGGCCAGGCCGCCGAGACGCTCGGCGGTCACGAATGCCACCCGCTCCCCCACCCTGGCTACGACCACCCCGGCCAGCACCTCGCCCTCCCACACCGGCTCCAGTGCCAGCCGCTCGCCGCCGGTGACCAGCCCCGCCGGGTCGGAGACGGCCACCACCTCCACGTCCAGCACGCCTCCGCCGGGTTCCTCGCCTCCGCCCCCCACTTCCACCAGCCGCTGCCACAACGAGCGAAAGGCCAGGCCGTCGAAGACCCGCCGGGCCTGCGCCGGGTCCCAGGGACGCAGCCGCAGATCTTCGGGAGCCGCCGCCACCGGCGCGTCCTCTCGCAGGTAGGTAAGCCGCCGGTTCAAGAAGACCTGATCCCGAGCGGCGGACAGGCTCTCCCGCAGCCGCGGCGGCTGATCCTCCAGGTGCTCGTAGATCCCTTCCAGCCCGCCGTACTCGGCCACCAGGCGAGCCGCCGTCTTCTCGCCCACTCCGGGCACCCCGGGAAGGTTGTCGGAGGTATCCCCCCGCAGCGCGGCGTAGTCGGGGTACTGCGCCGGGGTCACTCCGTAGCGCTCCTCCACCCAGCGGGTGTCGGCCATCACGGTGTCGCTGATTCCCCGCCGGGTGTAGACCACCTTGATGCGGCCGCCCACCAGCTGGAAGGCGTCCCGATCCCCGGTGACCACCAGCACTTCCCAGCCTGCCGCGGCAGCACGCCGCGCCAAGGTGGCGATGACGTCGTCGGCCTCGAACCCCGGGATCCGGAACTGCGTCATCCCCAGACAATCGGCCACTTCGTCGATGAGCGGCAACTGCTGGCGGAACAGGTCCGGCGCCGCCTTGCGGGTGGCCTTGTAGCCCGCGTAGGCCGAGTCGCGGAACGTGGGCTCGGGGGTGTCCCAGGCCACCGCCATCGCCTCGGGATGCTCATCGCCCAGCAGCTTGATCACCATCGAGGTGAAGCCGAACACCGCGTTGGTGGGCCGGCCGTCGGGGGTGGCCAGGTCGGCGGGGAGGGCGTAGAACGCTCGGAAGGCGAGGCTGTGCCCATCGAGGAGGGCGAGGCGCGGCATGGCTCGATGTTAGGGCGGGGGGCCGCCCCTAGGGGAGACGGGCCAGCAGTCGGTCCCGCTTGGCCTCCAGGCGCCGCCGCTTCTCTTGGATGCCGTCCACCAGGCGCGTGAAACGGCCTACGTCGGCGGCCGTGTCTCGGGCGTCCTCCCGGTCGATGGGGTTGCCGCTGACCGCGGCGTCACGCCGGGCATCGTCGTCCAGGTGCCGGTGGACCTCCAACTCGGCCGCGGCGAGGCGTTCTTCCTCGGCAAGATGGCCGAGCCGCTCGTTCAGGCGGAAGATGCGGCGTTCCAGGAGGCCCATGTCCGTTCCCCGGGAGCTTCCGGCCGCCCTACGATTGGGCCTGCGCCGGGATGGCGGAATGGTAGACGCAGCGGACTCAAAATCCGCCGAGGGCAACCTCGTGGGGGTTCGACTCCCCCTCCCGGCACTGACGCGACCTAGCTCTTCCTGTCGTGCTCATCGGCCCCGGCGGGTTGCTTCCCGGTGAATCGGCCCGGAGTCGGCTCACGGGGAGAGGGGCCCGATCCTGACCCGCCCCCGCGGCACGCCGGCATGCTCTACGAGCCGCTGCGTGCCCGGGAATTGGCCACCCGAGCCCACCGGCGAGTGCCGCGTCTCGCACCCCATCAGCCCACGTCGGTCGCAACCGACGCGGGCATTCCTGCACCCTTCCGAGGCGGCGAGGCAGGGCAATACGCTTCTGCCAGGAACAGCGAGATGTCCTCCACGGGAATCGCCCCCTCGGCCGCGGTGCGCAGAGCCGCCAGGCAGATGGGGCACATGGTCACCACCCCCTCGCCCCCCGCTGCCTGCAGTTGCTCCAGCCGTCGGCGCCCGATCTCCTTGGCGCGTGAGGGGAACAACGCTTCAATGGGCCCCCCGCAGCAGAACGTCTGCTCCCGGGAGAAGATCGGCTCATTGACGCGATACCCCGCGTCCCGGAGCAGCGCACGCGGCTCGTCGATGACGCCCTCGTACCGGGCGTACACGCACGAATCGTGGATCACCACATCGCGCCTCACGGTCTGCAGGGGGTCGGCCCCGGCCGCCGCGAGCACCTCAAGGTAGCTCTTCACCTCGAGGTCCCAACCGTCGAGCACCTCGGGGTAAACGGAACGCAGCATGTTGGTGGTGTGGGGGTCCACCGTGATCAGCTTGCGCACGCCCCGCCGCTGCAGCATGGCCTGCACCCTCCGGGCGTGGGTGGCGAAACCCCCGTCGACCCCCGAGTCATACGCCAGGGCGCCGGCGTACATGTCGTCGCCGTAGAGGTAGCCGAAGGGGATCCCGGCCTGCTGCAGTAAGCGGGCGATGCGGCGTAGCACGCCGGCATAGTGCGCTACATCGGCGCGCGACGGATGCGCCGCCAGAGCGGACAGGTTGACCACCTTGTTCGCCCAGCGACCCAGGAACACGAATCGGGACAGGAAGGAATCCTCGACCCGCTCCAGCAGGCGGACCATAGCCGTGATCGAGGGGAGCAACTGATACATGGCGCCGGTGTAGAGGACGGTCTCGCCTCCGTCGGGAATGCCCAACCCCCTGGCCCACCGGGTCGCCTTGCGGGCCGACATCGGGAACACCGACGAGCGCCGCTCCAGGTTGTCGACCATCAGCCCAACGATGTCACCCGTGGGCAGCGGCATGCTGGCCCTCCTTTGTGGGGCGCGACGCGCCGACCCGGTAGCGCCGATCAAGGCCGAAGACCTCGCGATCGAGGTAGCCGCGCAAGGAGCGGACGTTCTCCGCGATGTGGACCCCTGCCGGGCAGTTCTGCTCACAGGCCTTGCACAACAGACACTGGAAGATGACGTCGGCCTGCTGGACGACCTCCGCGCGCAGGCCGAGCACCACATGGCGGAACAACTGCCGTGGGAGCAGATCGATGCCCATGGGGCACGACGCGCTGCATACGCCGCAGTTCATGCAGGCCCAGGCGTTGAAGTCGGCAGAAAGGGCTACGGAATCCACGAACCCCAGGTCGACCTGGGCGCTGGCCACGGCGTTCACTCCTTCGCCTTCAGGGTGTACCGGTAGTAGCCGTCCTCGGTGGGCAGGCTCTCCCCCAGGTACCCGTACTTGCGCGCCGCCATCACCCAGTGCATCACCTCATATGAGGGGGCGCCGAGCTCGGCAGCAATCTCCGGCACCGTCTTCGGACCCGACTCGAGAGCCGCCAGGACGCGGTCCCTGACCAGCATCTCGTCGCGTACGATCTCTCGCAGGTCGCGGCGCTCCTCAGACATGCTCGATCTCCATCGCTTCGATCATCGCCCGAATCTGCGCGTCGGTGGAGCCGCGTACCTGGATGGCCCCATAGGGACAGACCGGGACGCACGACCCCCCACCCTTGCAGATGACCTCGTTGACCAAGGCCACCTCCTTGCCGTCGTAGAGAACCTTCTCGATGGCCCCGTAGGGGCACACTTCGGCACATAGCCCACACCAGGTGCAAGCGGCCGGGTCCACCACGGCCACGAGCGGTTCCAGCTGCACCGACCCCTTCTTGAGGAGTGCCGCGCTCTTGGCTGCCGCCGCCAGCGCCGACGCCACGCTCTCGGCGGAGCTGCGCGGTGCCTGAGCGGCCCCGGCGATGAACACCCCGTCGATGACCGTCTCCACCGGCCGGAGCTTGGGATGCACCTCTTTGAAGAACCCGTCCAGCCCCACCGGCAGCTTCAGCACCTCATTGAGCGCCTCGTTCCGCTTGGGCTGCATGGCGGTCACCAGCACCACGACATCGGCAGGGAAGGTGAGTTCCTTGCCCGTGGTGAGGAGGTCGCGGAGGGTCACCCGCAGAGTGCCTCCCTCCGCCTCCACAGAAGGCGGCTCCTGCGGGTCGAACTCGAGGAACACCGAACCCTGCTGCCGGGCACGGGTGTACAGGCTCTCGTACTTGCCGTAGGTGCGCATGTCCCGGTACAGGTGGTACTGCCGCACGCCGGGTACGCGCTCATGAGTGACTAGGGAGGCGTGTACCGCGGCAGCACAGCAGTAGCGCGAGCAGTAGGTGTGCCCGTGCTCGCAGCTCTCGCACCGACTGCCCACGCAGTAGATGTAGGCCACGCTGGACACCGGGTGGCCGTCGACCACCAGGGGCCCCTCCGAGCCATCCAGGAGGCCCTTGTACTCGGGCAAGGTCAGGACCCCTGCAAGCCCCCTCCCGTACTCACCTTCCGCCGGCTCATAGGTGTCGAAGCCGGTGGCCACCACGATCGCTCCAACATTGAGCGACACCCGCTCCCCGGCCACATCGAGCACCACAACGAGATCGCCCACGCTGCCCGACTTCTCGACCAGCGCCGCTCGCGTGTGGAGGGTGATGTTGTCCCGCCGCCCGATCTCCGCCAACGCCTCCGCCACCAGGCCGGCTCCCGAACGGTCGTGCGGGTACATGGATCCGAACCCGGCAACCCAGCCCCCCGCCCGTTCGCTGCGCTCCACGATGGTCACTGCCAGCCCGAGGTCGGAAAGCGCCACTGCGGTGCGCAGGCCCGCGATCCCGGCGCCGACCACCAGCACCCCCGGGACGGTCTGCACCCTTATCTTCTCCAGCGGCTCGCTCCAACGCGCCTTGGCGATGCCGGCTCTGACCATCTGGATCGCCTTGCGAGTGGCCGCCTCGGGCTGATCGGTGTGGGCCCACGAACATTGCTCCCGCAGGTTCACCTGCGTGTACAGGTACGGGTTCAGCCCGGCCCGCTCCGCCACCCCGCGGAAGGTGAGCTGATGCAGCGTAGGCGAGCAAGAAGCCACGACCATGCCGTCCAGGCCCAGCTGGTGTATGTCGTCGATCATCTCCTGCTGGGCAGCGTCGGAGCAGGCGAACATCGGGGTGCGGGCGATCACCACCCCCTCTTCCCCCTCGACGGCAGCGCGGACCCGCTCGCAGTCGACGAAGTCGGAGATGTTTCCGCCGCAGTAGCAGATGTAGACCCCCAGTCGGCGGCTGCTCATGCCTTCAGCCTCTCTACATAGGCGCCGGCGAGCGCGGCCGCCGACGCGGCGTGCAGGATGGTGTCGGGGATGTCCATGACGGCCGCACTCGAACCCGCGGCGTACACCCCTTCGATGCTGGTACGCGCCGGCGTCTGATCCTCGTCTATCTCGAGCACGTAGTGGTGCTCGTCGGCCCGGAGATCGCCGTTGGAGAACAACCGCAGGGCATCCTGATTGGGGAGCAGGCCTACCGATAGGACTACTAAGTCGTGCTCGGCACGCGCCACCTTCCCTCCGTTGGCGATGTCCTCGTACACCAGCGCCAGGTTGTCGCCCTCGGCCTCTTCGATCCGCGCCACCCGTCCCTTCACGAAGTACACCCCCATCGAACGGGCCTGTTCGTAGAACTCATCGAACCCCTTGCCGAAGGCCCGGATGTCGATGAAGTAGATGGTGATGTCGGCGAGCGGCAGCGCTCCCATGATCAGCTCAGCCTGCTTGATGCTGTACATGCAGCACACCCGCGAGCACAGGTCGTTGCCGACCCCGCAGTCGCGCGACCCGGTGCACAGCACGTAGGCGATGCTCTCGGGAATCCTGCCGTCCGAAGGCCGCAGCACCGTGTCGTAGGGACGGGTCGGAGTGAGCAGCCGGTCCATCTGCATCGCCGTGATCACATTGGGGTAGCGGCCGTAGCCGTATTGAGGCTTCCGGAGAGCATCGAACAGGTGGAACCCGGTGGACACGACCACCGAGCCGATGTGTACCTGCTCCACCCGATCGCGTTGCGAGAAGTCGATCGCCTCGGCAGGGCAGGCTTTGAGGCATTGGTGGCACTCGCAACAACCACCGCAGTCGAGGCACCTGCCCGCGGCGGCACGCGCCTGCTGCTCGTCCAGAGCCAACTCGGTCTCGGTGAAGTCGTGCTGTCTCTCTTCACCCGGGCGCTCGCGCTTGCCGTCGGCCGGCGCCGTCCGGTAGGAGGCCTGCCGGCCGAGCACCACCTCGTGAGAGACGGGGGCCAAGCGGTGGTCGTAGCCGTCGCCATCGAGCGGCCGCCCGCTCAACAAGCAGTCGATGAAGTACGCCGCCCGCCTCCCCTGGCCGAGTGCCGCCACGATGGAGGTGGGCCCGGTGGCGCAGTCGCCTCCGGCGAACACGTGGAGGATGGTGGTCTGCAGGGTCAAGGGGTCCACCGCGATCGTGCCCCGGCCCCCGACCCTGGGATCCCCGGCCCACAGGTCCGACACGGTTTCCAGGCCGACGGCGGTCACCACCAGATCGGCGGCGGAGATCCGCTCGCTCCCGGGAACCGGCACGGGCCGGCGGCGGCCGCTCTCATCCGGTTCCCCGAGGCGCATGTCGATGGACTCGACCCCAGTGAGGGCTCCGTTTTCGCCGACGAAACGAACCGGGGCGCGCAGGTACTCGAAGGAAACCCCCTCCTCGACGGCGCCTTCGATCTCCCAGGCGAAGGCAGGCATTTCGTCCCGCGTGCGCCGGTACTGGATAGTGACGCTTTGCGCCCCCAATCGGCGGGCCACTCGAGCGGAGTCGATGGCCACGTTGCCGCCGCCGACTACCACCACGCGCTTTCCCCGTAGATCCGGCGCCTCACCTCGGTTGACCCGGTTGAGGAAGGCCAGAGAGCTCACCACCCCCTCTTGGTCTTCTCCTTCAATCCCGAGGGCGCGGTCGCGGGAAGTCCCACAGGCGAGGAAGACGGCGTCGAAGCCCGCCGACTCGAGGGTTCCGATGCTCTCCACACGGTGGCCGGTGCGGATCTCGACCCCGAGGGCGGTCACGTTGGCGATGTCCCGATCGACGACCTCGTTGGGGAGCCGGTACGACGGTATGGCATAGCGCAGCATTCCCCCCGCCTGCTCCGCGGCTTCGAAGATGGTGACCGAGTAGCCCTTTCTGGCCAGGTCGTAGGCGGCGGCTAGGCCCGCAGGCCCGGAACCCACCACTGCCACCCGGCCGTCGCGGCGCTGCTCGGGCGCACCGTACGCCGGTTCGGGATGGGCGGCGTAGTAGCGGTCGGCCACGAAGCGCTTCAGGAGACGGATGGGGACCTCGCCCTCCAACTCCCGGCGGGAACAGACTTCCTCACATGGCGCGTAGCAGGCTCTTCCCAGGCAACCCGGGATGGGCACGTCTTCGAGGATCAGTTCCATGGCAGCATCGAACAGTCCGCTGCGCACCAAGGACACGTACCCGTGCGCCTTGATGCCGGCGGGGCAGGCAAAGGTGCAGGGGGAATCCCCGTAGCGGTCGATTACTGCCTTCTTGGGCACGGCCTGGGAGAACGGGATGTAGGCGGCCCGGCGCCCCACCAACCCGAAGTTGAACTGATCCGGGATGGCGACGGTGCATGCCAGTTCACATTGCTGGCAGCCCGTGCACTTGGCCGGATCCACGCAGGTCGCCTTGCGAGTGAGCGACGCCCGAAACGTGCCGTCGGGATCACGGCGGATCTCGTCTACCTCGGTGGAGGTCCACGTCGTGACCTGCGGATGGTGGAAAGCAGCGGCCATCTTGGGCGTCGCGATGCAACTGGCGCAGTCGAGGGTGGGGAACACCTTGCTGAGCAGGATCATGGTGCCGCCGATGGACGCCTGCTGCTCCGCCAGCAAGACCGAGTACCCCATATCTCCCAAGCTGAGCGCGGCCTCCATTCCCGCGGTTCCGCCGCCTACTACCAAGACGTCGTAATCCATCTCAGGCGCCTCCCGCAATCCCGGCGAGGTCGGCAAGGGATTCGGTGAACTGCCGCATGTGCCGAACGAACGATTCGGCGCACACCGAACAGAACGCGGCCATCTTGAGCCGCTCCGGAGCGATGCCGCGCTCCTGCATCATCCCCTGGGCCCGGCCGACCACCGCTGCCGTCCGTTGCGTGCAGTCCGGCACAAGCGGGCAGTCGGTCCCGTCGGCGGCCACGAACACCCCATCGAAGCCCCGCTCGAAGGCGTGCAGAATCCATTCGGCGCGGAGGCTGCTCGAACACGGCAGTGGGATGACCACGACCGACGGTGAGTAATGCATGTGCGAGCTGCCGGCGAGGTCGATGCCTATGTCGGAGATCATCCTCGCGGAGAACACCAAGACGGCCGGGCGCGTCAGCGCCGTGGCCTCCGCCGGGAGACTCATCGCCCGCGCTTGACGAAGATGCGCCAGTACCCGGCCTCTTGGATGGAGCCGAGGTACTCATGGCCGATCTTCACTGCCCACCTGGGGATGTCGTTGTTGGTACTGGCATCGGAGGAGAGGACTTCCATCACTCCCCCTACCGGGATGCCCGTGATGGCTCGCTTTGCCTCCAGGAGCGGCCCGGGGCAGGCGGTGCCGCGAGCATCGACCTGCCGGGCGGGGACTAGAGCGCTGAGTTCCTCAGGCGTTGCCATGATCCTGGCCTCCTCTTCATCAGAATCGCGTAGTCCGCCTCTCGTGGGATCCGCCGACCTTGGTCCGGATGCACCTCGCCGTCAGAACGTGAGCACGATCTCTGCAGACTCGGCTTCGTCCACGAAGGTGGCCACACCCGAGCACTGGACGCCTTCGATGAGGTCCTCCTCGCTGCACCCCACGATGGGGAAAGCCGCCGAGCATGCCAGCAACGTGGCCCCACCCTCACGCGCGATATCGATGAACTCCGTCAGAGTCTTTGGGGCCCCGGGCAGCACGATCTTCTCGGCCCCACCCTTCTTGACGATGTTCAGCCCC
>JAFGCH010000150.1 GCA_016932695.1 Acidimicrobiia bacterium | reverse complement strand
TGTTGCGCCGGTCGTCGCCGGTGAGGGAGTCGGGATGAGTGGAGCCGTGGGCTATCTCGAGGCCGATGAGGGTGGCCGTCACTGCGCCCGAGGCGACGCCGGCGGCGAGGTCGGCGGTGACGCCCGCTTCGGCGGGGACGAAGCTCACCGTGTCCCGCCCCCGTCCTCCGTTGAGGATGTCGGTGCCCGGGGAGGCGACCAGGCGGTCGCCGTCCGGCCCGCCGAGGAGGTGGTCGTCGCCCGTCCCGCCGCGCAGGCGGTCGGCGCCGGCATGGCCGGCCAGCAGGTCGTCCCCGGCTCCGCCGGAGAGGTCGTCGTCGCCCGGGCCGCCCAGAAGGGTATCGGCCCCGCTCCCGCCGGCCAGCCGGTCGTTCCCTTCGCCGCCCACGAGGCGATCGTCGCCGGGGCCTCCACCGAGGATGTCGTCCCCGCCCCCGCCGCAGATGACGTCGTCGCCGGCGCCACCGTAGAGATCGTCGGCCTCTTCGGTGCCCACGATGACGTCGGAGAAGGGGGTGCCGGTGATGCGATGGTCGCCGTTGGTGTCCACCCGGGTGGCCTTCTCCCCGGCACAGGTGAGCCCCTGGGCGGCTTCGGCTTCTTGCAGGGAGACGAAGGAGTCGACGGCCACCCCGTCGGGGGCCCACAGCTCGAAGTGGAGATGCGGGGAGGTTCCCTCGGCGTTGCCGCTGTCGCCGACCCAGCCGATCAGTTGGCCCCGCTCCACCCGGCTCCAGCGCTCGATGCCGGGGGCGATGCCCCAGCCCTCGCCGTCGTCGGTGCCGGGGGTGTCGTTGTTGAGGTGGACGTAGTGCGACTCCCAGCCGTCGTCGTGGGTGATGGTGAGGGTGCAGCAGGGGGACCCGACCCAGGTGACGGTGCCGTCGGCCACGGCGTACACCTCGGTCATCTTGTCGGCCATGATGTCCTGGGCGTGGTGGATGCCGTTGTAGCGCGGGTCCCAGAAGTGAGTGCGGCTGCCCAGCACGTGGGGCTCGGCCACCGGGAAGACCAGCGGGTAGTTCACCATCTGGCCGAAGTCGTACCGGGGGACGGCGGCTACGGCGGCCGGCCCCAGGGGGCCTCCGGCGGCGATCACCGCCGCCAGCAAGACGCCGGCGGAGAGGGCGCGGGTGAGGCGGCGGCGATGGGGCATGAGTCTTGTGTCGGCCGCGGGCGGCCGTCTCCTTGAGGGGGACCCTAACCCGTTGCGGCTCTTCTCCAAGTCGACGGGGTTGCCTCAGGCGATGCCGTGCATCTCGGCCTTGGCCTCGCGGCCCATGAGTCCGGCCACCATGTCGGCGGGGCTGCAGCCCTCGTAGAGGACCTGCTGCACCATGGCGGCGATGGGCATGTCGATGCCGTGGCGGCCGGCCAGCGCCAGCACGGCGGGGGTGGTCTTGATGCCTTCGGCCACCATGCGCATCTCGGCCACGATCTCCTCGAGGCGCCGGCCTTGCCCCAGGGCCACGCCGACCTGGCGGTTGCGGCTCTGGAGGCTGATGCAGGTGGCCACCAGGTCGCCCATCCCGGCCAGTCCGGCGAAGGTCAGCGGTCGGCCCCCCAG
Organism: Acidimicrobiia bacterium; assembly: GCA_016932695.1. Classification (GTDB taxonomy): domain Bacteria; phylum Actinomycetota; class Acidimicrobiia; order Spongiisociales; family UBA11373; genus VGBK01. Next base: position 11,883 of record JAFGCH010000150.1, on the reverse strand, counting down.
GGCGACGCCGAGGCGGGTGAGTTCGGCCAGTGCCCGGGTGATGAGGGCCGCGGTGGAGTTGTCGCCGTAGCCCAGGCCGGCCGCCATCCCGGCGGCGATGGCCATGACGTTCTTCAGTGCCCCGGCGGCTTCGCAGCCCACCACGTCGGGGTTGGTGTACACCCGGAGGGTGGGGCCCATGAACAGGCGCTGCACCTCGAGGCCGGCCTCCGGGTCGGGCATAGCCACCACGGTGGCCGCCGGCTGGCCGGCGGCAATCTCCCGAGCCAGGTTGGGCCCGGTGAGGACCCCGACGCCCGCCGGGTCGCGTCTCGTTTCCTCGATCACGATCTCGGTCATCCGCTTCAGGGTCTCCTGCTCGATGCCCTTGGTGACGCTCAGCATCGGGGCTCCCGGCGGCAGCGAGGGCACGGCCCGGCGCAGCACCTCGCGGAAGCCATGGGAGGGCACCGCCATCACCACCAGGTCGGCATCAGCGAGACACTCGGCCAGGTCCCCGGTGCAAGCCACGCTCGCGGGAAGGGAGTGGCCGGGCAGGTACATGGTGTTCTCGTGCTGCTGACGCACCGAGGCCACCACTTCGGGCTCGCGCGCCCAGAGGCGCACCTCGGCCCGGCCGGCGGCGAGCCGCGCCAGGGCGGTGCCCCAGGAACCGGCTCCCACGACGGCTACCCGCACTCGGCCTCCCTCCTCAGGGGCCCTTACCGTACCGGCCGGCGGGATGCTGCGCCGGGCGGAGCGCTACTAGGGGGTCAGCCCGCCGCAGCTGAGGGCGTAGCCCCGGGCGATCAGGGGGTCGTTCACCCCGGTGACCAGAGCGACCTGGGTGTAGTTGAACTGGAAGAGGGCGGGGGGAGCAGCGGCGAAGTTGGGGTAGTACCGGTAGTCCCAGCGGTCCTGGTCCCAGTTGGTCCCGTCGAGCGTCTCCTCCTGGTACTGGCGCAGGGTGTGGTTGGCCCGGCATTGCAGGCCGTCGCCGTGCATGACGCTGCCCCCGATGACGAAGGAGGCCTCGGGGCCCGGCGGGGGGAACTCGATCGGTTCCAGCCCGCAGGTGAACAAGGGGATCTCGTCCGGGTCGGGCTGGTAGAGGGTGTAGAGGCCGACGGTGTTCGTCGATGCTCCCACTCCCACGACCAGGAACGCCTCGTCCATGCCGTCGCCGTTGACGTCGTAGCCGCCCACGGCCTCGGCAAAGTCGAGCGGATGAGTCGGCAGCACGGCCTGGGCCCCGAACCCGTCGTCCGTCTCGATGTGGGCGTACCAGTGGGACCCGTCGTTCCACACGTGGAGGGTGTCGGCCGTACCGTTGCCGTCGAAGTCCCCGGCGGCGCTGCTCCAGCCGGCGGGCAGGCTCGCCGGCAGCGGGGTGCCGCCGGTGCCGCACTGCAACTGGACGGTTTCACAGCCGGTGCCGGCAGTGCCCAAGCCCAGGCTGCAGTGGTCACGGCCGGTGCCGGCGTTGAGGTCGTTGCGGTAGCCGGAGACGATGGTGTCGTCGCCGCCGTTGCCGCGCAGGACCATGAAGGGGTCGAACGCCCGGATGAAATCGATCCCGGTCCCACCGACTGCCTGGGTGCCGTAACCCGTGGCGTAGATGGTGTCGTGGCCGTCGTCGCCCCGGAGGATCTGCCCCTTGCCCGGGCCGCCGTCGATGTAGTCGTTGCTGTCCCCACCGGAGATGCGATCGCGCCCCGCGCCGCCGTAGAGGGTGTCGGCGCCGCCCAGGCCGCAGATGCGATCGTTGCCGCCGCGGCCGTAGATGAGGTCGTTGCCGTTGGTGCCCAGGATGACATCGGCTCCGGGGGTGCCGTGGGTGACGATGCCGGGCACGGCAACAATGGTCGGTGTCTGGTTGAAGCAGGTGACCGCCGACTGGGCGGGGAGAGCGGCCAGGGAGCAGAGGACGGCAACCAGGGACAGGACGGTGAGCGCCTTGCCGCGCACAGGGGGCCTCCTTGACGGCGAGAGCGCACACTACCAAGGGGGCCCGGACCCTGCCGGAAGCGGGTGGCAGAGAGGCGGGTTCGCGGCATTCCGGGGACGACAGGGCCCGCGATCCTTGATTCGCGACCCCGCGCCTGGGAGCCTGTGGACAAGTGGCCGCCGCAGCCCCGCCCCGCACCTACGTCCTCGACACCTGCGTACTGCTCGCCGACCCCGCCGCGCCCCTGCGGTTCGAGGAGCATCAGGTCGTCCTGCCGCTGGTGGTGATCGAGGAACTCGACCGCCAGAAGGGCCGCATGGACGAGGTGGGCGCCAATGCCCGGCGGGCCATCAGGTTCCTCGAAGAGCAGGGGGCCTCGCGCCCCGGCGGCTTGCGGGAGCCCATCGCCCTGCCCTCCGGGGGGACCCTGCGCATTGAGCCCAATGGGGTGGCCACCGACCGCCTGCCCGAGATCCTCGACCCCCGCACCCCCGACCACCGGCTGCTCACCACGTGCCTGAGCCTGGCGGATCACGGCACGCCCACGGTGCTGGTGACCAAGGACGCCGCCCTGCGCATCAAGGCGGCCCAACTGGGAGTGACGGTGCAGGACTACCGCGCCGACACCGTGGCGGTGGACGAGTCCTACTCGGGCGTGGCCGAGGTGGTCGTGAGCCCGGAAGTGGTGGACCGCGTCTACGCCGACGGCAAGGCGGTGCTCCCCGAAACCGGCCTCCTGGTCAACCAGTTCGTGGTGCTCAAGGGGGGCGCCTCCCACTCGGCACTGGGCCAGGTGGCCCAGGCCGAGCCCGACACGGTGGTGGTGCGGGTGCCGGGCTCGCGGCGGGCGTTCGGTATCGAGTCCAAGAACCTGCGCCAGGCGTTCGCCCTCGACCTGCTGCTCAACCCCGAGATACCGGCGGTGACCGTAATGGGCCCCCCGGGTACCGGCAAGACGTTCCTGGCGCTGGCCGCCGGCCTGGAGCAGGTGCTGGAGGCGGGCCGCTACCGCAAGGTGTCGGTGTACCGGCCGCTGATCGCGGTGGGCCGCCAGGAAGTGGGCTACCTGCCCGGCGACCTCGACGACAAGCTGGCCCCGTGGATGGCCGCCATCCACGACAACCTCTTCGCCCTGTTTGCCGACGGGGGGCCGGGGGCGGCGCACCACGCCCTCGAGGAGTTGCTGGAGCGAGGGGAGCTGGAGATGGCGGCCATCACCTACCTGCGAGGCCGTTCCATTACCGGCGAGTTCGTGATCATCGACGAGGCGCAGAACTTGGAGTTGCCCACCCTCAAGGTGATCCTCACCCGCATCGGAGCCGACGCCAAGGTGGTCCTCTGCGGCGACTTCACCCAGGTGGACAACCCCTACGTCTCGCCCTTCGGGGGGGCCGCCGCCCTCATCGAGAAGCTCAAGGGCCATCCCCTGTTCGGCCACGTCACTCTGGAGCGCACGGTGCGCAGCCCGTTGGCCGAGATGGCGGCGAACCTGCTCTGAGCCCCTGCTCGGCCCGACCTCCGCTACCGTCGGGGGCGTGACCCAGCCGCCTGCTACCCCGCCGGGGCGCCCGCTGCTGAAGCCCGGGGTGGTGCGTCGCACGGCGCACGCCGCCCTGGTCCGGGTGGATGCCGCCTTCAGCCGCAAGGGGCCGGCTTTCAAGCAGCTGGCCGTCTCCTGGTCGGCCAACGTGGCCGGGGACACGCTGGTGGCCGTGGCGCTGGCCGGGACCCTCTTCTTCGACGTCCCTTCGGCCGAGGCGCGAGACAAAGTGGCCCTCTACCTGCTCCTCACCCTGGCTCCTTTCGCCCTGGTGGCCCCGATCCTGGGGGCGGTGTTCGGGCGCTTCCCCGGGGCCTACCGGGCGGTGCTGACCTCTTCGGCGGCGTCGCGGGCCCTGGTGGCGGTGGTGATGGCCTTCGGCCTGAAGACGTTGTGGCTGTTCCCGCTGGCCTTCGGCATGCTGGTGCTCTCCCGGCTGTACGGCATCAGCAAGGCGTCGCTGCTCCCCGTGGCCCTGCCGGAGCCGGTGGCCCTGGTCGCGGCCAACGCGCAGTTGGCCCGCTTCGGGATCTACGCCGGAATGGCGGCGGTGGCGGTGGGAGCCGGTCTGGCGCGCCTCCACTCGGCGCTGGCGCTGGTGGGGGCGGTCGTCTGCTTCCTGTTCTCCGCCTTCGCCGGGATGGGCCTGCCCGACCCGCGGGCGACGGTGTCGGCGATCGCCGGGGAGCGGAACCCGGCGCCTTCGCGGGCCGCTTTCCTCGATTACCAGCGCAGCCTGCGCCTCTCCCGCCTGGCAACTGCGGTGGTGCGCCTGCTCAACGGGTTCCTGCTGGCCTTGCTGGCTTTCGAGTTCAAGGAGGGGGGGAGCGCCCTGGACTTCGGCGCCCTCATCGGGGCCGCCGGCATCGGGTTCGGCTTGGCGTCGGTCATCTCACCGTGGCTGGAGCGGCATCTGCGGGAGGAGCCGATGGTGGTGGCCGCCCTGGCGCTGGAGGCGGCGGCTGCTTTCGTGGCCGCCCAGTTCTTCAGCATCGGGGCGGCGGCCGGCCTGGCGGGGGCGGCGGGGCTGGCCTGGGGGACGGCGAAGTTCGGTTTCGACGGCCTGCTGCAGAGCGTGGTGCACCCCGACCGCCGCGGCGGCGCGTTCACCCGCGCCGAGACCCTCTTCCAACTGGCCTGGGTGGTAGGCGCGGTGCTGCCGGTGGGGCTCCCCATACCCGCCGAGATCGGCCTGGCGGTTGCCGGGGGGGTCGCCCTGGCGGCGCAGACGGTCTTCGTGGCCGGGCTGCTCATCGAACCGCACCGCTAGTGGGAGTCCATTCGGCCGGCGCCGGCGGGGCGGGGGCGAGGCCGCTCAGGACGCGGGCGGCGAGACGGACGCGGCGCCCAGCGTTAGCGACATCCCGCGCAGCAATGCCCCGATGGCGGCTAGGGCGGTAGCCCGCGGGGCGAGGGCCACTGAGGCCGCGGCGGCGAGGGCCGCCGGCAGCACGGGCACGGTGAGGAGCACCCGCCCCGAGGAGGAGCGCAGGGTGACGGTGCGGCGTTCCGCAGGGGTGGCGTTCATTGCCGCCGGAGGCTAGTGGCTCGTCGGCGCCGCGGTGGCAGTAGGGACCGGGGCCGGGTACGGTGAGCGGCCCATGGATCTCCCTGCAGGCATTCGCGAGGCGATGGTCGATCATGCCGCCGCCGGTCTCCCCGACGAGGCCTGCGGCTTGCTGGCCACCGACGGCGCCGGCCGCCTGCGCCGCGTCTACTGCCTGCGTAACGCCACTCCTTCACCTCACGCCTACACCCTCGACCCCGAGGAGCACTTCCGGGCGCTGCGGGACGCCGAGTCCCGGGGGTGGCGGCTGGCGGGGGTGTTCCACTCCCACCCCGCGGGGCCGAGCGCTCCCTCGCCGGCGGATGTGGCCGGGGCCCTGGAGCCCGAGTGGCTCTACGTGGTGGTGAGCCTGGAGGATCGAGCCCGGCCCGGGATCCGGGGCTTCTGGATCCGAGACGGGGTGGTAAGCGAGGAGCCGCTGGAGGCGCCGCTGGAGGACGCAGAGTCTGCGGAGGCCCGCCGGTGAGTGTGACCATCCGGGTACCGGCGTTGCTGCGTCCCAGCGTCGGGGGAAGGGTAGAGCTGACGGGCGTGGGGCTCACCGTGGGCGAGGTGCTGCGCCACGCCGCTGCCGCCCATCCCGGCTTCGGCCCGGCGGTGTTCGAGGCGAGCGGAGCGCTACGCCGCTTCCTCAACGTGTTCCTGGGAGCGGAGGACGTGCGCTATCTGCAGGGCCTCGATACTCCCGTCCCCGACGGGGCGGTGCTGGTGATCCTGCCCGCCGCTTCCGGGGGCTGAGCCGTGCCGGGGAAGCCGCCCGACGGGTCGTCACCAAGCGGGGATCGGGACGAAGCCCCGCCTCTCGAGGTCACTCCGCGGGAGCTTGCCGACCGGCCCCTCGGGTCGGTGTCCATCATCGACATGCGCTTCGCCGCAGAGCGGGCCCAGGGCGTGCTGCCCGGTTGCCGCTGGGTGGCCCCGGAGAGCCTCGAAGCCACCCTGAAGGAGGAGATACCCGACCCCGACGCGGAGATCGTCCTCTACTGCTCGGCGGGGATTCGCTCCCTGGCGGCGGCGCGATCGTTGCGAGCCCGGGGCTACCGGCGGGTAGCCTCGCTGGCGGGCGGCCTGGATCGCTGGAAGGCCGAGGGGCGGAAGTGGGAGGTGCCCGTGGGCGGGCCCGTGGATGCGTCCGTGGACGGTGGCTTGGCCCGGCAGGGGCGCTACGCCCGGCATCTCCTGCTGCCCGAGGTGGGGGCCGCCGGCCAGGAGAGACTGCTCGCCTCGAAGGTGCTGCTGGTGGGAGCGGGGGGCTTGGGCTCGCCGGTCGCCCTGTACCTGGCGGCCGCCGGGGTGGGAACGCTGGGCATCGTGGACCCCGATGTGGTCGAGGAGAGCAACCTGCAGCGCCAGGTGATCCACGATGGGGAGCACCTGGGACGTCTCAAGGTGGATTCGGCGGCCGAGGCCATCGGGCGGCTCAACCCCGGGGTCACGGTGGTCCCTCATCCGGTGCGCTTCGCCGCCGGCAATGCCCTGGACCTCATGGCCGGCTACGACGTGGTGGTGGATGGGGCCGACAACTTCCCCACCCGCTACCTGATGAACGATGCCGCCTTGCACCTCAGGGTGCCGGTGGTGCATGGGGCGGTCTTTCGGTTCGAGGGCCAGGCCACCGTGCTGCAGCCCTATCGGGGGCCCTGCTATCGGTGCCTGTTCCCCGAGCCGCCTCCCCCTGAGGTGACTCCGTCCTGCGCCGAGGCGGGGGTGCTGGGGGTGCTCCCCGGCATCATCGGTTCCATCCAGGCCGCCGAGGCCCTCAAGCTGCTGCTGGGCATCGGGGTGCCGCTGGTGGGGCGCCTGCTCACCTACGACGCCCTGGCCCAGGAGTTCTTCACCCTGCAGGTGCGACGCGACCCCGCTTGTCCGGCCTGCGCCGATGAGTCGCGGGTCCCGGCTCTGGTGGACTACGACGATGCCTGCCGACCCGGGGACCTCCGCCCCCGTTGAGGCGGCTTTCCGGGCCCATCAGGCAGGGCGCCCCGCAGTCGCTACACTCGCGTCCGAAAGCGCGGGGCTGATGCGCTCCAGGTCTCTCGGGCTGCATGGTTGCCGACCGACGAGGCACGAGGCGGACCTGACCTCATTGAGTGCCCCGCAGCCGCTCCCGCGGTGACCGTTGCGGGGCGGCCGGACGAGAACGGTCGAGAGGCAGCAGCCCGAATGAACATATACGTAGGGAACCTTCCCTTCAGCTACACGTCCGCAGACCTGGAGAAGCTGTTCACCAGGCACGGGACGGTGGCATCGGCCCAGGTAGTCACCGATCGCACCACCGGACGCTCCCGAGGCTTCGGCTTCGTGGAGATGGAATCCGAAGAAGAAGGCCGTGCCGCCATTGCGGCGCTCGAGGCCGCCGACCTCGACGGCCGGCGGCTCACGGTGAATGAGGCTCGTCCTCGCACCGAGCGGCGTCCGTCCGAGGGTCGCGGCGGCGGCTTCGGCGGCGGCGGCTACGGCGGCGGCGGCGGCCGCGGCGGCGGTTACGGCGGCGGCGGGCGGCCCGGCGGCGGGCGGCCCGGCGGCAGTCGTGGCGGCGGCTACGGCGGCGGCTACGGCGACCGCGGCCGGTAAGCCAACCTAGACAAACGTCTTCGGCGGCCCGGGCAGTGCTCGGGCCGCCGTTGCGCGTTCGGGGTAGGGAGGGGGAGGAGCCTCCCGGAGAGGACCCGAACCGGCTGGGAGCCGGGTCGGGCAAGAGCCGCCGCCGGTGGCACACGGAAGGATCCATGGAAGAGACGGTGCGCCTCCCTCTGGCCTGGGCTCCCATATGGGCGCCCATCGGCCTGCTGATCGGGGGCGCGGCCTCCCGCTGTTGGGTGGAAGTGGGGCCCGGCGAGGTTTCGGCCGCCTTCGGCCCGCTGGCGGCGGCCCGGTTCCCTCGAGCCGTGGTCCGCGCCGCCCGGGCCATCCCCTGGCCGTGGTGGCGCGGCTACGGGATCCGCTGGTACGGGTGGGATGCCGCCGCCTTCGTCGGGCGGAGCAAGGGCGTGGTGGAATTGACTCTGGGCACCGAGGTGGAGATCAGGGCCGTTCTGCGACGCTGGGTGTGCCGCCTGGCCCTGTCGCCATCGGACCCCGGGGAGACTGCTGGCCCTGCTCGGGGTGCCCGCCGAACCCTGGTGAGTCAGCCTCGCACTAGGCGGTAGATGGCGCCGGAGTGGGCCACCAGGTAGAGCTCGCCCCGGCCGTCCACCCCGAATGAGGTGAGGCCGGGGACGGCCCCGAGGGTCTCCGTCCAATCTGTCAGCTGGTATATGCCCTCGAGGTCGTGGTGGAACGAGGCGATCATCCCCGAGCAGTAGTCCCCGTAGAAGTAGGCCCCGTTCAGTTCCGGCAGGGCCGTGCCCCGGTACACGTAGCCGCCGGTGACCGAGCAGTTGCCGTCCTCGTGGGCGTACTCGAGCACCGGCAGCACCCGTCCCTCGCGATCGCACTCGTCGGATCGGAAGCAGTGGCTTCCCTCCATGACGTTCCAGCCGAAATCGAGGAGCCGGGAATCGACGTGGGCGATGTCGATCTCCTCCCAGTCTCGCTGCCCGACGTCGGCGAGGTACAGCAGGTCGCCGTCGAAGGAGAAGCGCCAGGGGTTGCGCAGCCCCTTGGCCCACACCTCGGGGGCACCCCCGCGCCCGCCCCAACCGTTGTCGGGCACGGAGTAGGGGTCGCCGTCCACTCCGATCCGCAGCAGGGATCCCAGCAGACTCGCCGGGTCCTGCCCGTTGCCGTCGGGATCGCCGGCGCCGCCTCCGTCGCCCATGCCTACGTAGAGGAAGCCGTCCGGCCCGAAGGCGAGCATGCCGCCGTTGTGGTTCTCATACGGCTGGGCTACTTCGAGGAGGACTCGCCCCGATTCAGGGTCGGCCCGGTTGGGATCAGCCGAGACGCGGTATTCGGCCACCACGGTGCCGCCCGCCCGATCGGTGTAGTTCAGGTAGAAGCGCGGGTCGCCCGGGTAGGCGGGGTGGAAGGCCAGGCCGAGCAGGCCGCGCTCCCCACCGGTGGATACCAGAGTTGAGATGTCCAGGAAGGTGCCCAGGCGGGTGCCTTCGCGTAGCACCCAGATGCGGCCGTCCTGCTCCACCACGAAGAGGCGGTCGTCGCCCGGCGGGGCCGCAACGAACACCGGGCGGGAGAAGCCGCCGGCCACCAGCGCCAGGGCCGGGGTGATGTCGTCTAGCGGAGTCGGCTCGGTTGTGGTGGTCGTGGGTGCGGTGGGGGCGATAGTGGTGGGTGCGGCGGTCGTGGTAGTCGACGCGCCGGGGAGGGTGGTCGTCGGCGGCGCCATCGTGGTGGAGCCGGCAGGTCCTTCCGGGGCGGTGGTGAAGGTCGGGAGCGAAGAGGCGGTCACCGCCGGCGTGGAGCAGGCGGCGACGATCAGGGCCAGGCAGGGCAGCACGAGGGCGCGGCGCATGGAGGGGGAGGGTAGGGGGCGCCGGGAGGCAAGGAGCACCCGAGCCCCCTGCGGCTCGTTGTCCGGCCTCCCCCTCGGGGCCCCTACCTTGGGACCGGTTCCTTGGGACCGGTTTCTTGGGACCGGTTTCTTGGGACCTCTCCGGCCGAGCGGCGCCCGGTTTCCTACCCGGTCTTTTGCCCGGCCTGTTACCCGGTTGCTCGCTGCGGGCGGCGTCCCGCTAGACCTTCTCCAGGGCCTGGCCCACATCGAGGATCAGGTCGTCGGGGTGTTCCATCCCGATGGAGAGGCGCACCAAGCCGGGAGTCACCCCGGCGGCGAGGTTCTCCTCCTCGGTGGCTTCGGAGTGGGTCATGGTGGCCGGGTGCTGGGCCAGCGATTCGGTGCTGCCCAGGCTCACCGCCAGCTTGAACAACTGCAGCGAATTGAGGAACCGGTACGCCGCCTCGACGCCGCCCTCGACTTCGAAGGAAATCATGGCCCCCGGGCCCAGGCACTGGCGGCGGTACAGGTCGTACTGCGGGGTCCCCTCGGCCAGGTGCCCCAGATAGTTCACCCGGAGCACCCGGGGATGGGAGGCCAGGTAGTCGGCCACCGCGCCGGCGGTGTGTGCCTGGCGCTCCATGCGCACCTTCAGGGTTTCCATGCTGCGCATCAGCAGCCATCCGGTCCACGGGTCGGTCTGGGTGCCCAACAGGGTCCGGAAGGAGCGCACTGGCTCCACCAGCGAGGCCGGTCCCAGCACCGCGCCGGCGATCAGGTCGCTGTGGCCTCCGATGTACTTGGTGGCCGAGTAGAGCACCAGGTCGGCGCCGTGCTCCAGTGGGTGCTGGAAGAGCGGTCCCAGGAAGGTGTTGTCTACCGCCAGAGGCACCTTACGGTCGGGCGTGGAGTGGCGGGCGGCGATGCGGGCGCAGCAGGCGATGTCGATGAGGTCGTTGGTCGGGTTGGCCGGAGTCTCGATCAGCACGAAGCCCAGGGGTCCCCCGGCGGCGGCGATCCGGGCCTCGATTTCCTCCTCGCTGCATTCGCAGCTGAAGGGGATCGGCCGAATGCCGAACTGGGGCAGCAGCCAGTCGGTCAGGTGATGCGTCCCGCCGTAAAGGGGATGGCTGACCGCGGCCACATCGCCCGGCCGGGCGAAAGCCAGCATGGCGGTGGCGATGGCCGCCATGCCCGAGTTGAAGAGGGCGCAGTCCTCGGCGCCGTCCCACAGGGCGAGGCGGTCCTCGGCGATTTCCAGGTCGGGGTTGTTGAGGCGGGAGTAGATGAGGCCGCGCTTCTCCCCGGGTCCGGGCTCCCGCCTCCCCTGGGCCAGCTCGAAGAAGGCCTTGCCTTCCTCGGCGGTGCGGAAGACGAAGGTGGAGGTCTGGAAGATGGGGCTCTTGGCAGCGCCTTCCGACCATTCCGGCTTGTAGCCGTAGGACATCATCAGGCTCTCCGGATGGAGCGGCTTCCCGCCGATCCGGTCCTTCCACTTGGACATGGCGCCTCCGGCGTCGGGGAGAGGGACGGGCGCGGCTGCAGCCCCCGGCCAGGGTAGTAGCGGGGGGAGAGGGCTGCCGGGCAGACCGGAATAGCACTTGACTCTCCAGTGGCTCGAGAGTGCAAACTGGGGGCCGTGTTCAAGATCGGTGACTTCTCCCGGCTGTGCATGGTCCCGGTGTCGGCGCTGCGCTACTACGCCGACCTGGGCCTGCTGGAGCCGGCGGCCGTCGATCCCTCCTCGGGATACCGGTACTACACCGCCGCCCAACTGCGGGTAGTGAACCGCATCGTCGCCCTCAAGGAACTAGGGCTCACCTTGGAGGAGATAGGAGCGGTGCTGGCCGAGGGCCTCACGCTGGAGGAGTTGCGGGGAATGCTGCGGCTGAAGCGGGCCGAGGCGGCTCGGCGGATGGCCGAGGAGCAAGAACGACTGGAGCGGGTGGAAGCCCGCCTCCGCCTGATAGAAAGCGAGGGGAAGATGCCGGAGCACGAGGTGGTGTTGAAGACGCTCCCCGAGGTGCGGGGGCTTGCCATGCGGGAGAAGGTGTTGGGGACGACGGCCATCGGCGAGCTCATCGGAGACGGTTTCGCCGGCCTGGGCATGGCCGGGGTGACCCCAGTCGGGCCGCCGTTCGTCATCTATCACGACCCGGAGTTCTCTCCCGAGTCGATCGATACCGAGCTGGTCTGCCCGGTTCCCGCCGGCGTTGGGCCGGTGGCCACCCCGGGGGGCCGCACGCTGACGGCGCGCACCGTCCCCGGCGGCGAGGCGGCGGTGCTCGTCCACGTCGGACCCTACGACACGGTCGGTGAGGCTTACCAGGCACTCGGGGTGTGGATCGGCCAGCACGGTTACCGGGTGGCGGGTCCGCCCCAGGAGGTCTACCTGACTTCCCCGCAGGACCCGGGCCCGCCCGTGACCGAGATCCGCTTCCCGGTCGAGAAGG
>JAFGCH010000149.1 GCA_016932695.1 Acidimicrobiia bacterium | reverse complement strand
TGTGGCGCGACCCCGGCCCCGGCGGCGGGCCGCCCAACAACTGGCAGGCGGTGTTCGGCGGCCCCGCCTGGGAGTGGGACCCGGCCACCGGGCAGTACTACCTGCACTCCTTCCTGGCCGAGCAGCCCGATCTCAACTGGCGCCACCCCGCGGTCCGGGAGGCCATGTATGGGGTGATGCGCTTCTGGCTGGACCGGGGGGTGGACGGCTTCCGCATCGACGTGGCCGACTTCGTCATGAAAGACCCGGACCTGGGCGATGACCCACCGTCGGACGACTATCCGCCTTGGCGCGCCGATTCCCGGCCCCGCTCGCGGGCCCATCCCGACGTCCACAGGGTGTTCCGCGAGATGCGGGTCCTTCTCGACGGATGCACCCCGCCTCGGGTGGCCGTCGGGGAGATCCACGAGGCGGACCTGGCGGTCTGGTGCTCCTACTACGGGGATGGCGACAAACCCGAACTGCATCTCCCCTTCAACTTCTCCCTGCTGCGGTCTCCCTGGGACGCCGCCGAGGTGCGCCGCCGGGTGGAGGACCTGGAAGCAGCCCTGCCCTCCGGAGCCTGGCCCAACTACGTGCTGGGCAACCACGACGAGCCGCGCCTGGCGACGCGAGTCGGCGAACCCGCGGCCCGGGTGGCGGCGATGCTGCTGCTGACCCTGCGGGGTACCCCCACGCTCTACAACGGCGACGAACTGGGCCTGCCCCAACTGGAGGTCCCGCCGGAGCGCCAGCAGGACCCCTTCGGTCGCCGCGTGCCCGGGCGGGGGCGCGACGGGTGCCGTACCCCCATGCCTTGGGACCGGACGCCGAACTCGGGCTTCTGCCCGCCGGGGGCGATGCCCTGGCTCCCCCTGGGGGCGGGCGCCGCGCCGCGCAGCGTGGCGGCTCAACTGGAGGATCCCGGGTCGCTGTTGAACCTCTATCGGGCGCTGCTGCGACTGCGGCGCGGTTCGCCTGCTCTCCGTCTCGGGAGCTACGGCACGATCCCCGGCGTGCCTCCCGGATGCTTCGCCTTTCGGAGGCTCCACCCGGGCTCTCCGGCACTGACGGTGGCACTCAACTTCACCGCCGAGCCGCTCCGGGTGAACGGGCTGCCGGCGGGCCGCATCGCCCTCGCCACCGGGAGGCATCGCACCGGTGAGAGCGTCATGGGGGCCCTGAGCCTGGGACCCCACGAAGGGGTGGTACTCGAAGGAGCCCTGGGAGAGGCGCCCCCGGAGGATGGGCCGGTCTAGGCGCCGGCGTTGCCGAAGCGGCCCCGGTGCACCATCTCGGCCAGGGGCCGGCGGCCGGTGAACCCGGCGGCCGCCGCCCGGCGGCGCTGCTCCACCTCGGCCTCCTCATCGGGATAGCCCAGGGCGATCGCCCAGGTGGCTTCGTGGTCTTCGGGGACGGCGAGTACCTCCTGGGCGCGCTCGCGATGGTGCAGGGTGATGGGGCACGAGCCCAGGCCGCGGGCGGCCGCCGCCAGCATCATGTTCTGCGCCGCCCGCCCGATGTCGAAGTCGTTCCCGCCGGGGAGGCGCACCAGCACCACGGTGGCCACGGACGCCAGGACGGGACCGGTGAAGCTGCCGGCCGTGGACAGCCGCTCCAAGCCCTCGCGATCGTCTACCACCACGAAGGCCCAGCCCTGGCGGTTCTTGGAGGAGCCCGTCCAGCGGCCCGCCTCGAGCACGGCCTCCATCTCTTCGGGTGGGATGGGGTCGGGGCGGAAGCAGCGCACCACGCGCAGGCCCATGACGTGGCGGTAGGCAGCGGCGCTGGGACGGACGGCGGGCATGATGGATCGTCTCCTGTGTTGGGGCGGGCTCACCCTACCGCCGCCGGGCCAGGCCGAGCACCAGGCCGATGCCCGCCCCGGCCAGGCAGAAGGCCACAGCCTCGGCCAGGGCGCTGCCGGGTGCGCAGCAGGGAAGGCCCGTCGAGGTGCCCGGTGGCGCCCAGCAGGCCGGTGGTGGCCAGGGCCAGGATCGCCCCGGCGGCCGTCGCCGCCAGGCGTAGCGGCATCGCCGGCACCCGGGGCCCGAGGGCCACCCCGAGCGGGATCACTGCTCCGACCAAGAGAGGGGCGGGGTGGTAGACGTTGTCGGTGAGGAAAGCGGGCACCGCCCAGGCGGCGGCCAGGATCAACCCCAGGAAGACGGCGCGCCACAACGGCTGCATCGGGGGAACGGTACCGGGGGTTGGGGGTCCATGGTGGGTGAGCCCCGGCCCTCCGGCCCGCCCGTGAGTAGTGTCCGGCCGGGAGGCACTGTCATGGGGCGACTGCGGGGGCGGTGCTGCCGAAGGGCGTTCGGCGTGCTCCTGGCGACCGCGATCTTGACCGGGTGCGGTTCGGAGCCCATCAGCATCCGGCAGATCGAGCCGGGCGATTCCTTCGACCTGGGGGACACCATCGGCAGCGCCGCCGTGCTGTCTATCGACCCGGACACCGGCGCAGTCCTGTGGAGCACTCCAGTCCCGGAGGTGAGGGCCTTCCTGGCCGAGCAGGCGCCTCTGCTCACTGCGGGGGACTTGATCGTCGCGGCGGCGGCCCAGGGTCTCGTGGCCCTGGACCTGGCCGACGGCCGGCCCAAGTGGCAGGTGAAGACGGCAGGCGTGGTGGGCGCGGTGGGCAGGTCGGGGGGTAGGACCATCATCGACGCCCGTGACGCCGATGCCTGGCACCTGGCTGCCGTGGACGATGGCACCGGTCGGGTGGTCTGGGAGTCGCCCCGCAGCAACCACGGCGCCTCGGCAACGATCGGAGAGTCGGGGATCTTCCTGGTCGATACCCCGTCCGCGCTGATCCGCGCCATCGATCCAACGGATGGCGCCGACCTCTGGACTCAGCGCCTCCACGCCGGCGACTCCGCCTACCGGGTCTGGTACGACGGTTCCCAGATCTATGTACCCGGCGATGCCGGAGAGCTGGTGGCTCTCGGCTCGACCTCGGGCGAGGTGCGGTGGCGCCAGCCGGCCTTGGGTCCGGCGTGGCTGGCGACGGGGAGTGGGCACGTGGCGGGTTGGTTCGATTTCGACGGCGCAGGTAGCTCCTTCCTGGGGGTAGCCGCGGCGGATGACGGGCGCCTCCTGTGGTCGCGCCGCTTCACCGGCAGCCTCGCCGTGGACCTGGTGGACGAGGTCGTGCTCGTCGCGGTGTCGCGGGAAAACGGCCGGGGGCGCCTGATTGCCATCGATGCCCGGGCGGGCCGCCAACTCTGGAGGCAGGAGTGCCGCGAGAGGGGCTGCCGCCTCGCAGTGGCGGGCGCCGCCGACGGGCTGATCCTGGTAGGCGATGGAGACCGCCTGCTGGCGATGGATCAGGGCAGCGGACGGGAACTGTGGTCGGCGACGCTGGAGGACGAGATAGGCCGGGTGCTGGTCAGCGGTGGGCGGGTCTATGTGGGCACCAGCACCTTCGTGCGCACTGCGGTGACCACCGGGATGATCGGCGCGCTCGACTTGGCCGACGGGACACTCATCTGGCAGCAACGCCTCGACAGGGGGGCGCCCTACCGGCCGGTACTGGTGGGGTCGCAGCTCTTGGTGCTGGCCCACAACCCGACTCCGGCGATGGCCTGAGGTCTTCTCCAGTAGCGGGCCTGAGGCCTTTTCCAGTGGTGGCCCGGGGCCGGACCCTTCACTTGGCTATTGCCGTTTTGGGTAGGGCTGGTGGTGGTGGGCGTGGCGGTGGTGTTGGCGGCATAGGAGCCGCAGGTTCGACAGATCCGTGGTCCCTCCGTCGGCCCAGTGCACGACATGGTGAGCGTCGCACCAGCGGGCGGGTATCTGGCATCCGGGGTGGGTGCAGTGCTGGTCCCGGAGTTCGAGGGCTTTTCTGAGGGCGGG